>CBDTZL010000024.1:0-20396 GCA_965364895.1 uncultured bacterium
AGAGCACTTGACTGAAAATCAAGGTGTCGCCGGTTCGATTCCGGCTCTCGGCACCTGCGGCAACCATGAACACCCCTCCATGGGGTGTTCATTCATTTCTCGTATGGATTGAGTGGGGATGCTAAATCGCTTAGGCTAATTCTCGATCTTCGCGACGGACTACTTCCCGCAGCGCATCGATCGCCTGCAGCTCCCCATCGCCATCCGTGTAGTACCAATGCTCCCAACCATTGCACGGACTGCCGCCAGCGAGATGGCTGCCGGTTTGATGAATGGAGCCTTCGAAGCCTTTGATTCGCAAGCGGCCGTCGGGCTTCACTTTGGCATTCAACGACCGGTCTTTTCGGAAATAGAGATTCTCCCCCGGTCTCAGCAGTCCGGCTTCGAGCAATTTCCCGAACGGCACCCGAGGCGGTCGCTCGGGAATTACATTGAGAACATCTTCCTCGATCGGATCAGGAACAACTTCCTCAATCCGACGCCGAGCTAATTCCACATAACGCGCTTCCTGTTCAATTCCAATCCAATGTCGACCGAGGCGCTTGGCTACAGCGCCGGTTGTGCCTGTTCCGAAAAAAGGATCGAGTACGACATCGCCGGGATCGGTGGAGGCCAGCAAGACTCGATAGAGCAGAGCCTCCGGCTTTTGAGTTGCATGGGCTTTCTTGCCGTCAATTTTGATTCGTTCCGATCCGGTGCAGAGCGGGAGGTACCAATCGCTACGCATTTGCTTGCCGCCGTTGAGACTCTTCATAGCGTGATGATTAAAGCTGTATCGAGACTTCTTCGATTTGCTGGCCCAGATCAGGGTTTCGTTCGCGTTGGTGAATCGAGTGCCTCGAAAATTTGGCATGGGGTTGGCCTTGACCCAGAGCACATCGTTGAGAATCCAAAACCCCAGATCCTGCAAGATGGCACCTACGCGATGAATGTTGTGATAGGTCCCAATGACCCACAAGCCACCATCGTTACGCAGCACTCGTCTACTCGCCGAGAGCCAGGCCCGCGTGAAGTCATCGTATTGCCGGAATCCATCGAACCGGTCCCAATCCTCATCGACTCCCTCCACCTTGGTCATGTTCGGGCGGTAGAGCTCCTGGGAGAGCTGCAGGTTGTACGGCGGATCAGCAAAAACCAGATCTACCGATCCCTCTGGCAGCCCCTCCATAAGTTCAAGCGAATCACCTTGTAAGACTTGATCTAGAAATGACTCCGTCATATCGCCTTCCCTTGCGATATTGGACCCCGGTCGATCGGGTCAGTGGAATGCTGTGAAGTACCTACCTCGCCGCGAGTGTTCGCCTGCTCTCAGCAGCTTATTCTTCTCTCTCACCTGGCGCAGCGCATAATGGCTATGCGCAACCTGCACAATGATTTATTGCCGGCATTCTCCAACCCCAACCCATGTCTCCCCCTGCTTTTCGTAGCATTCGCAGAATTGGACATCCTCGACCTCTTGTGCGCTGCGCACCATCACAAACCTGGCCGTGGTTCGCACACACACTTTCCCAGAAGATTCGCGGCCTTCGACAATGCGAGTTGTGGAGAGAGCCAATCCCTGGTTGGCAGTTTCCCGGATCAGCCAGATCCTCAGCTCGCCCAGGTCCCCCTTGCTAAACCGAGCCTCGCCGCGGAGCGCGATCGAAAGGACAACAAGCAGCAGTCCGGCCGCAACAACTCCGACTACTATCACCGAGAGGCAGCCTAGCCCAGGCGAAACCTTGACGTTTCTGCCTCCAGATTCTTTGCTTTTAACTGGATCGGATTCGGACAATCGCGCCTCCTAACCAAGTCTACTCAGCACGGATTCGAGCGCAATCGATGGCCGGAATTGCCCTTGAATCTTGCACTGGCTCGGGTTGCAATCGGCCAATATTTATTGGAGAGTCGGCCAATTCGCTCCATGCTTGACTCCCCCCTCCCTTCACGGTATCCTCGACCGGCCGCGGGTGTAGTTCAGTGGTAGAACGTCTCCTTGCCAAGGAGAAGGTCGTGGGTTCGAATCCCATCGCCCGCTCTCGGCTGTTACGCAATCGTCCTGCCGATCGGCAGGCGATTTCGCGTAACTGCGCGGCGACGTGGCCAAGCGGTAAGGCAGAGGTCTGCAAAACCTCCATCACGGGTTCGAATCCCGTCGTCGCCTCTTAGCAAATATAGGCCCGGTCGCTCGCTGATGCTTGGCGCCTCATTACATTGACAAGGATCAGGGCCTCGTATATGATTTCGTCACATTGAATCCAACAGTTGCTTATCTGCCGCGCGCTCGTCGACCATTCCGAATAGCTGGTCTGGAGTCTGGGGCTGCCTGAGTAGCAACTAGCATTTGAACGCATTCCCTTCGCCAGACCGGCAATCAGGTCTGGCGATTTCTTTTTAAGGAGCAGTGATGATCGAGGCTGGAGTATTTGGAGCGACCGGCTACACCGGAGTGGAATTGATCCGGCTGCTAAGGCACCACGACCAGGCTCGCTTGAGCTTCGCCACTTCGCGATCCAACCCGGGCCGGAGTCTGTCCCAAGTGTTTCCGGGTGCTCCGGAGGTCGATTTGATCGACCCGGCGCAGGCTCCGCTGGACGAATTGGATGTCGTGTTCCTCTGTCTTCCGCACGGGCAATCGGCAGAAGTGGCTGTCGCCGCCCTCCAAGCCGGCGCGCGGGTGATCGACCTCAGCGCTGATTTTCGATTGGCAGATCCCGACACTTATCAGCAATGGTATGGGCTGCAGCATCCCGCTCCCGAGCTGCTCAACGAGGCGGTCTACGGCCTGACGGAGGCTTCCCGGGAGCAGCTTGTCGGTGCCCGCCTGGTAGCGAATCCGGGCTGCTATCCAACTTCGGTCCTGCTGGCACTCTATCCCATGCTGCTCGAATCGGCCGTCAGCGGACAGGTAATTGTGGACGCAAAATCTGGTGTGTCTGGGGCTGGGCGTACACCCAAACTAGCGACGAATTATGTCGAGGTAGCGGAGGACCTTCGACCGTATAGCATCGGTCGCTCCCACCGACACCTGCCGGAAATGGAGGCGACATTGGCTGGCTGGAGCGACTGGCAACCCAGTTTGATTTTTAGCCCACACTTGGTGCCCATCCCCCGTGGCCTGTTGTCCACAGTCTACGTCCCGCTGCCTTCGGGTTGGGTCGAGTCGCAGCTTCGTGATCTCCTACTCGAAACCTACGCCGATGAACCATTTATCAATGTCCTTCCGGAAGGTGAGCTGGCGTCCATGCGGCAGGTCAATCACAGCAATCGGTGTTCGATCGGGTTGACGGTGGCCGGTGGAACTCTAATTGTCACCTCTGCGATTGACAATCTGCAAAAGGGTGCCGCCGGCCAGGCACTACAAAACATGAATGTTGTATTTGGCCTTGAGGAAACTGCCGGCTTGCTATAAAGCCGCGTGAGGAGAAACAGATGCAAGTGATCAAGGTAGGCGGAGACAAATTGGAGGAGCCGGAATTTCAAGAGCAGCTTGCCCGCTCGATCGCTGGCTTGCCGGGCCCGATGATCCTTGTGCACGGCGGCGGGCAGGCCGTGGACGAAATCCAGATTCTTCTGGGATCGAAGCCAGAAAGGGTGCAGGGATTGCGCCGCACCGGCCCAAGAGCATTGCAAGCAGCGCTAATGGTGCTCTGCGGGCAGCTGCAGGCACAGCTCGTCGCGGCGCTGATGCGAAACGGAGCGCGGGCGATCGGGCTGAGCGGGTTCGATGCAGGCATGATCAAGGTGCAGAAGCTCGATCACCCTACTGCGGACCTGGGACTCGTCGGCCAGGTAATCGAGGTCGATGCCAAATTGCTGCACACCCTGCTCGATGCGGGCTTCCTTCCGGTCGTCTCGCCGCTTTCGCTGGGCGTTGACGGCCAGATCTACAACGTCAATGCTGACAGCGTCGCCGGCGTCATCGCTGAGGCGATGAACGCAACTGAACTGGCGTTCGTTTCGGATGTCTCGGGAATAATCCGCTCAGGTCAGCTACTGCCATCGCTTGAGGTGGCCCAAACTGAGGCGTTGATTGCTGACAGGGAAATCAAAGCGGGGATGATTCCCAAAGTGCGAGCCGGATCCGATGCGCTTCGCGGAGGAGTTCCCAAAGTGCGAATCGTCGACCTACCTGGTCTAGCCTCAGGCGGAGGCACGATGCTGACTGCAGGCGGATCTTGACCGATGGACTCCGAGCAGATTATCCAGGCTGAATCTCGCTATTTAGTGCCTACCTACAGCCGTCCACCGGTGGTCTTCAGCCGCGGTGAGGGCAGCTACCTCTTCGATCGAGAAGGCAAGCGCTATTTAGACTTCGCGGCCGGCATCGCGGTCAATGCCCTCGGACACTCACATCCGGGCTGGCTCGAAGCATTGCAGGAGCAGAGCCGCAAACTGACCCACCTTAGCAATCTGTATTACAGCGAACCTCAGGTCGAACTGGCCCAGCGTTTGGTCGAGAGCTCCTTCGCCGATCGGGTGTTCTTTTCCAACACCGGCGCCGAAGCCATCGAGGCCGCGCTAAAGTTTTCCCGGAAGTGGGCCCGACTTAATCACGGAAGGGATAAATTCGAAATCATCGCCTTCGTAGGCGGGTTTCACGGCCGCACAATGGGTGCTCTTTCGCTGACTCACAAAGAAAATTTCCGGCTTCCTTTTGCGCCGCTTGTCCCAGGGGTGACTTTCGTTCCATTCAACGATCTCGTAGCATTCGAACGAGCAATGAGTGATCGAGTGTGTGCTGTTTTCATCGAGCCGATCCAGGGCGAAGGCGGTGTTGTTCTCGCCGAGGCCGAATTTCTAGCCGGGCTGCGTCGGCTTTGTGATCAGCATCAAGCGTTGCTTGTTTTCGATGAGGTGCAGTGCGGTCTCGGCCGGAGCGGGCGACTGTGGGCACACGAGTGGTCGGGCGTGAAGCCCGACATTATGACCCTGGCGAAGCCACTAGGGGGCGGGTTACCAATTGGAGCCACTTTGGTCACTGAGTCAATCGCCGAAGCGATTGAAGTGGGCGACCATGGCAGCACATTCGCAGGTGGCCCATTAGTCTGCAGCGTTGCCTGCGCGGTGTTCGACGAACTCAGTCGACCCGAGCTGCTTCAGCGCGTGGAACAGAATGGGAAGCAGCTACGCGCGGGTCTGCTGGCGCTCGGTAAGCGCCGCATCAAAGA
Source organism: uncultured bacterium (assembly GCA_965364895.1). Taxonomy (GTDB): domain Bacteria; phylum Chloroflexota; class Anaerolineae; order Anaerolineales; family E44-bin32; genus JADFRG01. The sequence continues at coordinate 5,151 of CBDTZL010000024.1, forward strand.
GCTCCGTGGGCGCGGTCTGCTTGTCGGCGTCCAATTGGAAGGCGCGGTCAAGCCGCTAATTGAGGCCGCCCGGCAGCGGGGGCTGCTTGTTATCAACGCAGGCGATGATATTTTGCGCATTTGCCCCCCGCTAGCGATCACGCCGGAAGAGATCGAATCCGGGCTCGAGATTCTGGCGGAGAGCATGGACGCTTCGGGGTGAGCAGTTGAGGATTGAAAGCTCGGACCCTCTGCCGAAGGTACAAACGACTTGAGTCTTTCAATGGAAATTGAAGTACGTAAGGCAGCTTCTGAGGATGTTCCCGTGATTGTTGAGCTGGTCGCGGGCTATTCCGAGCGCGGCCAGCTGCTGCCCCGCCCTTTAGAAGAAATCGCTTCCACGTTGGACGATTGGGTGGTTGCGGTCTGGGGCGATACAGTAAAAGCCTGCGGCTCACTGGTCCAGTACACGCCGGAGTTGAGCGAGGTGCGATCACTGGCCGTATCGGAGAATGCCAAACGCAATGGGTTGGGCTTTGCGATCACACAGGCGCTGATTGACGAAGCGCGCCGCCGAGGCGTGCACACTTTATTCGCCCTGACACGCGCCACGAGTTTTTTCCAAAAGCTCGGATTCGAGGTGAGCCTTACGGAACGTTTTCCGGAGAAGGTCTGGCGTGACTGCCGACTTTGTCCGATTCAAGATCGGTGCGACGAGGTGGCGGTCGTAATGAACCTGATAGAGACGTAAATTCCTCATCCGATAAAAGCAGGAGGTTGGCATGGCGGGATCTGACATAAACAAAGTTGTACTGGCATATTCGGGAGGACTTGACACTTCCGTCATCGTTCCCTGGTTGCGTGAGAAATACCATTGCGAGGTGGTCTGCTTCACCGCAGATATCGGCCAGGGAGAGGAGCTGGCCGGGCTGGAGGAGAAGGCCTTAGCAAGCGGTGCCAGCAAGCTCATACAGGCAGATCTGCGAGATGAGTTCGCGCGTGATTACCTCTTTCCGATGCTGCAATCCGGAGCCGTCTACGAACGTAAGTACTTGCTGGGCACAGCCATTGCACGGCCGCTGATCGCCAAGTGGCAGGTAATTACCGCGGAGCAAGAGGGCGCCGACGCAGTCGCTCATGGCTGTACCGGGAAAGGCAACGATCAGGTTCGCTTCGAGTTGACCTTTAAGGCATTAGGTCCGACGCTTAAGGTAATCGCACCCTGGCGAGAATGGGACATCCGTTCGCGCGAGGATGCGCTCGAGTACGCAACAAGCCGCGAGATCCCCGTCTCAGCCACCACCCGTTCCATCTACAGTCGCGACCGCAATCTTTGGCATCTATCCCATGAGGGGGGTCCGCTTGAAGATCCAGCCGAAGAGCCACAGGAGGAACTCTTCCAGTGGACCGCCTCACCCGAGAGCGCGCCCGACCAGCCGGAAATGGTGCAGGTTGGCTTCGAGCAGGGACTCCCGATCTCCGTGAATGGGGAGCAGCTCGAACCGGCCGCGTTGATTGAGCGGCTGAACGACATCGGAGCGCGTCACGGCGTCGGCCGCGTGGATATGGTCGAAAACCGGCTGGTTGGCGTGAAGTCACGCGGAGTCTACGAGACCCCGGGCGGCACAGTCCTCTCTGTCGCCCACCGCGATCTCGAATCGCTCTGCCTCGACCGAGATACATTGCACTTCAAACAGCTGATTGCGCTGAGATATGCTGAGTTGATTTACTACGGCAAGTGGTTCACGCCCTTGAGGCAAGCCATTGCCGCGTTGATTACTGAAACCCAGGCAACAATGACAGGATGGGTGCGCGTGAAGCTATATAAGGGCAGCGCGACGGCCATCGCCCGTCATAGCCCGAACAGCCTCTACCGGGAGGACCTGGCTACTTTCGGTGCCGACGATGTCTACGATCAGTCAGACGCTAAAGGGTTCATCGATCTGTTTGGATTGCAGATGAAGGTGAGAGCATTGATGGAGGAGGATCCGTCCGCATCTCCTAAGCTCGCGGTCCAAAGGGATTGATGGTGCAGATCCTCGGCGATCGCGGAGTGACGGCCCCCCAAGGATTCAGAGCGGCCGCCAGCGCCTGCGGCCTGAAACCATCGGGCGCTCCAGATCTGGCACTGGTCGTTTCGCAACACGAGTGCACAGGCGCAGGCGTGTTTACCCGCAACCAGCTGCCGGCCGCGCCAGTAATCCTCGACCGGGAGACATTGCGGGAAAATTCAGATCGCTTATGGGGAGTAGTTGTGAACTCTGGAGTTGCCAACGCTTGCACTGGGGCGGCTGGTGAGCAGGCGGCCCAGGAAATGCAAAGGCTCGCCGCGGCGAGCATTGATGCCGACCCTAACCAGGTGCTGGTCCTTTCCACCGGCGTGATTGGAGTGCAGCTTGACCTGGCAAAATTGGAGCTGGGGATTGGCCAATCGGCTGCGGGGCTTTCCGCTGACAACGGCCTGGCCGCGGCGGAGGCGATCATGACAACCGATACCCAGCCCAAGCAACTGGCCGTGAGCGTCGAATTGCCCGGAGGAGCGGTCACGATCGGAGGCATGGCGAAAGGCTCTGGAATGATCCATCCCGACATGGCCACGATGTTGGCGGTCCTGACCACCGACGCCAAGGTCGCCTCACCGGTCCTGCAGGGACTGCTGGGTGATGCGGTTGAGCAGTCTTTCAATCGAATTTCGGTGGACGGTGATACCAGCACCAACGATAGCGTCTTGTTGCTGGCAAACGGCGCCAGCGGCGTGGAGGTGGAGGACGCGAGTGCTGTGGCGCGCTTTGCAGAAGCGCTCGAGTCGGTCTGCCAGACTCTCGCACAGGAAATCGTTCGCGACGGAGAGGGCGCCTCGAAGTTCGTGACGCTGTCTGTCGTGGGAGCCGCCGATGAAGCGTCGGCTCTCAAGGTTGCTAAGACCATCGCCACCTCGCCCCTGGTAAAAACCGCGCTGGCCGGCGAAGATCCAAATTGGGGCCGGGTGCTGGCCGCGGCTGGCAGGGCGGGCATCAAGCTCGACCCGAACCGGCTCTCGCTTTGGATCGGCAGCGCCGGCGCGGATGAGCTGCAATTGGTGCAGGCTGGCGAGTCAGCTGGCTGGGATCCAGCCTCAGCCGCCTCGATCCTGGCTGATCCGGAGATCACCATTCGGCTTGATTTGGGTCTTGGCCAAGCTTCTGCAACCGTGTGGACCTGTGATTTGACTCACGATTACATATCCATCAATGCCAACTATCGGACCTAAATAGAGAGGGAAGCAAATGAGACTGTGGGGAAGTAGGATGAGCAAGGAACCGGATCCGGCCTTCGCTGCCCTCAATACAAGCTTCTCATTCGATCGCCGAATGTATGCTGAGGACATTGATGCTAGCCTGGCCTGGGCGCGCGCCCTCGGCCGCATTGATATTCTGGCTGAGGCAGAGGTCGAAAGCATCACCGACGGTCTGGAGCAAGTGCGCCAGGCGCTGGCTGATCCAACATTCGAGCCGCTTCCAACCGACGAGGACGTCCACACCGCCGTCGAGCGTTTGCTCACGGAGCGCATCGGGCCGTTGGCAGGCAAGCTGCATACCGGCCGTAGTCGAAACGATCAAGTAGCGACCGACTTCCGATTGTGGGTGATGCGCGCCTGCGATCGGATGGATAGGGCAATTCTCGATCTAGCCGAAGCCGTCATCAAGAACGCGGAGGCAGGTATTGAGCTCCCGATGCCGGGCTACACCCATATGCGGCCGGCCCAACCGGTCACCTGGGGCCATTGGATGCTCTCTTTATTTTGGCCACTGCACCGCAGCAGAGAACGGTTCGCCCAGGTTCAGCTCTCCGCATCTGTGCTGCCACTGGGCTCGGCTGCCCTGGCGGGTACGACTTACCCGATCGATCGCCTAGCCCTTGCTAAGGATTTGGAGTTTGGCACGGTCAGTAGCAACAGCATCGACGCTGTCTCGGATCGAGAGTTTGCAGTCGAGTACCTGTTCGCGGCTGCACTTCTGGGGATTGAGCTCAGCCGGCTGGCGGAGGATCTCATCCTGTTTAGCAGCCCAGCCTACGGATTCATCGAGCTCGATGAGAGCTTCACTACCGGATCCAGCTTGATGCCGCAGAAGCGGAATCCCGATGCGCTCGAGTTGACCCGCGGCAAGACCGGGCGATTGGTTGGCCACCTCGCTGGCTTGCTGACGACCCTCAAGGGCCTTCCTTCCGCATACAACAAAGATTTACAGGAAGACAAACAACCGGCGTTCGACGCACATGATACGTTGCTCGAGATCTTGCCCGTTCTGAGCGGTCTGATTGCGACGCTGGAACTGCGGCCCGAACGCATGGCAGCTGCTATCACGCCAGACCTATTGGCGACCGATCTTGCTGATTATCTGGTGGGCAAGGGAGTGCCGTTCCGTGAGGCGCACGCAACGGTTGGGAAAGTCGTGAAGTTCGCCGAGAAGCATCAGCTCGCACTGGATCAGGTTCTACTAAAGGATCTGCGTGCGCTTGACAGCCTCTTTGGGCACGACGTAGATGATGTGTTCGACCTGCAAGCCGCGCTCGCCCGTAGGAGCAGCCAGGGCGGCACCGCGCCAGAGGCTGTCAGGGCTCAATTGGCTGCGGCCAACGAGTTGATAAGTTCCTCGCTCCTTCCTTGAGTAAACTACGGTAAATTCCGAGCGTGGCGAAGCCCGTATCTTCGGAGGACTTCAGGATGGGAGACCGGTCAATGAAGGACAAAGAACTCAGAGTAAGTGAGGCGCAAATTGCGGTGCATTGGCAGGAGGAAAACAAGTTCTCGCCCCATCAGGGATTTATTGCTCAAGCCAACATGACCGATCCGGATATTTACCAGCGATTCAGCCTGGAGAATTTTCCGGATTGTTATAAAGAGTACGCGGATCTGCTCGATTGGGACCGCTACTGGCACACCATGCTGGACACCAGCGATGCTCCCTCCTGGAAGTGGTTTGTGGGCGGGCAGCTCAATGTCTCGTACAACTGCATCGATCGCCATTTGCCGCTGCATCGGAACAAGGCCGCCCTTATCTGGGTCCCGGAACCGGAGGACGAACCCCACGTCGCTGTCACCTATCAAGAGCTGTACGTTCGCGTTAACGAGTTTGCAGCGGTGCTGCGCGACCATTGTGGGCTGAAGGCCGGAGATCGCGTCACAATCCACATGCCCATGGTGCCCGAGCTGCCGATCACCATGCTAGCTTGTGCCCGCCTGGGTGTCATCCACTCCGTAGTTTTCGGAGGGTTCAGCGGACACGCTTGTGGTGAGCGCATTGCCGACTCCGGCAGCAAGGTGTTGATTACGATGGACAGCTACTACCGAAACGGAAAGCTGCTGGATCATCGGGTCAACGGCGACGAGGCCGTCGCAACCGCTAAGGAGCTGGGCCAGGAGGTTGAAAATATGCTGGTCTGGCGCCGGATCCGAGGCGAATACGCATCTCGAAGCAAAATGGTCGAGGAGCGGGATTTCTTTGTGGACGAACTGCTGAAGGATCAGCGTGGCGTCAGGGTTGATCCGGTGCGTATGCCGGCTGAGGCGCCACTGTTTCTAATGTATACGAGTGGGACGACGGGCAAGCCAAAAGGCTGCCAGCACTCGACCGGTGGCTATCTCGCCTATGTAGCCGGCACCTCGAAGTATGTGCAGGACATTCATCCAGAAGATGTGTATTGGTGCATGGCGGATATCGGATGGATTACCGGGCATTCCTACATCGTGTATGGGCCGCTCGCACTTGGGGCGACCAGCGTCTTATATGAGGGGGTACCCACCTACCCCGACGCCGGCAGACCCTGGCGCATCGCCCAACAGCTCAACGTCAACATTTTCCATACCGCCCCCACAACGGTGCGCATGCTCCGCAAAGCGGGGCCTGACGAACCCGCCAAATACGATTTCAAATTTAAACATATGACCACGGTTGGTGAGCCGATCGAACCCGAAGTCTGGCGATGGTATTACCACGCGGTCGGAAAAGGGGAAGCGGTCATTGTCGACACCTGGTGGCAGACCGAGACCGGCGGTTTCCTCTGCAGCACCATGCCCGCCCTTCATCCCATGAAACCCGGGAGCACGGGGCCAGCTTTGCCAGGTATCCATCCAGTGATTTACGACGAGGATGGAAATAGCGTGCCTAAGGGCAGTGTCGCGGGAAATATTCTGATCCGAAATCCGTGGCCGGGCGCCTTCCAGACCATATGGGGGGACCAGGACCGCTTTGTCGAGACCTACTACGCTCGTTACAACAAGGATCCGAAGAGCAAGGACTGGCGGGATTGGCCCTATCTCACAGGAGATGCCGCCGTGCTCGCGGAGGATGGCTACTATCGCATCTTGGGCCGCGTTGACGACGTCATTAATGTCGCCGGTCACCGCCTCGGAACGAAGGAATTGGAATCGGCGGTTATGGTCGTGAAGGAAGTAGCAGAATCTGCCGTAGTTCCCCTTCGCGACGACATCAAAGGGCGCGTTCCCGATATGTACATCTCGCTACAGCCGAACGTGAAAGCCTCAAAGAAAATCGAGGCGGCGGTTGTGCGATCCATCGAAGAGAGCATTGGCAAGATCGCGCGCCCCAAGCACGTGTGGATCGTGCCAGACATGCCCAAAACGCGTTCGGGGAAAATCATGCGCCGGGTCCTGACCGCCATCTCCAATGGACGGGACGTCGGCGACGTCACCACCCTTGCAAATCCGGACGTGGTCGAGCAGATCCGTCTGATGGTCCAGGGCGAATACACCGAGTCAGGCTCGTAAGCCCTCTGCCCCGGTTCCATTTGGTGGCAGTTGTTCAGGCAAAATCGACGGTTATTACCCGACCCGGTTCGGCGGTTCGTCCCAGCAACCCCCAGGAGGTACGTTAATTGAGCGAAGCGATCGCACAACCGCGCCGCTTAACGATGACCGGCAAGTGGCCCACGCTGGTCCTGCTGTCGATTGCAACGCTGCTCGGGATGTCGGTATGGTTTTCAGCCTCGGCCGTTGTCCCGCAGCTCACACTGCTGTGGCAATTGGACGACTCCGGTCGCGCCTGGTTGACCATGTCGGTTCAAATTGGGTTCGTTGTGGGAGCTCTAGGCTCCTCGCTGCTCAACCTGGCCGACCGCCTGCCAGCCCGTTGGATGATGTCTATTTCATCTGTTTTGGCCGCGCTCGCAACCGCTTCGATCGCAGCATTTGCCTCCAGTCTGGGTCCAGCGCTCGTCCTGCGCTTCCTGACCGGCGTGGTCCTGGCAGGTGTGTATCCGGTCGCGATGAAAACCATGGCTACCTGGACCAAGGCCGATCGCGGGCTCGGGATCGGCCTGCTCGTAGGTGCGCTTACCCTCGGCTCTGGCGCGCCACACCTGATCAACGCTTCCGGCGGCATCGGGGATTGGGAATATGTACTCTATCTAGCGGCGGCGTTGGCCGCCGCCGGCGGCCTAATCTCGGCCCTCTTTGTGCGCGACGGACCCTACGCGACCCGTGCCCCAAGGTTCAACTGGCGCCACGTCGGAGCAATCCTTCGCGACCGCGAGATCATGCTCGCCAATCTTGGATATCTGGGCCATATGTGGGAACTGTTTGCGATGTGGGCCTGGCTGCCGGTGTTTTTGCTAGCAAGTTTCGGTACATTAGGCTTGGATCTTAGCCTCGCCAGCGTTCTTTCATTTGCCTTCTTCGCGGCAGGCGCCCTGGGGAGCGTACTGGCTGGAAAAATAGCAGATCGCATCGGGCGGACCGCCGTGACATCGCTGCTGCTAGGCATCAGCGGCGCCTGCGCACTTACGATTGGATTTCTCTTCGGGGGTCCGGTGATCCCTCTGGTGGCTGTCAGTCTGATCTGGGGATTTGCAGTGGTGGCCGACTCAGCACAGTATTCTGCCAGCGTCAGCGAGCTCTGCGACGAGCGCTACGTGGGGACCACTTTGACGCTTCAAACCAGCTTGGGCTTTCTGCTGACGCTCTTTACAATTCGACTGATCCCGAGTCTTGTTGCGCTGGTCGGCTGGGAGTGGGCCTTTGTTGTGCTTGCTCTGGGGCCGATGGTCGGAATTTGGGCGATGCTGGCGCTCCGCCGCTCCCCCGCCGCGGTCCGTCTGGCCGAGGGCCGCCGGTAAACACCGTTTTCATCCCCTGATCCATCATCCAGAAACGATTGGAAGCATATTAATAGGCGATTTCCTAATTGGTATTTCGGTCGCGAGACTTACCATGAGGAAGCCGATGACCTCTATAATTAGCGGCGTCGACGACCTGGAACTGCAAGCGTATCTGCTCCTGCACGTTAAGAATATTCTTGAAAAACGCCACGAAATCCAAGGAGAAGTTATTGATGAGCCAGACCCCTAGAAATCCGATTTCTGCTACCCCACTTAAAGTGCTTGACCCCGTACCATCCGACATTGAAATCGCTCAGGGAGCCGAGCTCAAACCGATCCGGAAGCTGGCTGAGGAACTTGGGCTTGAGCCACAAGAACTTGAGCTCCACGGCGACTACAAAGCTAAGGTAAGTCTGGATGTTCTCGACCGCTTGAAATCTCAGCCGAACGGCAAGTACATCTTGGTGACCGCAGTTACCCCTACCCCACTTGGCGAGGGAAAGACCACCACCACCGTGGGTTTGTGTCAGGCGCTCGGCGCACACCTGAACCAACGGGTGTTTACCTGCATTCGGCAGCCCAGCCAGGGACCCACCTTCGGAATCAAAGGCGGCGCGGCCGGCGGCGGCTACAGCCAGGTGATCCCTATGGAGGACTTCAATCTTCACCTGACCGGCGACATTCACGCCATAACCGCCGCGAATAACTTGATGGCCGCGGCGCTAGATACTCGGCGGTTTCATGAGGGTCGGCAAAGCGACGAAGCGCTGTTCCGGCGTTTGCTGCCGGTCGGGCCTGATGGAGAGCGGAGTATCGCAAGCGCTTTTCACACGCGTGCCAAACGCTTAGGCATCGATCTGAGCGATATCGACCAACTGTCGGCCGACGACCGACGCCGCCTGGTCCGGCTGGATATCGATCCGGACAGCATCACCTGGCGGCGCGTAATGGATACCAACGATCGGTTCCTACGAGGGATTACGATCGGCAAGGGTGAGAATGAAAGCGGCTTCGAACGGGAGACCGGCTTCGATATCACGGTTGCAAGCGAGGTGATGGCCATCCTCGCTCTCACCAATGATCTAGCGGATCTCAGAGAGCGTATGGGCAGGATGGTCCCCGCCGTCAGCACTACCGGCGAAGCAATTACGGCAGAGGAGATGGGAGTTGCTGGCGCGCTTTCGGTCTTGATGAAAGACGCCATTAAACCCACCTTGATGCAGACCCTCGAGGGTTCTCCGGTCTTTGTCCATGCGGGCCCGTTTGCAAATATCGCGCATGGCAACAGCTCGATCATCGCCGATAGGATTGCGCTGAAACTGGCCGACTATGTCGTGACAGAGGCTGGATTTGGCGCCGACATCGGAATGGAAAAATTCTTCGATATTAAATGCCGCTACTCAGGACTCGTGCCCAATGTAGTCGTACTTGTCGCAACGATCCGGGCACTCAAGATGCATGGCGGTGGGCCTAAGGTGACGGCCGGCGGCACCCTGGATCCGGTCTATCGCGAAGAAAACTTGGAGCTGGTACGAGCCGGTACGGCAAACATGAAACACCACATTCATACCGCCCTCAAGTTCGGCGTGCCGGTGGTCGTTGCCATCAACGCCTTCCACACCGACACCGACCAAGAACATGAGATTGTCCGAACTGCGGCCTTGAATGCAGGCGCGGTTGAGGCGGTCGTGAGTCAACACTGGGCGTTGGGCGGCGCGGGCTCCGTGGAGCTGGCCGAAGCCATCCGTCGGACGGCCGAGATGCCGGCTCAATTCAAATTTTTATATCCGCTTGAAGCTGGTATCCGGGTAAAGATCAAATCGATCTGCACCGAGGTCTATGGCGCGGACGGCGTTGAGTACTCCGAACTGGCGGAAGAGCAAATTGCAAGATATGAGGATTTGGGACTTTCAGATCTCCCGATCTGCATGGCAAAGACCCACTTGAGCCTCAGCCATGATCCGGCATTGAAAGGGGTTCCGAAGGGCTTTGTGGTCCCCATTCGCGAAATTCGGGCTTCCGCTGGCGCGGGATTCCTGTATCCGTTGGTGGGCAAGATGATGACCATGCCCGGCCTGCCCACTCGCCCTGCCTACTTCGATGTAGACCTCGATCTCGAATCGGGTCGTGTAGTTGGATTGTTCTGATCGGGAATTTGTGGGTGAATTTAGCTCAACGCCGGAATAGCGTCGAGCATAGCATCGAGTTCGGTCCTCGCTTCATGCTGCTCGATCTCTTCGGCGATCGCCCACTCCTCAACCAAAGTACCTATGAATTGCTCCAAAGACCGGCGCTCCGTATCGCTCAGCCGCTTCTCTGAATCACGCGCTGAAAGATCACGAATGGCACGCACCACCGCACGCAAGGAGCCGGTCGCCATCACATCCTTGATCCGGCCGCGCCTCTTCGTATGGTCTGGATCCATCACTTTGGGGCTTCTCTTAAGAAGTTTGATAGCCTTGCGAAATTCTTTCTTGGACGCTAGCCGTCGGACGCGGCTGGCCTGGAGCTCCCCCACCGGAAGCCAATATGTCACGTTCTCCCCTTCCACCCGGTAGAACTCGACCTTCCTTCCTTCGACATGCTTCTTTTCGACCTTCTTGACCTGGCCGATGCCGTAAGAAGGATGGACAAGCCAGTCGCCCTTTGCATATTCCCTTTTCTTTGCCATTTATCCCGAGCACCTCTCCAAAGCTCGCGCTACCTCCATTATAAGCCGGTGGCTCCCAGGCCGGAAATTACGGGGGGAATCGTCCTCTTAATTGGAGTATATGAACGCGCGTCGCAGATCAAGGCGGGTTGCGGATGCTCACACTCTACTAACAGCACCCGAATGCGCCTGCAGGTAGAATGCGGGCCAATATGGATTTGGCCCGCATCGCACCCTTCGCGCTAATTCTGCTAACTGCATGTTCAAGCCCAGCGGCCGGCGCGGTGTTAGCTGAACCTGAGCGTGCGACTGAATCTGTCCCGACTCAAACCGTACATCCTCCAACCAAAACCAGCACGCCAACCGCAACTCTTACCCCAAGTCCCACGTCCACGCCGATCCCGCACCCGCTATCGATCGACTATCTCAAAGATCGGACATACCCGGCAAGCAAGATACAGATCGAAGAATCTCTTGCTAATGGCGCGAATTATTACCGTTACATTGCATCCTATCGATCGGAAGGGCTCAAAATCTTCGCCATGCTTACAGTGCCATTTGGGGATCCGCCAGAAGGCGGCTGGCCGGTGGTGGTGTTCAACCATGGCTACATTCCACCTGATCAATACCGCACCACGGAGCGTTATGTTGCCTATGTCGATGGATTCGCACGAAACGGGTATATCGTCTTGCGATCCGACTATCGGGGGCACGACAATTCGGAGGGAGTGGCACGCAGCGCATATGGCGCCCCAGATTACACAATCGATGTGCTCAACGCGGTTGCGGCCATCAAGGAATTTGATGGCGCCGATCCAGATCGGATCGGAATGTGGGGACACTCCATGGGAGGCTTCATAACGCTGCGCTCCATGGTCGCCACCGATGACATCCGGGCAGGCGTCATTTGGGCCGGAGTGGTGGCGTCATACCCGGACCTTTTTCAGCGCTGGACGCGCGGAAGAGCGACCCCTGGACCAACCCGCACCCCCTGGCCGAACAGCTGGCGGGGCAGCCTCACCGAGATATTCGGCACTCCTGAAGAGAATCCCAAATTCTGGGATCCACTGTCAGCCAATTCCTACCTGGACCAGATCTCTGGCCCGGTACAGCTTCACCACGGCACCGCTGACTCAACCGTCCCGCTTGAGTTCTCGCAAATCCTGTATCAGCAGATGGAAGACGTCGGCGGAATTGCAGAGCTCTATGAGTACCCGGGCGATAACCACAACCTTTCGAACTACTTCACGCTCGCTATGCAGCGATCCATCGAATTCTTTGACCGGCACGTTAAAAACATTGAAGGATAGTTTCTATGCGCGCACGAATGCTTATCATTATTTCGGTTGCCGCAACCCTCGTTGGCTGTGCTACAGCTACGAGCAACGGGAACATCCAGGCCGATTCAAAGATCGAAGCCAACGCACCAACTGGGGAGAGAAGCGAGACCGAGACGCAGGCTACTGCTGAGGATTCTGGTGGTGAACTTCAAGGAGAGCCTACGCCGTGCTCCGCAAACCTAACCCCTTTTAATCCAGAGGGGCCCTTTTACTCCCCAGGTGCCCCAGAGCGCACAAGCCTAATTGAACCCGGTATGGCTGGAACCCCGGTTCTGCTGACCGGCCAAGTGATGACATTGAATTGCGAGCCTCTATCGGGAGCACTGCTTGATTTCTGGCAGACGGATGTATATGGGGAGTACGATAATGAGGGTTTCCAGCTGAGAGGAAAGCTCATCGCTGATGAAAATGGAAATTATCAACTGGAGACGATATTGCCCGGCCTGTACCCTGGTAGGCCTGCCCATATCCATGTCAAAGTCACGCCGCCTGGCCAGCCCGAGCACACAACGCAAATATATTTCCCAGGCGCTCGATTTGGAGACGCTGACAACTTTGTCGATTCTGAATTGGTCGCTACTCTTGAAGAGAGCTCGGGCGGAAATTTCATTGCGACTTTCAACTTTGTGATGGCTCCTTAGCTCCACCTTTCAACTATTCCACCACTACCAAATTACAATTCGCCGCCAAAAGGGGCTATTGTCCGGGCAAGCGAGCAGAATCCGGAATTACAATTCCAGCCCTCTGAACCACTGCTTATGGAGTTAAATTGAGTCAAGATCGCATCGTTTACCTCGGTCATGCCTCGGTGCTGCTGGAGCTGAAAGGCACTCGCTTACTCACCGACCCGCTGCTGCTCAACCGCGTACTGCATCTATATCGGCGATCACCGCCGGTCGCTACGCAGCATTACACCGATGTCGACGCGGTGCTCATCTCACACAACCACTGGGATCACCTCGACCTCCGCTCGCTCCGCAAATTAGACCGCGAGACGCGCATCATTGTTCCGCACGGCGTCGCGGCAATGTTTCGTCGGCGCGGTTATCCGAACAGCGAAGAGCTGCGCGAAGATGAGAAAGCACAGGTCGGGCCTGTGCGCGTGCAGTCAACACATGCCAAACATATAGGCGGCCGGCCGCTAGTCTCCGTTGCGACAGCATCTGCGGGATATTTGATCGAGGGTCAACAAAGAATTCTGTTTTTCGGAGACACTGACTATTTTCCAGAAATGGCAGATATTGCCGAGAACCTGGATGTTGCTCTCGTGCCGGTCGCTGGATGGGGACCAACCCTTGGCGATGGCCATATGGATCCTCAGCAGGCTGCGGAGGCGGTGGCGCTGTTGAAGCCGCGCCTGGCGATTCCAATCCACTGGGGAACTTTCTTCCCGTTCGGAGTACGCCGGTTAGGGAGAGCTGCTGGCGATGACCCTGCCCATCTCTTCTCTCAACTTGTGGCAGAGGTTGCGCCAGAGATTGCGGTGCGCGTGCTCAACCCCGGAGAAGCCGTCGACCTGGAGCCCGCTTAGAGGTCAGATCGATGGAAACCTGCGCAAGAATGCGCATTCTGCTCGGACCTACTTGTTGCTAAACTTTAGCGTTTGGCCATAATCCGTCTCGAGAAGAATAAGGAGAAGTTCAAGTGAACAAGAAACAGATGTTTCGAATAGCAATCGGACTTATCGCGATCCCAGTGCTGGCTGCCTGCTCATCATCCGGGGACCAGGACAGCGCGGTAGCGACCAGCGTTGCGGCAACGGTCGAGGCTCAACCGCCCACAGCTGCGCCGCCGACCGCGGTCCCCCCTACCCCGGTTCCCACCGAAGCACCGCTGCCGACGGCGATTCCAAGCAATCCTGCGGCTGCATTAGGTGATCCGACTGGCAAGGACTCATTCGATAACGACAACAATTGGACCTTGTTCAACAACGATTGCTTCGCGACCACCATCGCTGGCGGCAAATTCGTAATGGAGGCAAAGGGTGCTCCTGAGCTGTCGTGCTGGGAAGTCTCCTGGCCGCTGATCAAGGACTACTACTATCAGAGCGAGGTCGTGATGCCGGCGGAGTGCAATGCCAACGACCGCTTCGGTCTGTTCTTCCGTGCGCCGGATAATGAGCGAGGCTTTCTATTTGGCATCCAATGTGATGGGAAATACTCCTTGAGCAGCTGGGACGGCGAGACTACAAACGTATTTGTGGCTCCCACCGACAATACGATCGTGAGCACCGCACCAGAATCCATCAACGTGGTAGGTGTCGTGGTCGATGGAGCTACGATGAGCATCTATGCCAACGGACAATTCCTGGCGCAGGTGCAGAACGTAGGCTTCACCGACAACGGAAAGATCGGCTACTTTGTCCGCGCAGCATTGGAAGACGAGGGTTTTGTCGTGCAGTACGACAACCTTGCGGTCTGGTTGCTGAATCAGTAAGCGCGACCCTATCTCAGAATCAAAAAGGCCGTCTCTCACGAGACGGCCTTTTTTGTATCGGAACTACGTAGTCAAGTCCATTGAGGCAAAGGTTTAGCCTGCCGGACTATGAGTTGCTCGGTCGTGGCGATTAATCCTCCGGAAACGTCAAACGTCCAAACAGTGCCCGATGATCGGTGCCAGCGCCGCCGTCCAGGCGCACGGATCCTTCGGCTTCTCCGAGCGTGAGCATTGACCCCGCCAGGAAGTCACTCACTACATGATCTAAAGTTCGCCGAAACAGTGGGTAGAAAATGGTCGGATGAGGAAGGAGGCGCTCGGCGGGCCCACTGTGATAGTCGAAGGCGTGAGAGTGTCCAACCTGGATGTTCCAGTATTCCGTGCTGACGTCGTCGCCGCGCCACGGATCCAAATTCAAGTCACCCAGCACAAGCGCTTGCTCTTCGCGGATTAGATCCCCATCAAAGACCTGCTGCAGCGAATCCAGCCGGCACTCTGCGCTGCGGTTTTCCGGGTGGGCGTTGACGATGTCAAACGTTCTTCCGCGAACCTTTACTGTAGCAGCAAAGACGGTCAGATGCGTTCGGCAGCCCGGAGAGATGGTGACGACCCGGTCTGACATACACAAGCCGCCCAACTCACATCCCAGGATTTCGCCGACGTCGGTGCGCACGCCAATGCACTCGATCAAATTGCTCTCTTCGCACACAATCGAATAATCAGGGCCAAGCAGCCTGCGCACTT
>CBDTZL010000025.1:0-20041 GCA_965364895.1 uncultured bacterium
CAGAGCGATACCGTTCGGCCACGAGCAAGAAAAGAGGCTATGGAGCCTCGGGAAACAGATACTGATCGAAAAAGCCCACTACGCGTGCCTCAAATTCCTCGGGGAGCTGGGTGTCGAAATCGACGTGGGCCAGGTCTTCTTCAAACCACAACTCCTTTGGATCTCCTGCTGCCGCCAAAAGGAGCTCACCGCCATTCGTTGACACGACGGTGTCCTTGCCACCCTGCATAATGAATACGGGGCGTGGGCTGATGTCGTCAATCCATAGCTTGGCGTCAATTTCGGCGCTATCGAATCCCAGTTCTTGCTCTGCCCAGAACAACACCATTGGGGCGAACGGAAATGCGGGCAGTCCGGTAAGCGCCGTCACGCTAACTGCCACGGTGTCGTCGATCGAGGAAAATGGGCTGTGCGCCACGACCGCAGCAATATCGGCATTGAGGGCAGCGTACTGAATGGCCTGAGTCGCTCCCATCGAGTTTCCAAGCGCTGCAATCTTCTCGGGATTAACGTCCTCCTGTTTCAGTAGAAACTGATACCAGGCTTCCCAATCCTTCATCTCATGGTAGCCAAACGAGATCAGCTCGCCTTCGCTCTCATCATGTGCACGCACAGTAGTTAGAAGCACTCCGTATCCGTGATCATGAAGCATTTCGGCTTCTTCCAGCAGCGCTGTGCGATCAGACTTGAGGCCGTGCTGCGCCATGATTACCGCCCCGTTCTCGGACGGGACGTACCAGCCAGCAAGCCGAAAGCCGTCTTCAGATGTGACGCTGACGTTCTCATATGGAAGCCCATAGTCGGCCGGCGATTCATCGAGCGCAGCTCGGGCCTCTATCGGGTTATTGATCAAATCGTGAGCCTGGCCGCGCGCGACGACCGCCATTCCGACGAACAACGCCAATCCGACTGCAAGAATTGCGATCAGGCCATATGCCATCCACGATTTCATCTTCTCGTCTCCCTAAGGCAATTTGTGCTTCGCTGTTATTTAGTTGCTTACAAGTTTGATCGGTGCACCATGTGCCAGCATCGATCCTTCGTCTGCGCTATGGTCGGTCTTGATCTCAATTTCATGGAGGCCCTCCCCCCGGCCCTCAAGATGATCGAACAGCCGGCCTGCGGCAGGTGTGGGTGCGGCGACAACAGCTTCGAAGGTCCCGATTTTGAAGGCGGCCGTTTCCGCTCCTTCGATTACCGGACCCGGTGTGGGAGACTCTCCCAACATTGCCGTCCACCGATTAACGCCCGCATCGAGATCTGACACAACGCTTAAAACGCGCCTGATACCCAAGGCTCCATTAGGATGGGAAATAATGTCGGGATCGGTTCGCACTCGCAGCTCCCGTGGATTTTCGTCGGTCATAAAGAACGGAGAATAAGAGCCAAGTGGAAACGCGCTTCGCCATGCCAGTTCCACGCCGTCCGTTCGAACGCGGCCTCCCGAGCCAGGATCCGCAATCTCGATTCCACTCTTCCTCACTCGACTCACAACTGCATCCAGTTCATCGGTATGAAGTGCAAAGCCAGCGTAGCCTTCGCCGCCATCGAAAAAGAACAGGTAGTTTCCCGGGCCCGGCTCGGGTGGGTTAGAAAGTAGCTCAGGCCTGGTAGGGGCAACTACCTCAAGGTAGGTGCCGTCGGCAAATGTAATAAGGGTGTTGTGTGTAAGGCCCCCGCCGTGCTCGCCGCCATAGACAGTTGTGAAGCCAAGCTGCTTGAAATCAGCCGTAGCGACATCAAGGTCGAGTACTGCGATGATAGCGTGATCGAATCTCATGATGCGGAGTTCAACATGTTTGTGACCGCTCCTGAAACGCGGATCGTCCTAGATTGTATCGAACTATGGAGTAGCTGTTGAATCGTGCGCAGGCCAGACGATGAGAATCCATTGAGTGTAGCCATGTTTTTCGGCTGTGTACACTCGCCCCCCGGACGGCAACTGGCAGCCGGTCTCATCCTGAACGGTGATGGTGGTTTCCTGATATTGCCTCGTCCGGAGCGGAGTGAATATCAATTGCCCGTCTCGACACAGCCAGGTCTCGATTAAATAGCCTCGATCGTCGTCTGTGGTCATCCACACCTCGTCCCACGCGATTACCACGTCATCTCCATTGCGACTGGCGCGAACATTCGTAGGCGGATTGTAGAGCTCCCCGAACGGTAGCCGCGAGTAATACGGTGGAGCGTCTCTAAGATCCCCCCGAATCTCAAGGAAATCGGACTTGACCCAGCATCGGTCAAAGTAGGTCCAGGGCTCTACATACGCCCATGTACCTATGTCGTTGCGCCCAACGATATCTACCCGGACGTCCGGGAACAGTCCCCATTCGTACAGGTAGGCCGCGCCGGGTCCATAGCGACAATTTGACTGAACCAGTACCTTCGCAGCGATTGGAGCGAAGGTGGGGACCAGGCTTGGGGTCGGCGTACGTGAGGGCGTTGGAGTGATCGAAGGAGTGACTTGCGGAGTTGGGGTGTCGGTCACGGTAGGGGTGCGGGTTGGCGCGGTAGTCAGAGTAAGGGTAGGCGTGCTCGTGGGCGTCGCGGTGGGAATTGCTGTAAAGGTCTGGCTTGAGACCGGTGAGTTAGTTGACGTGGGTTCTGGCGCAGCAAGCGCTTCTCCTCCGAGAGAATATCCAATGAATCCTCCCAGGAGTAATAGGCCTGCTGCCGACAGCGCTATGAGCCCACGCGACATGACCCGAATCTACGCGTCGGATGGCTTCCGTGCAAATAGGCTCTTAGGTTGAGATGCGGTCACCCCTTACGCCTCCCGTGTCCACACGATCTCGAAGGTTTCTTGTGTGCCTAATGCTTCCTTCAACAGCGCAACCAGCTCAGGATCTGCTCCCTCGGCTTCGAACGTTTGAAGCAGCAGAGATGTGATCGCATAGTCGTGATCCTCAAGGTCTTCTTCTTCGAGCTGGTCGACCAGAAATTGAAGCTGTGCTTCGCTGATCTCACCGATGGGCACGTTGGTACTTTTGTCGCGTATTTCAATCATTGGTCTTTACTCCTATTTAGTGGTTCCGGTACTCATCAATTCGGCCGCTTTTCGAGGATCTCCCAGCCGCGCTCGACCGCTGCTGACCTGAGCCTTGCGTCCGGATAGACGGCGACAGGATGATCCGCGCGTTCCAAAATCGGAATATCGGCCCAGGTATCTCCGTAGGCAGCGCCCACGCGGTCAACCCCTAGTCTATCGAACACCTGCTCCCCTTTTCGTTTGCCGGTGATCAATCCCGAAACGAGCTGCAGCTGTCCATCCACGACTTCAATTTTGGATCCAATGGCGCCCGCACCAATTCGCTCGCCCAGCGCCTCAAGGGTCGACTCGTAGGCGGTGCTGGCAATGAACAGTTGATCCCCCTGCTCCCTGTGTCGGGCCAGGCGCTCGAGAACGTCTTGACGGCGTTGCGGCCACAGCACCTTATCGACCGACCACACCGCAATCTCCCGGATCTTCTCAGAGGTTGGATTCTTAATCATGGGCAACGCAGCTACCAGTCCCCACTCGCCGAAATCCCTCAGATCGATCAAGCCCAGCTTCACTAGGAGGTAGCGGGGTACTGCCTTGGCAAAGAACATGTTGGCTTGCAGGGCGCTTTGATTATGACGAACCCAGCTAACCAGCCCCAATATTGGAGAGCCCTTGCTGATAGTACCCACCAGATCCGACACTACGATCATCGACCGGGCTAGCCACCTTTCTCTAAATCAATTCGTTACAGGATAATCGGCGACACTGAGTACCTTATTCTAGGCCAAGCTTCGGGAAAAGGCCTGACCATTTCGGATATCATCTCCTGATGCCTGATCGGGACGTATTGCAGATAGATCCCCATCTCCGGGACATTCCTGAAGCACCTTTCCAGACGATCAAGAAAATGGCTACACGCAATTTAGGAGTTAGCGTTCTTACTTTGGTCGCAATTCTAGCGGTCGCCGCCTGCACTCCACAGCCATCCCCGACGCCAGTTGCACCCGAGACGCCTATCCAGACGCCCACCCACTCGGCACCCCCGACATCGCCTCCCAGATACACATTCAGGATCGTCAACTCGTACCCGCATGACCCGGAGGCGTTCACTCAAGGCCTGATCTTTGAGAACGGCATTCTGTACGAAAGCACAGGGCTTCGGGGTCAATCGACATTGAGGGAAGTAAATCTGGCCAATGGCGAAGTGATTCAGTCATCGGCTCTGGATCCCGAATTTTTTGGCGAGGGCGTTGCATTGTTCAAAGGCCGCATCCTTCAGCTTACGCTCACATCCGGGATCGGATTTATTTACGATCCGGATTCCTTTTCTAAGCTAGGCGAATTTAGCTACACGCCCGAAGGCTGGGGACTTACCCATGATGGCCGTCAGCTAATCATGAGTGACGGCTCCGCAGAGTTGCGGTTCCTGGACGCCAAAACTCTTGAAGATACCGGCCGTCTCGAGGTGACCGATCGCGGTCAGCCCGTGCAGTGGCTCAATGAACTCGAATATGTTGAAGGTGAGATTTACGCAAACATCTGGCAATCCGACTTGATCGCCAGAATATCGCCGGATTCGGGGGAGGTGCTTGGGTGGATTGATCTCTCGGGCCTGCTCGCCGACGAACCCGGGGCTGGAATTCTCAACGGTATTGCATATGACATTGAGACTGGGCGGCTCTTTGTGACGGGGAAGAATTGGCCGAGTCTTTTCGAGATAGAGTTGATTGGCAAGTAAATTATGCGGAATTTAGAAAAACGTCCGGAAGTTCACTCCAGCTGACGATTCGGTCGCCGTCCCAGCTAGTATTCCACCTTCGTTCCATGGCGATCGCGCGCTTGCCATGCTCGTGAGCAATGTTCAGGTACCGCATCTGATCATCGATCAGCATTTCGTAAGGATCAGTTCGGAGCAACTCTTTCTTCCCCTCCCTACTAAGACAATGAAGGGGGATGGGTGGAAATCCCCACTTTTCAAGCCATTCTCCCGATACTCCTTCGATCTCCGGCGGCCGGGCAGACGCATAGCGTACATCGTGTCCTTGATCGACTATCCAGGCCACACCCTCGGCAGCCCCTGGCACAGGAGGGATCGCTAGGTGGAATTCGTGACTCGTGAAATACTGGTCCAAGTCAATTCCCGGGAGCATCACTCGCAGGTCTTCGGTAGAGAAGTCGGTCGCCGGACCTTCCCGCCTCTCAAGTTCAGCGAAAGTTTCTGAAAGCACATCATCGAAGTCAATGAGAATGTTCATCCTTACCGACCCCGCGCGAACCTTCTAGTCATGAGACGGTGCGGCGAGATCATAGTCACCGCATTCCGCTCACCTGTAGTCCTCACGAACCGGATGGAAAACATCAATCACCTTGCAATCCGTCAATGCTCGCCCGGAATGTCTATCGTCCGAAGGGATTATGGCCACCACTCCTGGGCTCATCACCTGCGTCTCATCCGCAACAGTCAGCTCGAACTCCCCCTTCAGGACCATCATTATTTGCTCGTGCGGGTGGGAGTGTTCGGGAAACGCTGAACCGGCACCGATTTGCCAACTGGCAACGGTCATTTGCTCCGAGTGCACCATTGTGGCGACATATCCAGAAATTGGTTCGACCTTGGCTAACTCATCGAGAGAAATGAATGGCATTTAGCGGGTCTCCTCCTGTCATCTTTACTCGCCTCCAAACGCAGCTTCGTAATCGCTCATCGCGGCCAGGACAACTTTTTCAGCGTGCTCGCGCCCGTAGGCCTCTCCAATAAAGACGTCCGCAGGCTGGTCTGGTAGGACCTTGTAGGTCTCGAAGTAATGCCTCAATCGATCGATCAGGGCTGATGGCAGGTCAGCCAGCACCTCGACATGCGACCAGATGGGATCGTTCTCGAGCACCGCGATGATCTTATCGTCCGCCTCACCGCCATCGAGCATCGGCAGTCCACCAATTACTCGAGCATTCAATATCACTTCCACTCGTTCAATAGGACGCTCGCTCACCACGCTGATGTCGAGCGGATCCCCATCTCCGCGTTGAGCGCCTTCCATGAGAGCTTTCACTCCATCGCCACAGTAAGTTCGCGGGATAAAACCGTAGAGCGTTGGATGGTGCGAGGAAGATCGATGTGGTCGATCGACGCGTAAGTATCCGGTCTCTTTGTCGACCTCGTATTTCACCGAGTCGAACGGGCCGGTCTCGATGTAGACGTGAACCAGCCGGGGCGGATCCGGCCCCACTTCAAGGCCGTGCCATGGGTGCGGTCGCCAACGATAAAATGGGCTGGGAAAACTCATATTCGGGACGTCCTCTATTTGTGATATTGTCGTGGTCTGCAACTAGAAGGGTAACGCATTTAGGGTTCTACTCGAGAATCAACCGAAGGAGATCGAGAATGACACGATATTTGATTGAAGTTCCTCACGAAGACAAGAAAGGCGCCTGCGATCAGGCGATCAAGGCCTTCAGGGAAACAGGATCCCACTTCGTGACCAATGCGGATTGGGGTTGCGGTGACGGGGAGCATAAAGCGTGGTTTGTGGTGGATCTGGACAGCAAAGAACAAGCCAGGACGATATTGCCCCCTTTATTTCGGGAAAACGCGAAGATCATAAAGCTCCAGCAATTCAATGCAGAGGCTGCTGACGCGACCGTCCAAAGGCACAGCGACTAAGCTCGTTCTGAACTGAAGGCAAAGTCATGCGACCAAGCGATCGTGACTATGATGTCATCATCGTTGGCGGACGGATCGCTGGGGCCATATTGGCCAGTCTTCTAGGGAACCGCGGCCATCGAGTGCTCGTTCTCGAACGCGCCACGTTTCCGAGTGACACGTTATCGACCCACTTTTTCAGGGCCCCTGCCTTGCGCGCCTTTCGCGAGATCGGCGTCTACGATGAAGTCCAGGCAGTAGCCCCCCATCTAACCGTTAACTACAACGTAATAGACGGAAATGTTTTCCCGGAGCCGGTGGACCGGCCGGAAGACTACCCGTTCTATATGTGTGTCCGAAGGATTACGCTCGATGACATTCTGGTACGCCGAGCAAAGGAAACTTCTAACGTCGAGTTGCTCGAGGGAGCCGCGGCAAACGCTTTGCTTTCTGAAGAGGGTCGTATTTCGGGCGTAACGTGGAAAGCTTCTGGCGAACTACTGCAAGCTGGTGCCAGGGTTGTCGTAGGTGCAGATGGGGTGCGGTCGTTTGTAGCCAAGGAAGTCGGAGTCGAGATTGAACAGGAAGAGCCGGTTCGTCGGGCGATGTATTACGCCTACTTCCGCGGAATAGAGGCCAAGGAGGGCCCCGCGGCCGAATTCCATTATCGGGGGAACAGCCTTGCCTACTGCCTACCGACCGACGACGGCCTAACAATGCTTGCCACATCCGTTCCATTGCTTCGATTTGACGATTTCAAGAAAGATCCAGAGGGTAGCTTGATGAGTGAGCTGGAAACTATGTCCGCGCTCGCCCCGCGCCTTGCGAGCGCCAAACGCGAAGGTCCGGTTCGTGGTTCTGGCAGCATACCGTGCTATATGCGGATCCCCTATGGTGAGGGTTGGGCTCTGGTGGGAGACGCTTCGATGGCGCTGGATCCATGGTCGGGCCAGGGCATCGATCAAGGTTCCACCCATGCGGTTTTTCTAGCGAAGCGAATTGGGGAATTCTTGAATGGTGAAAGCGATTGGGACGCCGCAATGAAAGACTATCATCAGGAGCGCAACGACTACAGCAAGAAGGTTTATCGCAACACCAGCCAATTCAGCGCAGATCTTCGCCCAATGACCCGCGCCGCCTTGGCAAAACGTGGCCTTAGCTAGTGGCCCACTCGGGATTTAGGAAGGTGCAGTCTCGGGGAGAGTTGCACGGACTCCAACTTACGGCGTCGCGTATTCATGGATCATCGCCTTAAAACCAGTCCTCAATGCTCCTTCGAAAGAGTCATCATCCTCACTTCCAGCATTAACCGCGAGTGCTACAGCAAGGTCCTGCGAGTGAGAAACCGCCGCGATACAAGTGAAGGTGCCAGCTCCGCCTACATGAGCACTAGATAGACCTGCGTCGCCCGCTGGTTGTACTCCCCAGCCCATACCAACCCCAGGCTCTCCATCGTTATGCATGTGCATCATCAGATTTCTCGGTAGCTTTGTATCCCCGCCGTGAAGTGCCTTCAAATTCTCCTGAAGAAATTTTCCGTAATCCAGCATCGAACAGCTCAAATCGCCAGCGGGTGCGATGATGGCTGGCAAGTCAAACTCCTCATCAGGCTCCTGGGGTTTTGCTGCTCCGTCTGAATAGGTATGCCCGGCAGGTTGATCCGTGCCACCCAAAAGAGGCCAGCCGAATCCAACGCTGATTTCCAATGGCTCACAGATCTCTTCAAGAATCATAGCTTCCCATGTGCGCCCTGCGGCTTGTTCCATCATTGCAGCCGCGATTCCGTAGCCGGCATTTGAATAGCTCATCTCGGAGCCAGGTTCATTTACGGGCTTTTCATTTGAAAGAAGCCATTTTGAGAATTCGATCCGTTGGTCAGTTGGGCTTCCATCGAATCCGGGCAAGCTCTCATAGTGCTCCTCCTCCGTGTACGGCGGAATTCCCGCCTCATGGCGAAGGAGCATCTCAAATGTTATTTCCTCGTATTCTGAAATAACCGGTTGATCGAAAACCTCTCTCGGGTGTGCGTCCCAGCTGATTACATCCTCATTTACGAGATTTGCCCCGACGATGGCGGTCCATGCCTTGGTGTTGGATCCGATATGAAAGCGGTCGTTTATTGTCACGGGGGTCATCTCACCTGCCAGCCGCAGGCCAACAACTTCCAGCGCGATCACCTCACTCTGGCTCATTATGATCCCAGCCGCTGCTGGGCTGCCTGATTCAACACGAATATTTTCAAGAATAGTTTCGAGATTTGCTTTCATAGGGATAGAGTTGCTCCTGCGAACGGTTAGGGATCGTTAGGGCACGTTCCCAACGACCCAGTCTTTAAATCGAGATTTGGATTTCATAGGGGCCATTATTGCCATAACCGCCTCGATTCCAGACGTTTGACTCAGGTTGTGATTTATTAGCGTTGTCAGTAGCTCTGGAGATAATTGCAAATTCCCCACTTTCATTTCTCAACCACAGGTACCGCCACCTCTGAACATCGAAGCGGGAACTTGGCTTGTCCAGCTCGGCTTTATGCCACTCAATTCCCCCATCCCAGCTGACTTCGACTTTGGAAATAGCCCCCTCACCAGACCAGGCGATGCCTCTAATCTCCACCCTACCGTCTTCCTTCTGTGTTGATTCTAGAATCAATGATCGAACACGGATGGATCGGACGGCCTCGCCCTCCGGTGTGCCCTCCTCCTGGGAATAGATATATTCCTCATCCTGAAAGAAACCGCTGAATTGCTCTTTGCTCACGGTTATTTGATCGAGCCATTTCACAGATGCCATTCCATACCAACCCGGGACGACCAAGCGAAGAGGAAAACCGTGATTCACCGACAGTTGTTTGCCATTCATTTCCCAAGCCAGGATGACGTCGGGTTGGAGTGCAACCTCAAGAGGGAGGCTGCGGATATATTGTTCCGTCCGACCGGGCATCGCTTCCCCCTTGTCCGCGCCGTGGAACACTACCTCCACGGCCTGTTCCAGAACTCCAACGCGATTGAGCAAATTAGACAGGGACGTACCAGCGAATTCGACTACGCTCACAGCTCCGTACCCCCAGGGCGTTCCCGGTGGAGCCGGATCCATGCTTACTCTTCCGTTTCCCGCACATTCGAGCGTCATCTTCAACGTTTTTAGCGGAAGCGCTCTGATATCTGAAAGCGAGAGGGTTTGGGGAGAGTCGACTGACCCACCTACCTGTAGAGTCCAATCGGCAAGTTCGATCTTCGGCGCATCGAAGTGATTCCGGATATAAACCAAGTCCGAATCCGTCACTTCATCGAGCAGCGCAGAAAGGGGCGTCTCCGCGTTGTAAGGCATGTCCGTCACGGTCGATAACTCGAGCGGCGCGTGGTTTCTTTCCAATCTATCTCCTTCTTCGGAATCAGAATCAGGGCCGGGGAGAGCCCAAATTTCATTCAATCCTAACTCAGTTGGAAGAACGGGAAGATTGCTCTCAAATTGAATTGAAATAGGAGGCGAGCTCGCGCTTGAGCTCATCTAACGAATTGAACACAAATAACGCCTCGTTGAAATTGTAGATCGCCTTATCGTAGTTGAGCACGTTTTCGATCGTAAAGGACAGGATTGGCACCTTTTTCAACATCACACTTTCAATCTCTCCGATGGAGGATAACAACCCCGTGCCAAATACTTTCAGTTTTCCATTCTGACGAACCAACCCAAATTCGGTGCTGAACCAGGCCAGGCGCTGGATGTTCTCGCGCTGCTCCTTATTCCCTCGCTGGAATGCGGGCGCGAACATTTCTTGAAGCTCAGCGTATCCAGGCAGAGTCATGAATGGGAGGTGACCGAATATGTCGTGGAACATGTCCGGCTCAGGGGTGAACTCAAGCTCCTCCCAGGTGCGCATGTAATCTGTGACCATGAAGTGCTTCTTTGCAAACGATTCATACCAGGGAACAGCATCCGAATAGCGGACCGGTGTGCGGACCACTTTCCAGCCCGTTTTAGGTGTGATCGCTCTATTGAGCTCAGCCAAAGAAGGGATTCGATCCAGTGGAAGTTCGAGGTTCTCCAATCCCTCCAGGAACTCCTCGCAGGCCAGCTTATTAACGCTGGGCACCTGCCGGCCGCAAAGTGTCGCCCACATTTTGTGTTGATCTTCTGTAAATTCCATGCCGCATCCGCCTTAGCTTAAACAAAATCGCCACGGGGAGTCCCGTGGCGTGGGGCTTTCGAAGATTGCTCGTGCCCTAACTAAGATGCAATCGAGTGGCCTCCAGCCTCAGGGACTCGCCCTTGGCGATGGGTATTTGCATAGTAATAATAGGAACGGAGACCGATCATGAGTTCGCCTACGTTAACATGCCCATTTTGAGTCGTCAAGGCAGTCACGACCCCGGGATCAACTGCTTCCATGAACAGCTCTTCCAGCGTCTGCTGCTTAGCGGCCAACCTGATGGACTTCGACTTCTTGATCCACCACGGCCTCGACGGCCTGTTCCCCGCGTCCGAATGTCTTGCTGAGGCTCACAGTTCGAATCGCGATGGTTTCTGTCATTCAATCTTTTTCCACCAAATTCCTGTACATTCTGGCAGCGTAACCTCATCGCCGTTGGATATTTCTTTTAGCATCGCCTCACCGTAGAAGAAACCGATAATATCCTTCGCTTCCTCCAGCGAATCAAACCGATAATCGGTTCGGATCCAGGCATGCTCGAACCCTTGCTGCTCCAAGTATGAGATATATTCCACCAAATTATCCGGCAGGTGCGGAGATTCGTGGCCGGTTCCTAAGGTTTCCAAAATGACGATGCTTCCACCGGGTCGAAGTATGCGCCTCATCTCATCTAAGCCCTTGGCCAATTCGGCTTCCCAGGCGCTCTCATTCCATACCACCAGGTAGACGATGCTCCACCCGGAAATCGCAACATCTGCTGCTCGGTCGGCAACTGGCAGTGCTCGATGGTCTGCAGCGGCAACGCTCCAATTCTGGAGGCCATCATCTCCCAATTTTTCGGCCGCAATCTCAAGCATCTTGGGGGAAGCATCGAGCGCCAGAACCGATTTCGCGACAGGCGCCAACAAGCGCGCCAGCCGGCCAGTGCCCGATCCGAGCTCGATTAAGTCTTTTGAATTGAAATTCAGGATCTGGTTGAGGATCCGCGGAATGTTGAGCTCATAGTCTTCGCGCGAGACTAGCAGCTCATACCGATCGGCATGATTAGCGTAGACCTCACGGTGTTCCGGTGTTCGATTCGCCATCATGGGGTTTCGATGGGTTTCGGATCAGGTCGAGAGCATTCCCAGGGGTAGAAAATCGAGAATGGGCTCCTCATAATCGACCGGCAGATACTCGCCGCTGGCGACTTCCAGCTCATATTCTCCCTGATAGTCGTTCGCTGCGATCCGTTCCAGCATTTCCATCATTCGATCGATATCTTCGATGTTGTTGTAGCAGCCGAAACTCATACGGACCATACCCGGCATGCTGGATTTGTCTCCCCCCAGCAATTGCTCGCGCCAGGTAGCCGCTTCATCGTCCGTAAGTTTCAGGAGGTGGACTACATAGGGGTGTGCGCAAAAACAACCGCTTCGCACCCCTACGCCTGCTTCGTAGCCGAGGATAGCGGCCAACAGAAAGTGTGAGACGCCGCTCAAGTTAAAGGGAATTGCACCAACCTTCTCGTTGGCGCGCGCGGGATCAGTTTCGCCGTAGATTGTGATTCCCTTCATAGCTCCGAGGCGCTCAAGTGTATATTCCACCAGCTCTTGCTCGTGGGCGGCAACTTGATCCATGCCGACTTCCATGAGCACCTGAGCTGCAACCGCCATGGCAAGCGCGCCAATGACATTGGGACTTCCCGCTTCATCGCGATCCGGCGTCCCAGCCCATTCAACTTCGTCTGCAGTGACGACATCGACGGTCCCGCCTCCTCGATACTCGGGGGGGCCGTTGAGAAAGACTTCATCGGGGCCAATAAGAGCGCCGGTCCCGAACGGCGCGTACATTTTGTGTGCGGAAATCGCAACGAAATCCAGGTGTTCAGGGTCACCATCCGGCTTCATGTCAACTTTGCGATGGGGGGCGAGCTGGGCTGCGTCGATCAGGATCATTGCTCCATGATCATGAGTCTTGCGAGCCAACTCGTGAATTGGCTGAATGAAGCCGGTCACATTCGAGGCTCCGCTAACGGCAACCAAGGCGATCCGCCCAGCGTACTTGTCGAGCTGCCGGTCAAAGTCATCCTCGTCCAGCCGGCCTTCGGGAGTGACCGCCACATGGACCACCTTGGCCCGTTCTCGCCATGGCAGATCGTTCGAATGGTGCTCCATCATGGTGGTGATCACAACCGCGTCGTCGGCAATCGGTATGCGATATGAGAGTTTGTTAATGGCCTCGGTCGCATTCTTCCCAAAAATCACGCAGTTGGTGCTTAAATCGGCGCCTACAAACTCCGCGATCGTTGAGTGGGCTCGCTCGTAAACCTCCGTGCTCAGCCGCGATTTGAAACCGGTGCCACGGTGAACGCTTGAGTAAAAGGGCATAAACCGAGACAGTTCATCCATAACGTCTTGCAGCGGAGGCGTGCTGGCCGCATTATCCAAATTCACGTATGGCACTCGGCGGCCGTCCAGAAGCGGTACTTGCTCATCAAGACCGAGAATCCGGTCACGCAGACTAATCGTTCGGATTGGAGTGGTCACATCGGCTCCTTCATTTATGCAGGTCTACAAATTGTAAACCGCTACCCTTCACTTGGATCAATGGTCGATGCATACCAGATGCTTTGAGGTTGGCTCTTTAGATTAGTTATCAGCTGACGCAGGGGAGCCGGCTGCAGATTTTGCTTGTCGAATTCGGAAGGGGCCAACCAGGAGAAATCGATGTGATCCTCTAAGGACTTTGGAGGCCGATCTTCATTGGCCCCAGACGATGTGACGTGGAAAAAGTGATTGATTTCGTGATTGTTTACGGCAGTATCCACCCACGCATGCTCGATTGCTCCCAAATAGCGACCAACCTTTGCTGCAATCCCGAGCTCCTCTTTCAATTCGCGCGCAAGCGCGTGTTTTAGGCTCTCACCAGCATCCACATGTCCGCCTGGCAGATAAGTATTGCTCGCGCCCTTTGTGTGAGCAATGAGAAAGCGGCCATGGTCTTCGATGACTGCGCGCACCAGCAGCTCTATTTCCAAGATTCTCTTCCTGTGCCCACCCCATCAGCCCTCGACATCCCAGAGAGAATCGGATTGAGGCTGCTCTTTGGGGTCGAGCGAGGTGGGGAGCAAGGAGCAGTCAAGCGGCGCAACGAGTCTTCAAGACTTTTTCTTCGTTGGCTTAGGCTTCAGAGTCTTGATGTACTCGTAACTGATATCGAGATACGGCTCCAGTTCTTGAGTATTCAGCAGCAACTCGTCCGGAACAGTCACATATTCCTTCATGGTGGCTCCGTACGACACATACAATTTGGTGTTGTACTTCTCCAGAAATGCGTCCCGCTCATCCGCGGGAAGGCGAAGTCCCATCGAGCCGGTTTTGCCGAGGTGCGTGAACATATGCCCATTTAATGAGGTATAGGGATTGGATTTCCCTTTGCGTTCGACATCCGGGCGAGTATCAATAAGCCGGTCAAACGCCTCCAGCCTATCTTGAGGAATTTCGTTTGTGGTTTTTGCCATGCTTGATCCTTTGGTCGAGCTAAACCGGACTGGTTGATAGAACGCCTCTAGCCAGTGACAATTCTATCGAAACACGCAGTCTTACTCCACGAGCCCGAGCACCGATACTCTTTCCTGAATAGAGAGTTCAATAAGATCCCGAACAGAAGCTTGATCAGCCTGCTCCAAGCTTTTCACTTTCACATGGCGCAAATTCTTCCCGGTCCCTTCCAATAGGCCTTCTTGATCCGTTAGATCTGCTCCGTAGAAGAAACCGAGGTTGACGCGATTGCTCTGGGTCCCAATGTAGCAGAAATGCTCGGACATCTTCTTGGGGCCGACCCCGTAGCCTGCGATTCCCTGCTTAGGCCATGGCACTTCGATAACCTCTGGATAAATCTCGATGATCAGTTGTCGCAGGTACCTCGAGATTGCTTGCACCTCGGGGTTGGAACCGTCGACCACATCCTCAAATGTGCCGTGGGTCTCAATGGTTTTCATTCTTACCTCTGGGCCGGCTCGATATGGATCACCACATCCGTGATTGGAATAGGTGATTTCATCAAGCGGTTGTTAACTATATGGCCAATTGCATGTCCGTCCTTTACAGATATCGCGCTGTCCACCTGAACATGTAAATCCATGAGGTATCCGAGGCCGCTCTTTCGAATGCGGCTCTTCTCAATGGCGACCACGCCGTCCACAGATGAAGCGATCGATATCACTTGCCGCTCAATATCGTCAGAGACTGATGCATCCATCACTTCGTCGAGCGCGGGTCGCAGTATACGAATGCCGTTGGCGAAGATGATAACGACCCCCAATAGCGCGGCCCAGTCGTCCGCGGATTCGTAGCCAGGTCCTCCTATGAGAGCGATGCTGATGCCGATGAAGGCCGCCAGCGAGGTAATGGCATCGGAGCGATGATGCCAGGCATCGCTCCGGAGCGAGCTGCTATCAAGATCGGTTCCAACGCTGTACATCCTCCGATACAGGCCCTCTTTGACGACGATGATGACGGCGAGGATTGGCAGCGTATACCAGGCAGGCACCAGTTGAGGACTGAGAATCTCCCGAACTGCCTGAATCGCAATGAGGATACCGGCGCCGATTAGAAAGATAGCGACAGCAAGCGCGGCCAACGACTCCGCCTTTCCGTGGCCGTAGGGGTGACTTTGATCTGCTGGTTTCGAGGAAATCTGGAGGCCGCTCAGTACGATGAGCGAACTGAAGATGTCGGAGGTTGATTCAATACCGTCGGCAATGAGCGCGTAGGAATTGCCAATCACGCCGGTTGATATCTTGATTAGCGCCAACACGAGATTGATGGCCATGGCGCTGCCAGCAATCCCAACGCCCGGACCTATCGACTGCATAAACTGATTCTATCTACGAATTCCGGGGAAGGTCTAGCGGCTGTTGGTCCTGGACGGGAGCACGCATCCTGCGCCACACTGAAAATGCCCACAATGGGTAGCCAACGTACAGCCCGGCAAGCACGTTCAACAGCATATTGCTCGGTAATTTGTCGGTGGAGCGGGCAAGGGTTCCGTTGATGATGAACCAGGCAAGAACCACCAGGAACGCTAGTACGACTGGCACGATCTGATTTGCAAATGGCAGAACATCGGTTACGAGCAAGACCTGAAGGACAATAACTGCCAGCATTCCAGGTACTCCGATCAACAATGCTGCCAGGCTCAGGGTCGAGTTTACTGGTTTCAGAATTTGATACACCGCGAACGCGATGGGCAGCATGAGCGAGTACTGGACGATCACCGCCATGTCATTCAATCTTCCGGTTGGAGCTCCAGCTCCAAAGAACGCGAAGAGAAATATGATCCCAAAGATGGATACGACGCCGCTCCCGTAGGAGCACCAAGCGGCAACCCTAATAAGAGGTTTTGCTGGCTGGGCCAAATACTTCCCTCCTCACCCACCATGGATGCAATTCAAAAACCAATCGACCAGCTTGCACAGCAGGATCGGTATCAGTGAGGCCGATTGCTTCCTCCATCGAATCTACTCGGAAAATATAGACACCCCTAAGGTCGCCATCATCCCCAAATGGGCCCGCTACCAGCAATTCACCTGAGCGGCGCATTCGCTCAATATTGGCGAGATGGGCCTCCTGAAGAGCCTCGACCTCTGGTGTGAGTTCGGGCGTCCAGGTCGATCCACGCCGAAGCAGCCCGAGGTAGAGAAGCTCCATGTCTTCGGGCATCCCATCATTTGGTGCGATCTCAGACGAATCGTTTGGATCGTTCAATTCGTTCCCTTCAATGCTGAACGTGGCGCGATCAGATTCTTGCAGGCGATACGAAATGGATCCTGCACTTCCTGACAACGATAACCTTCCTAAAGATCGATGATCGCGAGGTTTGGCCGCCAAGGCCCAACCGCATCTCCATATCGCTTTGCCAATGACTTGGCGATTTGATGCAGGTGGTTCAGGTCGTGCGCAACCCAGGTCGAGATGAGCTGTCGCAGATTGACCGTTCCGAGGGCGGGATGAACCCCCGCTCGATCGAGATCCTCCGACCCGATATCGAATCCCCTCATCTCAGCCAGGTTTGCTTTGCGGAGCTCTGCAAATTGGTCGAGCAACTGGCTGGTCCCTAAGGGCGGGAAAGCTGCCTCGTCAGGCATCTGACTAAATGGTGGGAAAGTCCTGTCTTCGGAATCCGACAGGATCACGCGTGCCCTGACGATCCAATTGATCTGCTCATTGTGAATAAAGTGCACCAGCACTCTGCGCGGGCTCCATGCCTCGGGGTCCTCTTTGAAATCGAGCCAGGAGTCAGGCAAATTTGCCAGAAAATCCTGAAGAGTGTCGGGCGTTGTTACCAGGAAATCCAGTGCCTCATTCAAGTCAAAATGATCATCGCGTGCATTTTGGGTCATTCATTCGCTCCTAACCGGCTTCAACCGGGCTATCCTGACTCTCTCATGAACAATGACTTCGGCATCCTTGCCTGAATCTTTCCTGACTTCGTCCGCTTTGGCATATACCTTATCCTCGAACGAGAGTTGCTCCTCTTCTATTGGCGTGTCTTCATAGTCGTTGTATCTGTCCCAAAACTCTCGAAGCTCGGCTGCGGTCGATCCGTAGGAGAAGAATTCAAAATCCCGGCCGCGAACCGCCTCAAATACCTTGCGTTCGAGAATCTCATCCATTGCCCGATCTGAATCCAGAACTCCCTCATGATCGCCCTCTCGTTTGGGTTCGGCGAACAACGTCTGATCACCCGCCGCAACTTCCAGAATGGAGGGCTCTGCGTGCGGACGAATGTCTACCAGCGTGCCGTTCGGCTTCAAGAGACGATGAACTGCTTCCAGAGCATGGACCATGCCCTCAGAGTCCATACATCAAAGTGACCAGGAAAAGATGGCCGTATCAAACTTCGCCCCGTCGCTGGTCGCAGCAAAATCTAGGAATTCCATATTCTGGAACTCGACGCTTCCTTCAAGCTCTGGAGGGAGATCCTTCTTCGCTTGCTCAAACGATTGTTCAAATGGTTCAACTGCTGTAACGTGAGCAGCTCGATCCGCGTATAGCCATGTCAGGCGGCCGTCTCCGCTTCCAATTTCGAGCACTTGCTTCCCGTCGAAATCTTCCATCTCAAACAAGGCGCGTGTCTCATTACCTTCTGGATCCAACCTAACCGTCATGAGATTCCTTTCTTTCAGTACCCGCTAGCTTGCCTGACTTCGACCGAGGTCGCGGCCGATGTGCCGTTCGTTTCGGGCCCCATGAACATGCATACAATTCCATATATACCGGGATCGAGGTCGTATTGTCGATCATACTTGTCCCCGCCGACATCGCGACCGCTCATCCCCTTGACCCATTCGGGCGGCAGTGCAAACGTTCCCGCCGGACCATAGTGGTCAACCAGGTCGGACCAGGTCTTCCCTTGATCCAGTCGATATAAGTAAACGACAACGACACCATCGGCCTGCTTATCTAGGTCTACTATCAGATCGCCGACATCGATGAAGTCTGGGCCGCGGGCAGTGCATTTTTCTCCATCAAAAGTGAGATCAATTTCTGGGCTCTCGCCGCTCGTGGTGCAGCCAAGCAAAAACCCAAATGCCAATAGAAGAATAATAGGCAGCCGCAGAATCTTCCCGCTCATCTCGTTTCTCCCCTCTGAGGGTGGAGTGAAGCTGCGAGGACCAATGTGTTGACACCATATTGAATGCTTGCCTCACATCCGCGTTTCTGCGGAGCGGCACGCCATTATCTCACCACAAGTCAACTGTCTGGTGCCGCATCAGACCGGACTTAAGAACGCATTGGCCAGGAAGCAAGCGCTCCTTATGCAGGCTCAACCAGGTGTTCAGAACGGATGGCAGCGTCAACCTTGCTTCCGATTCGAGCAACAATGTCGGGCAGAGCTTCGACGTCGTCAAGGGAAGTGCGAAAGTTAACGATGCAAGCCCGCAGCAGATACGTTTCCCCCATTAGCGCGTTGGAAACAAAGGCTTCACCGCTATTTTGCAGCTCGGTCAGGAGCTCCTCATTGAGTTTGCTGAGATAGTCTTCAACCTCAGTAGAGCCGGGTGTCAGGTCCGAGGGAACATAGCGGAAGGTCGTGATGCTTAAATTCTGGGTAAATGCCTCAAGGTTCGGATGCTCGTCGACTTCTTGGTACATATGCTCGGACAGCCGAATGTCATCAGAGATCATGCGGGCAGCTCCCTCGCGGCCTACTTGTCTCAGCCCCAGCCACACCTTGAGCGCTCGAAATCCTCTTGAATTTTGTGGACCGTATTCGTAATAGTTGATAGGTGTGTCTTCGGAAGCGGTTTCACCTTCAAATTTGTAGTAAGTCGGGTGGTAGCTATATGCGTCGAGGAGATCCTGTGGATCGCGGACCAAGGCACATCCGGCCTCCAGCGACGAATAAAGCCATTTGTGGGGATCAATTGCTATGGAGTCTGCCTCACTCAAGCCCTTCAGTTCAGATGGAGCAGCTGGGGAACACGAGGCCAAACCCCCATACGCGCCGTCAACATGGAACCATAGATCATGTTCCCGGCAGATAGCTGCAATCTCCGGAAGGTCATCCACCGCCCCGAAGGCGGTGGATCCTCCGGTTCCAACTACCAAAAATGGAGTATCTCCATTGTCCTTATCCTGCTCGATCTGCTGTCGAAGGGCAGCCAAATCCATCCGCTGACCCTTATCTAGGGCAACCCAGCGGATGGAATCGGTTCCAATTCCGTATTGATCGGTCGCCTTCTCAATCCAGGTATGTGTCTCGGCCGATCCGTACACCCTTGGCTGGCCCCCACCGGATATGCCCATCCCCTTCGTGCGAACTTCGGCACCCAGCTTCTTCCGCCGCGCGGCCAGAAATCCTACAAAATTTGCGGTGTTGCCTCCGCTCACCAGGAGTCCGCCGCAGTCGACGGGGAAGCCGATCAGTTCTGCTATCCACCGGACGGTTTGGCGTTCAATCTCAGCGGCCATCGGCGAGAGAGACCACCCACCGACATTCGCGTTTACTGTCGCCGCCAGCAAGTCGCCGAGCGCGCCGATGGGCGCGGCCGAAGAAGTGATGTAGCCCCAGAAGCGAGGGTGGCCATTGAACAACGAATTCTCAAGCATCAGGTCTGTAGCTTCTCTGAGAAGTTCGCCGGGAGGTGTGCCATGCTCGGGCAATGTCGCATCTCCCAGAACGGCTTTGATCTCCGAAGGGGTCTTTCCAGGACCCACCGCGCGTTCTGGCAATGAATCCAAGAAATCTGCCACATCATCCACTAAGCGGTGGCCGATTT
>CBDTZL010000026.1:0-19950 GCA_965364895.1 uncultured bacterium
CTTGATGTAAAGGCACTCTTGCAACACTTACACCCCGGCGATGCTCTGGATCAATCTGCGCCGGAGGGAACGGTTATCGGCCATGTCCACTTACATGTCGCGGATATCTCCGAGTCCAATCACTTCTACCATGATCAGCTTGGCTTTGATATTCAAGGAATATCAAATTCGATCGGCATAAGCTTTGTCTCTGCAGGGGGATATCACCATCATATCGGTATGAATATTTGGCTCGGGCAAGGCGCGCCTGCCTCCGCTAACGATGCCCTCGGTTTGCGGTACTTTTCGATTCTCGTGCCGGGTGCAGCCGAGTTGGCGCGCCTGTCAGATCGCCTGGGGCAGGCTAAACTCCCTTTCAAAGAAAATGAGCTCGGAATCCTTACTCGAGACCCTTCTAACATTGGCGTCTTGCTTACCGACCGCGCTTAGAGTAAAGAACGTGGAATCTCAAAAGAAAAGAAGTCGCACCCAGCTCCTCGGAACCCCGCGCGACAGCGCCCGCTCGCTTCAGCTTACGCACAACATTCGTCATGCGGGTGACTTTCTAGAGGCTCGATTCTGGCGCTGGCTCGTTGAATACTTACGAACGGTGCTTCGACGGCGCGCCAAATTTCTGGAGTATGACCTGACCGATCCCCGTGCAGGGATCCACGTCATGCCGGACGTAGTGTCCGTGGCGCTTGCCGGGGATTGGGGAACCGGCACGATTAGCGCCTATCGGGTGCGGGACGAGATCCTGCGCCGCTCACCGGATATCACCATGCATCTTGGAGATGTCTACTATTCCGGCAGCCAGGACGAATTCGACGAGTACTTTCTGGGAGCCGACGATTGGCCGCGAGGTTCGTTGGAGCCAACCGACGAAATCACCGCCCTTCCCAGCTATGCGCTCAACGGCAACCACGAAATGTATTCTGGTGGTCACGCTTACTTTCGAGCGATCCGTGAGCATTTCGGACAGGAGGCCAGCTTTTTTTGCGTAGAGAATGAGCATTGGCGGATCGTGGGGTTGGATACCGGTTACAGCGCCAAGCTTATTCCTGGCCTGGAGTTACTTCCGTGGT
Source organism: uncultured bacterium (assembly GCA_965364895.1). Taxonomy (GTDB): domain Bacteria; phylum Chloroflexota; class Anaerolineae; order Anaerolineales; family E44-bin32; genus JADFRG01. Next base: position 1,065 of record CBDTZL010000026.1, read on the forward strand.
GGGTGCGGTTTCAGGAGAACAATTTGGAGTGGCTTCGACACAATATCCTGAGTTCGAGTGACACCCGTCCGATCCTTCTGCTCTCACACCATCAGTGGTTCAGCGCCTTTGAGAGAGAGTACGGAAGGTTGGGCCGGGAGCTTGGTCACGATCCCCGCTACCTGATGTGGTTCTGGGGGCATGAACACCGGCTCGCCGGATATGGATCCTTTCGGACCCATCCGAAGGGCCCGCTGATCCGAGGGCGCTGCATTGGGCATGGCGGCATGCCTACTGAAGACATCCATCAACCGGTCAAACGAGAGCGCAACCTCGTGTTCTCCGATCAGCGAGTGGCGGGGTCCGTTGATCACACCGAAGTGGGATACAACGGATTCGCCTTGCTGGAATTCGACGGTGCTGCTCTGGTAGTCAGCTACATTGAAGAGACAGGTAGGGTTCTGTTACGGGAAAAATGGGTCCGAACGGAAGATGGCGCCCGCGGCGAAGTGCTTGATTTCGAGTCTGACCTACTGACCTTAGAACGCCCTATTAATGATCTTGTGAGGGAGTGAGCTACAACCCCAGATAGGCCTTCCGGATAAGCTCCTCCTGAAGGAGTTCTTGGCTATCTCCCTCCAGGACAATGCGTCCGTTTTCGAGCACATAGCCTCGATCGGCAATCTCCAGGCTCTGCCGGACATTCTGCTCGATCAGCAAAACGGTGATCCCTTCGTCGCGAATTACACCAATGGAGTAAAAGAAGTCTTCAACCAGCTTAGGCGCTAATCCAATAGACGGTTCATCGAAGGCGCATAAAGTTGGACGCGACATCAAGGCGCGACCGACTGCCAGCATTTGGCGTTCGCCCCCGCTCAAGGTTCTGGCGAGCTCATCTTCTCGATCTTCCAGAATGGGATAGATCTGATACACCCTGCGCAAGGTATCTTCTCGGTGTTTCCACGCAAAGCGATGATAGGCTCCCAATTCCAGGTTCTCGCGCACACTCATATCCCTGAAGGGTTGACCTCCTTCCGGAACGTATGCGATTCCCATTTCGCTTATTTTGTGAGGGTCTCGTCCTTCGATCCGTTGCCCGGAAAATTTGATCATTCCTGAGACAGGGTCGAGCAGTCCCATGATCGTCCGGAGGAGCGTAGACTTTCCCGCCCCATTGGCCCCCAGGACCACCACGATCTCGCCGTCTTCGACGTCCAGGGAAACGTCCCAGAGGGCCTTGACCAGCCCGTACTGAACGTGGATTTTGTTGACTTTGAGCAAAGTTAATTTCCTAGATAGATTTGGTTCACGGTCTGGTCGTTTGCGACTTCGCTGGGCGAGCCCTCGGCAATCTTGCTACCGTAATGGAAGACGATGATCCGATCACAGACCTCCATAATGGCGCGCATTACATGCTCGATCATAAAAATGGTGGTGCCTCGTTCTCGGAGCTGTGTGACGAGCTGCATTGCCTGGCTGAGCTCATTTGGAGTCAGCCCTGCCATCACTTCATCCAGCAGCAATAAATCGGGGTTGGATGCCAGTGCTCGCGCGATCTCGACGCGGCGCTGTGTGGCAAGCGAAAGGTCTCTGATTGGCTTGTTTCGATCCGACAGAAGGCCGACGGACGCCATCAGCTTGGTGACCTCGCGTTTGGCTTCCCTGCGGCGAATCGTTCGGTCTGGATTGCCGTAGAGTAGAGCCAATCGGACATTCTCAAACGCGGTCATATCGGCGAAGAGTTTGGTGGTCTGAAACGTGCGGGCCATTCCCCTTCTATTGATCTGGTGCGGCTTCAGATCGGTAATGTCCTCTCCTTTGAAAGTGATCTTTCCTTTATCAGAGGATAGAGCGCCTGAAATCAAATTAAAGAGGGTCGTCTTGCCCGCACCATTAGGTCCGATCAAACCTACGATCTCGCCTTGCTCGACATAGAAGTCGGCATCGGAGACAGCCATCAAGCCTCCAAAGCTGTGAGTAACGCCCTCGCCGCGAAGCATGCTCAGATGTCCCTCCACTCCCTGCGATCTCTCCACTCGCGATATTTCATCGTCAGCCAAAACTTACGGAACAGATATTTGCCCTTGAGCTTGTAATAGTTTCTCTCCGAAATTTCTGCCAAACCGCCGGGCAAGTATGCGATCACGGCAATCAGGGTCAGCCCAAATATCAGCAGATACACGTACGGATACTCCGTGATCAAGAAGTGCTGCAGCAAGGTGAAGATCACTGCCCCCAAGATAGGTCCCCACAAGCGAGTGACCCCGCCGAAGATCGCCATCAGCACCGGCAAGAAGGAAATGAGTGGATTGAAGGCGATAGCGGGCTCGATGTACCTAAAGCGGGACGCCATCACCGCTCCGATCGCTCCCATAAATATTGCACTGCCTGCAAACGTGAACACCTTCGCTCGAGTAACGTCGATTCCAATGTGTGCCGCGGCGTCTTCGTTGTCGCCGATCCCGGCCAGGGCCATCCCCAGGCTTGTGTCCCGAAGCAGAAAGGCGGCCAGGATCGTCAGCGCGAAGATGGCCACTGCGTAGTAGTAGAGGGTTTCGTTGGGGAGACCCGGGACGTGCCGGCCCACGGTCAGAGAAACACGAGCTTCCCAGTACTGGACGACGTTGCGCACCAGCGCAGACACCCCGAAGGTGAAGAGAATGAAGTACACGCCGCGCAGCCGCAGCGTGAGCACGCCGATCAGGAGCGCCAGCACCAAGCTCAGCAATGCTCCGATCGCGACGATTACCGGGAGCGGAAGGGCTCCCTCGAAGGCGGCCGATGTGTAAACGCCGACCCCAAACAAGGCCGCGGTTGCGAGCGACACCAAGCGGGTCGGACCCGAGAACATCGTCCAGCTCAGGGTCAGGATGACGTACATCAAGATGGTAAGGAGGGTGACCATCGAGCGGCCCGAGAGGAATTGCGGTGCCAGCAACAACGCGAGCAGGGTAACAACCATCAGGCCCATAGCGAGCTTACGTTTCGCAAATATCGTGCTAATCAGCATGGATCTTCCGTCCGCGTATCCCTGATGGCCGGATTAGTAGTATCAGCATGAAGATCAGATAGAAGGTGATTAGCGATAGGCTCGGATCAATGGAGTTGACCACGCTGGTCACCAGACCCAGGATAAACCCGCCGACCAGGCTGCCAGTGATGCTGCCCAACCCTCCGAAAACCACGACCACGATCGCCACCAAGGTGAGCTCGATGCCGGCGCCCGGAGTCAGCAGGAACATCATGCTGTACAACACGCCGGCCAGCCCTGCCAAGGCCGCGCCCACGCCGAAGGAGACGGCCAGCACCTGCCTTCTGTTGATCCCGAGCGCCGATGCCATTTCGGGCGCTTCGGCGGCAGCGCGGATCGCCTTGCCCAGCCTGGTTCGCTTGATGAGCAGGTAGAGCAGGACGCTGATCCCCACTGCTACTCCCAGCGCTAACAGCCGATTGGCGCCGTATCGATCATTCATGATCACCACCGGGGAATTGAGGAAGGTGTATCCGCGTTGCTGTCCTCCCCAGTAGAGCAGCATCAGGTTCTGGATCACAAACACCAAGCCGAAGGAGGCCAGCAGAGAGCGGGCCTCGAAGTGGTCCTCGTTCACTGAGTCTTCCCGTAGGTCATTGAACAGCCACCAGTCCAGCGCATAGCCGATGGCGAACATGATTGGGGTGATGATGCCGAGAGCGATGACCGGGCTGATCCCCAACACCGTGAACAGCGACCAGGTCATGAGGGCGCCCACCATGATGAACTGGCCGTGTGAGACGTTGAGCACTCTGCCCACGCCATACTGCAGGCCGAGCCCGACGGCGACCAGCGCGTAGAGTCCTCCGAGGATCAGTCCGGTGATGAGGATTTCGAGCAGGCTCTCAATCATAGCTATTCGTGCTGCGGGATCGGTGGTCGATCATCTTATCGCGTGAATTCGATTCGGTCATTGTGCAACAAATCGTGGTGGGATCGTCCCACCACGATTTGTTACTTTTAGTCAGAAGCCAACGATGCTATCGAATTGGCTCACTCTCCGCCTGGCCACTCCGGCTTGGGGTAGACCGGCTCCGACGTACGGTCATCGGCGAAGGAGACGATCTCGAACTCTCCGCCCTGCCATTGACCAATCTGACCCGGGTAGGTCGGGTTGAGCTGATTCTCAAACCGGAACGTCCCCAGGATGGTGTTGAATTCGGTAGTATCCATCGCTTCCTTTACTGCCTTGGGATCGAGCGTACCGGCCGCCTCGATGGCCTGCTCCAGAACCTGGCCTGTGGCGTAGCAAGCGGCTGAAGCCCAACGATCTGGCTCTGCGCCGTCGTGCATCGCGACGTAACGATCATAGAACCCCTGCGCGTCTTCTGTGTCGACTCCCGGGTTCCACGCGCCCGTTCCAACGACGCCCTCAGCGGCAGGGCCAAATGCATCCCGATACGAAGGGAACGCGACCCCCACCGACGCCATAAAGACATCGGGGTTGAAACCGATCTCGATCGCCTGTCCCGTCATCAGGAACGTCTCATCCGGGTACGAGAACGCTAGGAATGCGTCCGGGTCAGCATCCTGGGCGCCACGCAGCGTCTGAGACAGATCCGTGGGGCGCAACGGATAAGTCTCTTGGAAAACGATTTCGATTCCGGCTTCGGTCAGCGCCGGCTCCACGAACTCATTGAAGTCGATCCCGAAGAGGTCATCGTTGTGGATGATCGCGACGGTGCTGACACCCAGGTCTTCCAATAGCTCTACCAGGGCGGTTCCCTGATCGATGTACTGATTCAGCAGGGTATAGAAGTAGGGAAAGTCGGATGAGTTTTCGACCAACTGCCTGGAGCCTACCGTGCACCCGACGACCGGCGTCTCGAACTCGCTAATAATCGGGGCGATGGCGAAGTTGAACGCCGTGCCCCACGGCGGGAAGAGGAAGTGAATCTCACCTTCTTCGAGCATCTGTTGTGTCAGCGCCACCGTTGTCGGGACGTCGCTCGTGTCATCGGCCCGCACGAACTCCACTGGAATCTTCTTGTCAAACTCTTCCACATAGATTCCGCCATCGGCGTTGACGTCCGCTGCCCAGAGGTCGTAGCTGCTGACCTGCGTGCCGAACGCTGGCCCGGCGACAGGGCCGGACAAGGCAATCGGGTTCCCGATCAGGATCTTTTCTGGTGCCTCGACAATCGGCGCCTCGGGTGTGGCCTCGGCGCAGGCGCCCAGAACGAGCAAGAGTGCCACCGCCAGCGGCAACCACAAATAGCGCATCTTAGTTTTCATGATGGTTTCTCCTCCACCTTTCGTATAATTCGGAATCTTCGATTGGCACAGTCTATTTTAGATTGCTTTGCTATGGTTATCGTCGAGAATCGCCCCTCCCTCCCCTTTGCTGCCGATATAGACCGATAGACCGAATTTTCCACGGTCTGCATCCCGATCAGCTTAGATATAGCTTGCGAAACCTTTTAACCTCATCAGTTCATTCGGCGCGATAACAGGCGATCCATCCCGAGCGCGGTTTGGTGAGCGAATTCCAGGTCGCGGCTTCCCGCCTTACGAGGAATTTAGTCTGGAACGTAAATCTGTTTTTGTCGGACGCTTGTAGGAGACAACATTGTAACCTTCAATACAAAGGGGTCGGCTGTCAGTTCCAGCAATTTAAGGATGCGGCAATCCACACATGTATAATCGACTGGCCTACCTACTAACAGTAGGGCGCCTGCATACGGGAATTTGAGGTGGCCAGACTCGCAAAAACCCATACCACCCCGTACGGGATACTGAAATTGGTTATTGAAATCCATTCCCGAATTAGCTAAAGGAGATCAGGATGCTCGGTAAGAAACAAAAGATGTATATCGATGGCAAATGGGTCGACGCCCGCAGCGGTGAAACCTTCGAGGACATGAATCCCTATACCGGAGAGGTGTACGCTCATGTGCCCGCCGGGAAGCGCGAGGACGCCACGCGTGCGATCGAGGCGGCCCAAAATGCATTTCCGAAGTGGGCAGAGACTCCGCCTGGAAAACGCCGAGAGATCTTCCTCAAGGCGGCGGACATCATGGAAGAACGTGAGGACGATTTGGTGAAGGCCATGATGGAGGAAGTCGGCGGAACGATCGGGATTTCCATGTTTCAGATGCACTTCGTGCCTGGCCTATATCGGACAGCGGCCGCGGCCGCGTATGATGTAAAAGGCGAGATTATTCCATCTGATCATAAGAAGTCGTTTTTTATGGCGCTTCGACAGCCGGCGGGCGTGGTGGGTTGTTTCGGACCCTTCAATGTGCCCTACATCCTGTCCAGCCGATCCTTCGCGCTTCCGGTAGCTTACGGCAACACCGCGGTTTTGAAACCCTCTGAAGAGGCACCGTTGACTGGGGGGTTATTGTTGGCAGAGATTTTTGATGAAGCCGGATTGCCACCCGGAGTACTTAATGTGGTTACGAGCACTCGTGAGGACGCAGCTGAAGTCGGGGATGAAATCATCTCACACCCGGCTGTCAGACGTATTTCCTTTACAGGATCCACCGAAGTGGGCCGCATCATTGCTGAGAATGCCGGCAGACATCTCAAACGATGCGTGCTTGAATTAGGCGGAAAAGATCCGCTCATCATTCTCGGTGATGCAGATATCGACTACGCGGTCGAAGCCGCAGCTTGGGGCTCATTTCTACACCAGGGACAAATTTGCATGTCGACCGAGCGCATCATCATTGAGAAGAGCATCGCCGATGAGTTCACGAACAAACTTAAAGATCGGGCGCAAGCGCTCCCGGTGGGCGATCCCACGGACCCCGCGATCGCGATCGGCCCCCTAATCAACCAGCGGGCGGTCGACAGGGTTCACTCCCATGTGCAGGAAGCCGTAATGGGAGGGGCCGAGCTGGTGACCGGTGGTCAGTTTGACAATCTGATCTACCAACCAACGGTGGTAAGCGACATTTCCCCTGAGATGCGCCTATTTTCCGAGCAAACTTTCGGGCCAGTTGCGCCGATCGTGGTCGTAAATGATCCCGAGGAAGCATTGTCCGTCGCAAACAATTCGGCTTATGGTCTATCCGCAGGCGTTATTACAAAAGATTTCACGCGCGCCCTGGATATCGCCTTGCGCCTAGAAACGGGGATGGTGCATATCGGCGACCAAACCGTCAATGACGAGCCGCAGGTTCCTTTCGGTGGAACAAAAGGAAGTGGCTTCGGACGCATGGGCGGCCAGGCCGCGCTAGATGAATTTACGGAGTTGCGCTGGATCAATGTGCAGCGTGAACCACGAACGTTCCCGTAGAAAATCGGAAACCTTGCTAAGAGAAATCAGGGCCAATCTAGAGATTGGCCCTGAACAATTTAGCTACAGACCATACATCCGGCCGCTACCCCCCCATCAAATTACTCAGCCCGAGCAGGATCTGGTAAATACCAAATCCGATCAGTAAAGTGCTGCCGCCGTAGACCAAATACACCGTTCTTGTGTCCAGCACCCGATCGGCCTGACCCACGAGCCAGATTTGCACAGCAAGCCCCCCGACCCAAACAAGATAGAAGCCGATCAGAAATACGACTGCATGAGCAACCGACTGTTCCGCGTAGCCGAGCAGCGCAGGTACGCCGATCACGCTCCAGTTGATGTACACGCCTGGCGAGATCCATACTGCCAGCACCGCCTGCCAATAGGTGCGCTTGATCTCTACGTCGAGCATTTCCGGACTTAGCTTGGTGCGTGCAGTGCGGATGAGCCTGATTGCCAAGTAGATGTAGAAGATTCCCCCCAAGGTCTGCAAGCCATCCACCGACCAATCGGGCACTTGCTGTAAGACAACCCAAAGGAGAATGATCACGGGTATGTCGGCAACCAGAGGAACTGTTGCTAACGGAAGCGCTCGACGCCATCCCTGATTGATTGCTGAAGATAGAACGAAAACCTTGAAGGGTCCTAATGAAAGCAGGGGAGCCGTTGCAAAGGAGATTCCTTGAAGGAGTGGCAGCAGCATATGAGGTCGATGTCTGTTCAGCTGCGGAACGGCTATGTAGGAATGCGTTCGCTACTCTAGGGCAGATATGAAGCTCGCGCTTGTATTTGCTCGGATTTCTTCCAGCGATGAGCCGGGCATGATCTCAATCAGCGTGAGATTTTTGCCAACAAACTTAAATACAGCTAGTTCGGTGATCACTACACTAACTGCTCCGAGAGCGGTGAGTGGCAATTCACACTCGGGCACAATCTTTGCCGATCCGTCTTTTTGCCGGTGGTTCATGGTCACGATCAAGCGTTTAGCGCCCTGAGCCAGATCCATGGCTCCCCCGACTCCAAGTAGCGGTCGTCCGGGGACGGCCCAGTTTGCCAGGTTAGCATGCTCATCCACCTGAAGACCTCCCATGACAGCCACATCCACATGTCCGCCCCGGATCAGGGAAAATGAGTCTGCACTATCGAAATAACTGCTCCCCGGTAGAGCGGTCACCGGTACCTTGCCGGCATTCACCGGATAATCCAGCGCTCCCCCTTCTTCAGGGGAGGGACCCACCCCCAGCATCCCGTTCTCTGTATGCATTGTTATGCCGTGCCCCGGAGTGATGAGATCCGCTATAAGAGTGGGAATTCCTATGCCTAGATTCACCACATCTCCCTGCGACAACTCCTGCAGTGCGCGGTTGGCAATGAGCATGCGCTGCTCACTAGCATTCGATTTTCCGGAACGCACCGAGCCAGAAGATCCCAGGTCTTCGGGAGATGTGGTCACACCGACCAGATAGTCCACGTAGCTGCCCGGCGTATGGACGTGCTCTGGATCCAGCTCTCCCAGATCAACGATATTTTCAGCTTCCACGATGACCAGCTCCGCGGCCGTAGCCATGGCTTTGTTGAAGTTGCGCTCGGTCATTCTGTATGTGAGGTTGCCAGATGTGTCTGCCATCCACGCGTGGATGAGAGCCACGTCCGCGCTCAGCGCGGGGACGAAGACATAAGTCTTGCCGTCAATAACCTTGGTTTCTGCTCCATCTGCCAGGACCGTGCCCGCTCCTGTTTCGGTATAGAAGCCTCCGATTCCCGCTCCGCCAGCACGTATGGCTTCAGCCAGTGAACCCTGTGGAATCAGTTCGACCTCCATTCGACCATCCTGTGCAGCCCGAACAGCCTCAGGATTGGAGGTAAAGAACGAGCCGATCGCCTTCTTGATTTGCCCCCGATTGAGCAACCGCCCCCCGCCAAGATCGGGCTCGCCAACGTTGTTCGCTATGTAGGTCAAATCCTTGACCGATGTCTCCGCAAGGGCGTGGAGCAAATGCACCGGATTACCCGTCATGCCGAAACCACCCACCATGATGCGCGCTCCATCGTCGACCAGCGCAGCGGCCTCCGTCGCAGTAATTTGCGGGGGTGTTTTCATCGGTTCGTTTTCAATGCGCTTCAAACAAGAAGCTTCGCTGCTTTTGAGGCTACTACTTGCGGATTCGGCTTATTCGATTCCTTCTTCATGAGAGGAGAGAGGATGGGATCATTTTCCAAAGCCGATTATCGAAAACCTATAATCTCACCGCACAAGCAGCTAGACAACTTTTGTATACGTGTATACAATATAAACATTCCCGCGCCATTCGTCAAATCATAGGCCTCACTTCCCGCGGCTGGCTGAGGCTGAATATGGTCAACTTAGTCCCGCCGAAATGCCGGGCGTAGATTCATACACGAAGTGGGAGCGCTGGGAACCCTTGTTTTTCAAAGGATTGATGTGATCACAAGCGCCACAAATTCGCTTCAGACGCGAAAGGATCTCGTGGTGACCGCGATTCGAGACGCCATACTCAGAGGTCGTTATAAGCCTGGCGAGAAACTGGACCAGCAGCAAATCGCCGATGAGCTCAGCGTGAGCCGGAGCCCCGTCCGCGAAGCGCTGCGCGCTCTAGATGCGGAAGGTCTGATCACGTTGATCACTAACCGAGGCGCTATTGTGACGGAACGGTCTATGGCTGAACTCGAGGAACTTTACTTCACGCGGGGAGTTATGGAAGGCCTGGCGATCCAGCGTTCCGCACCTCTCATGGATGACAAGACTTTATGGCAGCTCGACGGAATCTTCGAGTCCGCTGAGCGCACCGACGACTATGGCGAGCTTCTGCTCCTCAACAACGACTTCCACATGCTCACATACAGCACGCACTATCAACCCTTCATCATCGATTACATCCAGCAATTGCGGGATATGGCTGCGCCATACAACCGCCTCTATCTCGATTCCGCGGGCAGCGTAGAAGCCGCATGGAAAGACCATCGACGAATCTACGAGGCTTGCAAAGATAGGGATGGGGAATTGGCAAAGAAAGAGCTCGAACGGCATTTGGAGAAGGTAATACGAAAAATCTTAGAGTCAGATCAGGAACCGCGACCCCGAATTGAGGAGCCTGCTTGATCCATGACCGGGTTGGGACTTTTGGGAGAACGTTCGGCCTTAGGGCTGAGATTGGCGTAGTGGGAGCCTCATGAAGTTTGTCTCAACCGGCGCTGGCCTGATTCACTACTCTTTAGAAGGACCGGATGATGGCCCGCCGCTTGTATTTATTAATTCGCTCGGTCTTGACCTTCGGATGTGGGATGACGTAGCGTCCATTTTGCGCTCAGAGTACCAAATCGTGCGTTACGATAAGAGAGGTCATGGGCTTTCGGATTGCCCACCAGCACCATATTCGCTAGACCAATTCGTTGCCGACTTACATCTGCTTATAGAACATCTAGATTTGCCCCAGGTAGTTCTAATTGGAATATCCATAGGGGGCATGATCTCCATGGAATTCGCAGCTGCGCACCCCGATCTGGTTCCGTACTTGGTAGTGTTCGATACCGCAGCCCGCATCGGATCAGCCGAGGCCTGGGAGACTCGCATACAAGATGTTAGGCGCAAGGGCATGGAGAAAATGAGCACAGTCATTCTCCCGATCTGGTTTTCCAGCTCATTCGCTGAAGAGCAGCTTGCTACCCATCGCGGCTACCGAAACAGCTTGTTGCGTACATCGTTGGAAGGCTACGTGGGCGCTTGTGCCGCACTTCGGGACGCTGACCTCACCCAACGGGTCACCTCGATTGAGGCCAAAACGCTAATCATAGCTGGGGACCAGGACAGCTCGACCACGCTCGAACAGGGACAGGCGCTGGCCGATGCCATACCCAACGCGCGATTTGATCTCCTCGAAGGCGCGGGCCATCTGGCGCCGGTAGAGCAGCCCGAACGGGCTGCCAAAATGATCCGTAGGTTTCTGGAGGCGCAAGAATATGTCTGAATCACGTTATGACCGCGGCATGCAAATTCGTCGCGAGGTTCTGGGGGACGATCATGTCGACCGCGCGCAGTCTGAAGTCACAGACTTCGACGAGGATTTTCAGCGGTTCATCACCGAGTCGGCCTGGGGATCGGCATGGGCACGAGATGGATTGGACCGCAAGACGCGTCACCTGGTAACCATCGGGCTCATCGCCGCACTTGGCAAGGAACATGAACTCGAATTGCATTTGAATGCCACGCGCAACACCGGAGTCACTCCAGATGAAGTTCGGGAGGTCTTTCACCAGGTCGCGGTCTATGCTGGTGTCCCGGCCGCCAACCGTGCTTTCGCTATAGGGAAACAGATCTTCTCGGATGCAAGAGACTTTTCGGAGGATGACTCCGCCAAATGACCAATTCTGAACCCAGTGGATCGCTGGACTGGAGCGTTCAACCGCCTTATTTTCATCCGCCTTACAAGAGCACCGTCAAGCGGGCTCCCAAAAATCCATTGGTCCTGCTTCCGCAATCCTTGTCGGAAATGACCGGCCCGGTGTACGGAGAAGATGCAATCAAAGAGCTCGACAACGATCTCACCCGCAATGCGGTGGTCAATGGCGAGCCGATCGGCGAACGCATTATCGTCACCGGTCGGGTGCTCGATGACACAGGGCACCCGGTTGAAAACGCGCTGCTTGAGGTTTGGCAAGCCAATGCAACCGGTCGTTACCGTCACGTGAACGACCAACACGATGCGCCACTGGATCCGAACTTCTCGGGATTTGGTCGTATCCTGACCAACAAGCAAGGGGAGTATCGCTTTACGTCGATTAGACCGGGTGCGTATCCGTGGCGCAACCATGACAATGCCTGGCGGCCGTCACACATTCACTTCTCGGTTTTCGGCTCACAATTCATCTCACGAATAGTCACTCAGATGTACTTCCCTGGAGATCCGCTCATGCCACTAGACCCGATATTCAACGGCATTCCAGATGAAAAGGGGAGGCAGCGGTTGATCGCCAGCTACGCACATGACGTTACGGAACCGGCTTGGGCACTGGGTTATCGCTGGGACATTGTGCTGTGCGGATCTCAAGTGACGCCCTTCGAGAAGAGGAAGTAGCTATCGATGTCTAATCAATCTCCCAGCCAGACCGTTGGGCCATTCTTCCACATCGGCTTGATTCGGGAAGACGAAAACATGAACGTGATGGTGAATGCTCAAACAAGCGGGGAGCGGATTCTCGTCCGAGGCAAGGTGCTTGATGGAGACGGCGAGCCAATTTCGGATGCCATGTTGGAGATCTGGCAGGCGGATGCCAATGGAATTTATGGGCATCCGGCAGATGTGAAGCATCCTGATGCCGATCCAGCTTTCGATGGGATTGGGCGAGCGCCAACCAACGACGGCGGCGAATATTACTTTGAGACCGTCAAGCCCGGTGCAATTGAGCGCGAGGGCGAGCCAACCATGGCTCCTCATATCAATTTTCGGATCTTCGCCCGCGGGATGCTTATCCACGCCTGCACGCGTATGTACTTTCCGGACCAAGCAGAGAATGAGGCGGATGCGATTTTGCAGATGATCAACGATGTGGATCGCCGCCTAACTTTGATCGCAGCCCAAGAGGCAGGGGATGATTTACCCACCTACCGATTCGACGTTGTTCTCCAAGGCGAAAAGGAAACGGTGTTCTTTGATCTTTGACCATTTCTCAATTAGAGCGACCAGCAACGCCAAGCCCTGCGGAGCCAGGACGATGAGGCTCTAGCTGCCAGGCGATTATGACGATATCGCCTTCTGATTCCCGAATCTTTGGCCAACAGTTCAATCAACCGGACATAGCCAAGATATTCTCGGATGAGCAGTACGTCCACGAGATGCTCGTTGTGGAAGCGGCCCTGGCTAGGGTACTGGGAAATCTCAACGTAATCCCGGCAGAGGCTGCCGATGAGATTGCGAAGACCAGCGCTGAGCTCGAAGTGAACTACGATCAGCTGAGGGAGGGAGTAAGTCGATCTGGCTTTCCCGTGGTCGATTTGGTGCGGCAGCTTCGCGCTGAAGTCGGGGAGGGTGTCGAAGGCTACGTACATTGGGGTGCAACGACCCAGGACATTATGGACACCGCGCGCGTACTTCAGATCCGGGTGGCGTTGGAGGATATTGAGGTCGATCTCAACGCGGTCATCAGCACGCTCGCTGAGCTGGCGCGTCGATATCAAGATGCAGTTATGCCCGGCCGAACGCATTCCCAGCACGCCCTTCCCATTACTTTCGGATACAAAGTAGCAACCTGGCTCGCACCGCTCCTGAGGCATCGGGAGCGGCTAGCTGAAATTAGGCCTCGTGCACTCGTGCTTCAGTTTGGTGGCGCCGCTGGAACCCTGGCATCTTACGGATCTCGAGGCAAAGAGATTTACGCAAAACTTGGACAGGAATTGGCTTTGAATTTGCCTAGCCTTCCTTGGCATACGCAGCGTGACGGATTTGCCGAGATCGCCGGTTGGCTTTCTTTGGTCAGCGGAAGCCTAGCAAAAATGGCGCAGGACATCTTACTGCTCGCCCAATCTGAAATTGGCGAGGTTCGTGAGACCGAGGATGCGAGCCGGGGCGGATCGAGCGCCATGCCCCAGAAACAGAATCCCATCCAGAGCGAGCTCATTCTGGCGGCCGCGCGTGCGAATACTGCAATGCTTTCTGCTATGCACAGCGCTCAGATCCAGGAACATGAGCGGGCCACCCACGGATGGCAGCTTGAGTGGATCGCGCTGCCTCAGATGTTCGCCCTCACTGGCTCGGCACTGGCCAAAGCGGTAGACATCAGCAGGGGTCTGGTCGTCGATCAAGATCGAATGAGAGAGAACGTTCGAGCCTCTCATGGAACAATGATGGCTGAGGCGATCCGGATGGCACTCTCCGAAAAGATGCCCCCGAATGAAGCCGAAACTCTCTTGAAGAGCGCCACACGAACCGCTCTCGCGGAGAATCGACCTCTGGTCGATATCGTCAAGGAAAATTCCGATGCGGAGTTGGCATGGGATTCGCTCTCAGAGGAGTCGGATTATCTTGGGGAAGCGCAGTGGTTTATCGATCGCGTGCTTCAACAGGTGGAGGAATGAGAATCACTGATCTTGATACCCATATTCATCTTCCTAAGCTTTGCGCGTCGATATCACCGCTAGATCTTCGCATTCTGATCACTGACGGCCTGAAATCACTCAACGAAATGGAAACCTGTGGTGGCTAAGTCCCTTGACTTCACATACAAGCTGTTGATCATCGCGGAGGATGATCCTTATCCCACTTACCAGTGGATGCGATCCGAGGATCCTGCTCACTACTCGGAAGCGGAAGATATTTGGGTCCTTTCCCGTTATGCGGATTGCTCTGCGGCCTTCAAGGATTGGAAGTCCTGGTCATCTGAGCGGCGTGGCAATCTACTCAATGACCAGCCCGCGCGCATCGGTAAGACGCTCGGAACCACTGATCCGCCACGCCATACCTTCGCGCGTTCAATCGTCAACAAAGCCTTCACACCACGTACAGTGGCAGATCTGGAGGCCACGATTCGTCAGACGGCCATTGATCTGTGTGCCCGGGCCAGGGAAAACGGATCGATCGAGTTTGTGGAAGACATCTCCGCTCCATTTAATGCAGCCATTTTGGGCGCTATGTTTGGAGTGCCCGAGGACGAGTTCATCAAGCTCCGGCATTGGCTAGACGACTTCTTTCAGCGCGAGGTTCCAGAAGCCGGTCAGGAAGCACGCCAGGACGTCGCGATGAGGGAGCTGCATCAATACATGAGCTCGTTGGCTGACCAGAGGAAAAAGGCGCCGGGTGATGATTTGATGACTTCCATGCTGGAGGCTGAGCAGGACGGTGAGCGGCTAACGATCGAGCAGGTGGTCGTCACCACCATGACTTTCCTTACTGCAGGCTTTGAATCAACGAACAACTTATTCACAAATCTGGTTTTTGCGCTGTGGATGCACCCCGATCTTCAGCAGGAGGCGCGAGAAAACCCCGAATTGATCCCAGCCTTGACCGAGGAAGGCATGCGTTGGGACGCACCCACGCAGGGTTTCGTTCGCACACCGACAAAAGATATCGACCTGCATGGAAAAACAATTCCGGAGGGATCTCAGGTGCTCCTGCATATCGGATCCGCAAACCGAGACGAGAGGGAATTCGAGGAAGCAGACCGATTCGATGTTCACCGTCCAGGGCAGCGGCACCTCGGCATGGGTCAGGGGATCCACTTTTGCGTCGGTGCGCCACTGGGACGAAAGATGACCCAATTCCTGTTTGAGGAATTGTTGGCAGCTAGCGAGGGGTTGGAGATTGATATTGAAGACTCCGAGCGTGTAACCACTCCGAACTTTCGCGGGTTTACTCGGTTACCTCTGGCAATCACATGAGAATCGATCCGATAATCAATGGATAGTGAATTGCGTACCTGGATACAATCCTGAAAATTAAAGCGTATCGGCCTGGAGCGTGACCGCGCACAAAATGCTCGTCGTCGGTGCACACTCGGCCGATTTCGTCTGGCGCGCGGCGGGGACGATTGCCGTCACCACCAGCGCGGGCGGCAGCGCGCTCGTGATCGCGCTCTCGTACGGTGAACGCGGCGAATCTGGCAATTTGTGGAAGGAGCCTGATCAGACGGAAGAGAACGTCAAACGTATCCGGCATGAGCAGGCGGAGGCGGCCGCCAAAACCGTTGGAGCGGATTTCCGCTGCCTGGACCTGGGCGATTATCCACTAAGGATCACGGATGCTGCGCTCGAACTGCTGATCGCTATCTTCCGGGAGGTAGCCCCGGATGTTCTCCTCACGCATGCCGCCGACGATCCATATAACCCGGACCATCCCGTTGCCCACCAGGCCGCGCGGAAAGCGCGGCTGCTATCAACCGGAGCGGGCGTTGCCAGCGCGTTCGAGCGCATCCCGCCCTCGGACTGGTATGTGTTCGAACCGCATCAGCCGGAGCTGTGCGGGTTCGTACCCGATACGTTCGTCGACATCACACCGGTGTACGAAAAGAAGCTGGCGGCGATGGAAGTCGTGGCCGCGCAAAGCTATCTGCATGAATACTACGCCGAACTGGCAGCTCGGCGCGGCAACCACGCTCGGCGAATCTCCGGAAACAAGGATGTTCAGTACGCGGAAGCTCTGCAAAGTATGAGTCCACGTGTGGTCGCCGCGATATGAATGAAGTTGGCATCTGGGCACAACTGGCCGAGCTCGGGGTTGCGACCGTCTATGAAGCGGCCGAACGCGCGGGGCTGATCGACATTCCTCTGATCCAGACGGTGCCGGGCAGTCGAGCAGCCGGTCCGGCGCGCACCGCGATGTGTGGGCAGGGCGACAATCTGATGGTGCACGCCGTTATCGAGCACATTCAGCCCGGCGAAGTGCTCGTACTGGCGATGCCCGAACCCGCCGCGGTGGCACTGGTGGGTGAACTGCTGGCAACTCAGGCCGAAGTGCGCGGCGCGGCAGCCATACTGATCGACGCCGCGGTGCGCGATGTAGAGGAGCTTGCGGTAATGGGACTGCCGATATGGACAAGATATGTGCGCGTGCGAGGCGCGACCAAGACAGAGATCGGCGCGCTCAACGTGCCGGTCGAGGTTGGAGAAACGGCCATACATCCTGGCGACGCAATTGTGCTGGACGCCGATGGTGCAGTCTGCGTTGCGCATGACCGCCTTGACAAGGTGGCCGAAAAGGCCAAAACGCGCCGCGATCGAGAAACGGAGATGCGCGCCCGTTTGAAAGATGGCGAGATGTCAGTCGACATTCACGGACTGCGCGCGTCCGTGGAGCAGAATTCGAAGTAAGGAGGCGCGTTGTCAGAGCAAGAACCCATCCTAGACGTAGCGCATCTCGGCCATGTCGAAATGCTGACGCCCAAGCCGGACGAAAGCCTGCATTTCTTTGTGGAGGTCATGGGCCTAACGGAGAGCGCCCGCGAAGGCGACTCAGTGTATCTGCGAGGCTGGGACGATTACGAACACCACACGCTGAAACTGACCGGCCATAAACATGCCGGGCTGGGACACTTCGCGTATCGCGCACGCAGTCCACAGGCGTTGCAACGACGGGTGGCCGCGATCGAAGCGGCCGGACGTGGAAGCGGCTGGACGGATGGTGATGTCGGCCATGGCCCGGCATACGCATTCTCCACTCCCGATGGCCACAACATGGAAATCTACTACGAAACCGAGTGGTACGAGCCGCCAGCGGAGCAGCAACCCGCGCTGAAGAACCAGGCCGCTCGCTTCCCGGCGCGGGGCGTAAACCTGCGCCGGCTGGATCATGTCAATGTGCTGGCCGTCGATGTGGCGGGCTGCCGCCAGTTTATGCAGGACTCCCTCGGCAGCCGCCTTACCGAGCACCTTGTCTTCGACGACGGGTCGGAAAAGGGAGTCTGGTTAACGGTCAACAATAAATCATACGACCTTGCGATAGCAGAGGACCACACGGGTGTTCCCGGACGTTTCCATCACGTGACCTACGTGGTGGATAGTCGCGAAGAAGTGCTGCGGGCGGCTGACATCTGTTTGGACAACGGGGTATTCATCGAGACTGGCCCGCACAAGCATGCCATCCAGCAGACGTTCTTCCTGTACGTGTATGAGCCCGGCGGGAACCGGGTCGAAATTGGCAACACCGGTGCGCGTTTGATCCTTGCACCCGACTGGCAGACCATTGTGTGGGGTGAAGAGGAGCGCAAGAAAGGACAGGCCTGGGGGCTGCAGACTGTGCCCAGTTTCCATACGCACGGCACGCCCCCGATCGACGAATAGGAACAAAAATGCCGCATCTGACGCTTGAATACAGTGACAACCTGGAGTTCGAAGAGCAGCCATTGCTGGCTCGACTGCATGAGGCGCTTGCGGCGACCGGCGCGGTCGCCATGAAAGGGTTGAAGAGCAGAGCCGTGCAGCACACGGATTTTCGCATGGCGGACGGCAATCCCGCGTACGCGTTCGCCCATCTAAACATGCTGATCCGCGAAGGGCGTCCACCCGAAACGCAGCAAGAACTGGCGCGGCGCGCGATGGAGGTTCTGGAAGCGGAGTTTGGCAGTCGATACGAGGAGGGCTACCTCTCCTTGTCCGTTGACATCAAAGAAATGAAGGATGGCATCGCCATCACAAAGCACAATATCCCGGCCGAGGGCGTGGGACCAGGTTAGAAGAAGGCCATTCGACACAGTTCAGCCGCCCACCCGCTAGCGCTGTCAAATGAAAGGACCAGGACCCATGACTGATCACACGCTCCCTTCGATAGAAAGCATCGGCCTGCCCCTGGTCTATAAGGTGGACCCGTCAGAGACCGCGCGCGTCGCAGACCGCAAGACGGTGACTGTTCTGGTTGAAGCCCGCGCCCTTGAAGGAATGCAGAAGGAGGCCCTCGTTCACCACGGGCCGACGAACACGACCTGGAGGATGGTCAGCGACGAAGGCCCATACCTGAACGGGACCGACCTTGCGCCCTTCCCGCTCGCCTTCTACTCGGTCGGCATGGCCTTCTCCTTTCTTTCAGAGCTGGAGCGGCACGCGGCGGAGCGCGAAGTCGGGCTGCGCTCGGTCAAGTTGGAGCAAGACAATTTCTACACGATGCAGGGATCCGCGATCCGCGGCGATATGA
>CBDTZL010000027.1:0-19134 GCA_965364895.1 uncultured bacterium
CGTTCAAGCGGATCGACTCCAGGCTGTCGAACAGATATTGGCGCATCAGGCTGAATGCCCAATCCCCATTGGGTAGTTCCACCATTTGGATATTGCGGAACTCGTCTGGCGTTCTAGCAAAAATCAACTCATCCGGGTAAGTCTCGACTGGCTGGTCAAGCAGTTCGCCTGCTAGCCGGTACCAGGCCGCGGCATGGCCCATTTCATCTAATGCGATGTTGGCGAAAGCAATATCTTCTTCCAGGATGGGTGCATGCCCCGCCCACTCGGAATCGCGATGAGCTAAGATCAGCTCGTCATCACCGAGGCCGATCAAGTACTCTGCTAAGGCCGCATCTTGAGACGGGTTCACTCGCCGAGTTCCTTCTGTTCGCGAACACGCCTCATCAAGGTCACTGTGTGATAGAAGGACTGGCTTCGGTAGGGCTTGCTTGCGGCAGGCTGAAAGAGGCTGTCGATTTCATCAGGTGCGGTTCGGGCAATCGATGCATCGGGCACGACCCACCAGACGATGCCACCCTGTTTCCCATATTTGCTTATCGCCAGGGCAAGAGCATGCGAGGGCGAAGCTGCCTCAACGGAGCCGGCATGGCCATGAGAACCGATCTGAGTTTGTTTCAGAAAAACTTGATAAGTCTCCGAAATTCCATTGTCTGTCTCCGGATCTGGAAGACCTGTGCGCTCAAGCTCATCCGCGGTTAGGGAGTGGATTTCAGCGGCAGGAACGACCCACAGGCTGACGCACTCAGGCCTGCGCGCGAATACGTCTCGCCCATTTTGTAATGCCATCTCGGAATCGATCGCGTGGACAGAGCCTGAGTTGATATGAGGCTGATCCAGGCCTTCCTGGTGAAACACATGATAGCGTGGCCACTGCGTATCCCCAGCGGTCATGCCGGAGCCGCACCTGAATCTCTCAAGCTGTAGGCTTCCAGTGCCTGGCGCACCCACAGGCCGTCGTCATGGGCCTTATTTCGCGCAGCCATCCGTTCGGCGTTGCATGGGCCGTCACCTTTGACCACCCGCCAGAATTCATCCCAGTCGATTGGGCCATGGATCCAATTGCCGGTGGCTTGCTCGAACTGCAGGTCCGGATCTGGCAAGGTCAAATCCAGCTCGATGACTTCGGGAGCTATCTGGTTGACAAAATCCTGGCGCAACTCATCGTTGGTTTTGGTTTTGATGCCCCATTTGATGAGAGTCGGGCTGTTTGGAGAATCCTGATCGTGAGGCCCAAACATCATCACAGATGGCCACCACCAGCGGTCGATCGCATCCTGTACCATCTCCACCTGAGCTGAAGTACCTTGCGAGAGCATAATTACCTGCTCTTTGCCCTGCTTCATGTGGAAACTTTCTTCAGCGCTGATCCGGATCATAGCTCTGGAGTAAGGGCCATAGGAACAGTGCGCCAACATGGTTTGATTCAGGACTGCTGCCCCATCCACAAACCACCCAATCACGCCCATATCTGCCCAGGAGAGTGACGGGTAGTTAAAAACCTGTGCGTACTTGGCCTTCCCCGATAGCAAAGCCTCGATCATCTCCTCGCGTGTAGCTCCCAGAGTCTCCGCTGCGTGATACAGATATTGGCCGTGTCCAGCTTCGTCTTGCACCTTTGCCAGCAGCACCATTTTTCGTCTGAGATTTGGGGCGCGAGTGATCCAGGCTCCTTCGGGCAGCATCCCGACGATCTCGCTGTGGGCATGCTGGGAAATCATGCGGATCAGTTGGCGGCGGTATTCATCCGGCATCCAATCGCCCGGCTCAATTTTCTCACTCCGATTGATGCGCCGCTCAAATTCTGCTAGATGATCGGCTTCGGTCATATTTCCTCTGAGGTCGGTCGGGCTTACCAGGCGATTGGCCCATTATACTTCTTCGGGTATTACTTTACATAAGTGCAACATCGTGGCGGCCTCACGGACTGGAGCAGCGTCGTATCGGTCTCACAGACGAAGCAGCGTCTAATCTTTCGGCGGCGGGCCACCCTCCAACCACTCCGGCGACCCGTCTTCCGCCCACTTCTCCCGAATCGAGTCGTAATCTGGCGAACGCTTTTGATCAAACGCGTTGACGCCTTCCCAGGTCTCTGGACTTGTGTTGTGGATCGCGAGCCATTCGCGACCGTGACCGATCGTAAGATGCCAGCTGAAATCTCTCCAGAAATTTAGCTGCTGCTTTGTATAGCGAGTTTTTTCTGGGAATTTCTGGATCAATTTGTCTACCAATTCCTGCACTGTCTGATCGAGGTCTGCTCGAGGCACGACGTAATTTACCAGTCCCCAATCCAACGCCTTGCTGGCAGGGATCTCTTCATTAAGTAGGAGGATTTCCCTCGCGCGCCGGTCCCCAACGATCAGCGGAAGGAATTGCGTAGCTCCAGCAAGTGCCACGCTGCCGTGGCTGGTGCCGACCTGCCGGATGTACATATCGTCCACCGCAACTGCCAGATCGCAGCTCATGTTGAATTCGTTTCCCCCACCAACCACAATCCCATTGAGTCTAGCAATGGTGGGCTTCCCAAGGTTTCTCAGCCGTTCATGCACCTCGATGAATTCCCCCATCCACTTCCAGTAGTCTCGCGGCCGCTCCAGAAATGCCTTTTGCTCATTCAGATCGGCGCCGGTGCAAAATGCTCGATCACCCGCCCCGGTCAAAACAACAACGGCAACGCTATCGTCCCAACTGGCATCCTTGAGCGCCGCCCCCATCTCTTCCAATACGGTAAGGTTGATGGCGTTTAATACCTCGGGCCTATTGAAGGTTATCGTCGCTCGGTAGTCGGATTTTTCGTATCGAATCGATGAGAATTCGAACTCCTGCCCCACGTATCGTCGGTCAGTCACTTGCTTCTCCTTCTTTTTGCCGTGCCTTTCGACGCAGCCAGGGTGCTACGCGGTACCGCTCTTCGCCATACTCCTGGGCCATGTGATCCAAAACTGCAACAACTTTCTCATGCCCAAGCTGCTCAGCCCAGGCCAATGGCCCGATTGGGTAGCTCACGCCAAGTTTCATTGCGGAATCTACTGCCTCAGGACTGGCAACACCTTCTCCGACCGCAAACGCAGCTTCATTCGCCAGACAGCTCCAAATGCGCGGCGAGATCATTCCCGGGCTTTCCTTTACCCAGATCGGCAATCGTCCAAGGGAGCTGATCAATTCGGTCGCCACATCGCGGATGTCATCGGATAGATTGCGCCCCTTAACTAGAGTAGCGGCGCTTCCTGCAGCAATAAACAAACCGTCAAATCCTACGATTCGCTCAGGGTGATTGGCCCCCTGATGCAGTTCGCTCAGGCCGATATCTACTGTCTGACACATGATTGGAATGGTAGGCGCGAGCCCCCGATCGTATCTCCGAAGGACATCCTGTACGCCTTCATCACGCCCATTGACCACAACCGCCGCCAACGGCAGATCGCCGTGGGTCTCGCTCATCGTATATCCCGCCTGGCCCAGAAGTCTGCCAAGCTCTGGCGCCCAGCTCCCGTCCGAAACCAATACATAGCCGGAGGCCTTGCTCATCTTTGGAACGGTAGGAGGCGTCCACTGCTTTTCATCTCCGTCGTACTGATAAAAACCTGCACCCGATTTTCGACCGAGCGCACCGCTCTCGACCATTTTTCGCTGGAGCCAATGTGGGCGATAGCGAGGCTCACCATATGTGGCTTCGTACATGGTGGTTGCGGCGGCGAGGTTCACATCCAGACCGATCAGGTCCATCAGCTCGAATGGGCCCATTCGAAATCCAGCTCCTAGTGTCGCCAAAACGTCGATCTCTTCATGGCTTGCGGTTTGCTCAATTAGCAGCCGCAGTGCCTCCCCGTAGAATGGTCGGGCTACCCGATTGACGATGAAGCCCGGGGAATCGCCCGTCACCACCGGTGTCTTGCCCATCGACTCCGCCAGCTTCACCAGGGAGTTCACTGTTTCCTGGCTGGTTGAGGTCCCCTTTGCGATTTCGACCAGCTTCAACACCGGTGCGGGATTGAAGAAGTGCATACCCGCAACCCGTTCGGGTGAAGCGGTCGCGGCCGCGATCGCGGTGACAGACAGCGTGCTGGTGTTCGTGGCTAGGATCGTAGGGGCCGGACAGATGCGGTCGAGTTGAGCGAACAGCTCCCGCTTAAGCTCAAGCTTTTCGAGGGCGGCTTCAATAACCACTTCAGAACCTGACAGCGCATCGAGATCCGGGCTGATGGTGAGCCGGTCAAACCGGTCAGAAAAGCCCTTGCGGCTGAGGTGGCCTTCAATATATTCCCGCGCACGTTCCAGCGCCTCTGGCGAATTATCCGTCAGAGTTACTTCGTAATCTGCATACAGCGCCGCCAGGGCGATTCCCGACCCCATGGCGCCTCCACCGAGCACTCCGATCCGAGTTCTTGTCATCTCATTTGGATTGATATTGAAGAACCGTGCGAATTTAAGAAGTGTTCGACACGGTGAAGTCTCTCAGGATTGACCCCCCCATGAACTCACGCAAGATTGAATTATCAGGGATGGGGGAATCATCGATTGGGACAAACCACTCTAGAAGAGATAAGAGGCGCTTTGCCTCAACGTGCTCGGGAGTGCCAAACGTGACCTGGCGCAGCAATGGTTCCGCCAGCGGGGCAAGCGCGGCACCTTCATATACTAAGGCCGAATTAAACATGACGTCCGCGTTTTCTTGAAAAGGAAAAATATACAACCGTTCGCCACGACGTACCGATTCCCAGCGGGCGATTGTGTCTGAAGCAGATTTCCCGCGATGTCGAGCATCTCGAACGAGTCGGCGGACCAGCCGCGTGTCGGTCGTGGACACCCGATTGTAGCGGTCAAGGTTCAATTGGGTCAGTGCAGAGACAAAGACTCGAAATCCTGAATCTTCCGGCAATTCGGGCAGCAGTTCCGGATTGAGCCCGTGGATCCCTTCCAATATTACGATGTGCCCATCAGTGATCTGGGCCACCTCGCCATCTCTCTGGGTGCCTTTGACGAAGTCATATTTCGGAAGCTGGACCCGTTCTCCAGCGGCCAGCTTGCTCATGTCATGATTCAAGCGATCAAGGTCCAGCGCATCTAACCGCTCATAATCGTATTCGCCGTGCTCATCGCGCGGAGTTTTCTTTCGGTCGACAAAGAAATTATCCAGACCAATTGGCAGCGGCGAGATACCCAATGCAAGAAGTTGAATCGAGAGCCGCTTTGAAAAGGTCGTTTTCCCCGACGCAGAAGGCCCAGCTACCAGCACCAGCCTAACGGTCTCACGCTTTTCCTGTATTTGGGCCGCAATTTCCGCTATGCGCTGCTCATGCAAGGCCTCGGAGACCAAGATGATTTCACGCATCCGGCCCGCCTGAGCCGCATCGTTCAATGCTCCAACACTCGCAACCCCAAGTGTCTGAATCCAGTCATCATACTGATCAAAGGTCAGCATTAGCTTGGGGTAATGGGGAGGCGGAAGCAGCTCAGTTGGTGTGTCGCGCTTGGGGAACCGAAGGGTAAACCCGTCTTGGGTGGAGGTAAGTCCGAACCACTGCAGGTACCCAGTGCGCGGAACCATGTAGCCATGGTGGTAGTCTCGATGGCCGCCCATCTCGTAAATGATCATGGTTGGCTTTCGGCGATGGGAGAGCAATCGGGCTTTGTCCTTGAGTCCTTTTGACTCGAAGTACTCGGATGCTTCGGACAACAACACCTGTGTTTTCGAAAACGGAAGATCTTGGTTTACCAACTCCTGCATCCGGTTCTCAAGCGAAGATAGTTCGACAGGCTCGAGCTGCGCCCCGCCACTGACATGGCAGTGGTATCCACCATGCGCGACGGAGTGCTCCACATCCAATCGTGCCTCAGGGAAGAGTTCTTCGAAGGCAGCCGCCAGCAAGAACGTTAGCGAGCGGCGGTAAATCCGCATGCCATCTTCTTCGGCCATGGTTACCGGCCGAACATTCGATTCCATCTCGATTGGGTAAATCAGCTCGCGCAGTTCACCGTTGACGATGGCGCCAACGATAGGGGCTGGGTCCTGGTCTTCATCCCTCAGGAAATCAGCGAGCTGCAGGCCACGCTCGGCCTCCAGCACCCGCCCTTCCGGAAGGTGGATCTGGACAGTTGGGTGAGCTTTCGCTTCTTCTATTGCGGAGTCAGCTGTCTGGGTCATTGGGAATTAATAGGGAAATGATTCTACCGCACGCGTTATCGCTCACGTTAAGAATCCATTGAGCCCGCTATTCTAGACTCGGGACGATGCCCTAGCCATCGTGGCCTTGGAATGAGGGGTCCCAGGGCAAATTAACAGGGCGCCAGAGTTACAGTCTGGCGCCCAGCTCTTTTAAAGGGGGTTCAACTCTCCACCAAGCCTAGACCTGCTGGTCGGCAGCACAACACAAGTTGTTTGGCCGCCAGGATCTCGTCCAGCCTACCGGAAGGTGTTGTATGAGGTGCGGTTTGAAGCTTCTCAGGATCATCCACCGCCTCCTGCGCGATGGATTTCATGGCCTCAATGAAGGCATCCATGGTGGCTTTTGTTTCGGTTTCCGTCGGCTCGATCATGAGCGCTTCCTGCACAATTAACGGGAAGTAATACGTGGGGGGATGAAAGCCCCAATCCATCAGGCGTTTGCATATGTCGAACGCGTGGATTTGGGGCGCGTTTTCAAATTTCCCCTCGAGCACAAATTCGTGCATGCATGTCCGATCGAACGGAACTCGGTAGGTATCCCGAAGACCCGCCAGAAGGTAGTTGGCGTTCAGCACCGCATGGTCTGCGATATCTCGCATACCTGATTTTCCGTTGGAGCGAATGTAGGCGAAGGCACGTACGTGCATCCCGAAATGCCCGTGGAATGCTTTGACACGACCAATGGTCTTCTCCGGCATGACCAGGCCGTACAGCGGCGGCAAATCATCATCGCCGGCTTCGACGATGCTGACGATCGGTCCGGGAAGATAGTCCACCAGCGATTCGGCTACGCCAACCGGTCCAGAACCGGGCCCGCCCCCACCGTGGGGAGTGGAGAATGTTTTGTGTAGGTTGTAGTGGAGCACATCGAAGCCCAGGTCGCCCGGACGTATGACTCCGAGGAGCGCGTTCATGTTCGCCCCATCGCCGTACACGAGCCCTCCACAGTCATGCACCAATTTGATGACCTCTTCGACATGCTCCTCAAACAGCCCAAGAGTGTTGGGGTTGGTGAGCATAAGCCCTGCGACAGTGTCGTCGCACTCGGCTCGCAATGCCTCGAGATCAACATTGCCGCGCGCATCAGAAGGCAGTTCGACGACGCGCAGCCCACTCATAGTTGTCGTAGCGGGGTTTGTGCCATGCGCCGAATCGGGTACCAGGATCTTGATGCGATCCGTGTCCCCTCGATCCTGGTGATAGGCGCGGATCATCAAGATCCCGGTCAGCTCTCCATGCGCTCCGGCGGCAGGCTGTAGGCCAATTGCCGCAAAGCCACCGATTTCCGCCAGCCATTCTTGGAGCGTAAACATTAGCGCTAGATTCCCTTGCAGCACCCGCGTGTCTTGCAGCGGATGCGTGTGGGCGAAGCCTGGCAGGCGGGCCGCGTCCTCGTTCACTTTGGGGTTGTACTTCATTGTGCAGGAGCCCAAGGGATAGAAAGCCGTATCTATCCCAATATTGAGCTGCGACAGTCGAACAAAGTGCCGGACCACTTCCAGCTCTGAGAGCTCGGGAAGCTCAAGATGATCTCGCAGCATTGCTGTTGGCAGCTCAGAGGCGGGTACGTCAAGGTCAGGAAAACGATGACTCGGTCGACCTTCGGTTGACAATTCGTATACGTTCGGCTCAAGCGTGTTCATTCAGGGCCTCCACCAGCTCATCGATTTCTTCCTTATGGTTCAATTCGGTAACCGCAATCAGCATGTGATTGTCGAGATCAGGGTAATCGCGCCCCAGGTCGTAACCCCCGATGATGTCATGGTCCAGCAGCGCATCGTTTATTTCAGCCACCGGCCGGGGACAGCGCACGACAAATTCGTGGAAGAAGGGATCTTGGTTCCAAAGCTTATAGCGATCCAATTGATTGATCGCTTGTGCTGCGTAGTGGGCTTTGTGGAAGCAGAGTTCGGCTACCTGTTTGAGTCCACTCCGACCCACGGTTGAGAGGTAGGCGGTCACTGCCAGCGCCATCAGACCTTGGTTGGTGCAGATGTTGGATGTAGCCCGCTCGCGGCGGATATGCTGCTCACGAGGGGCGAGAGCCAACACGTATCCACGCTGACCACGAGTGTCGAGCGTTTCTGCGACCAGGCGGCCGGCGATATTGCGAACATACTCTTGCTTAGTTGCGAAGAATCCAATGTAAGGGCCGCCAAAGGAGAGCGGAATACCGAGCGGCTGTCCCTCCCCGACAACGATGTCCGCGCCAAACTCGGAAGGCGGCTTGAGCATCCCCAAGGCAATGGGGTTGGCTACCACACACAGAAGCGCACCGGCTTCTTGCGCCGATTCCCCGAGCGCTTCCAGGTCGTGGATATTCCCAAAAAAGTCGGGGTACTGAACCGCTACCATGCTTGTGTTCTCATCGATGTGACTGCCTAAATCATTTGAGAGAGAATCGTCGCCGACAATCTCAAGCTGCTGCCCCTGCAAGTAAGTGCGCACTACCTCCCGGTACTGAGGGTGAATTCCCCGAGAGAGCACAATCTTGCTTCGTTTTCCTCGATGGTGGTTTATTGCCAGGATGGCGGCTTCTGCGAGAGAAGTAGCTCCGTCATAGTGCGAGGCATTTGCCACTTCCATTCCGGTTAGAAAAGTGATCAGGCTCTGAAACTCAAAGATGGCCTGGAGCGTCCCCTGTGAGACCTCCGGTTGGTATGGCGTGTAGGCGGTGTAGAACTCGTTCCTGAGCAGAACGTGGTTAACCACCGAGGGGACATAGTGGTTGTAGGCGCCAGCACCCAGGAAACAGCTTGTCTGGCGCACATGTAAATTGGCTTGCGACAGGAGCTGCAGCTCCTCAATTACTTCCATCTCAGAGGCTGGATCCGGCAAGGCTAAATCAGGAAACCGCACCGCCTCGGGCAATTCGGAGTACATATCCTCCATGCTTTCGAACCCGATAGCCGCCAGCATCTCCTGTCGCTCTGCCTCGGTGTGAGGAATGTAGGCCATCAGCTGCTTCGCTCCTCTGTGTTTTCCTGATAATCGGCGGGGTCCATCATCTGCTCCAGCTCGGTTGGATCACTCATGCGGATGCGCAGCATCCAACCCCCGCCGTATGGGTCGGAGTTAACCACCTCCGGGCTGTCGGGGAGTGCGGCATTGATCTCGGTTACCTCACCTGATACCGGCGAATAAATTTCTGCCGCGGCCTTCACTGATTCCAGGATGGCGACCTCATCTCCTTTTGAGATCACGTCACCCACTCCAACACCGATTTCAAAGTAGACGATGTCCGACAACTGATCTTGTGCGAAGTCTGTAACCCCTAAAGTTGCGGTGTCACCGTCGGCTTTGATCCATTCATCACTTCCTGTGAACTTCAAATCACCTGGAAATTCCATGCTGCCTCCTTTGATACAACAAGAAAAGGGCACACACCGGTTCGGTGTGTGCCCTCTGTCAGAAACCTGAGAGATTCATCCCGCTCGCGAGATTTGCCCCTTCGGTGCGTGGTACGCTTTCCAGAGGTTCGGCCAGGCGGGGTCCTTTTACCTGAGAGTTTCGTCCGCAGTTACACCAACGTGCGGACTTGCCCCTTCGGTGCCCGAGAAACCGGGTCTCTCCTCCGCCTGTATCGTATGGCTGAATCCATTTTATGAACCCTGTTAGGCAAAGTCAAGTCACGCGCCTCTGATGAGGTTCACTTTTTGAGCAGCAGGATATCCTTGATTCATTCTTATGAACTATGCCAAGAGCATGCAATCCTAAAATGCTGGCTGATTGAAGGAACTTGATGCAACAAGGAATCACTCTCATCACAGGCGCGAACGGTGAAATCGGCCAAGCCTTGCTGCGGGTTCTCGATGCGGATCGGGTGCTGGCTCTGGATCTCAACCCGCTGGATCCTAGATTGGCCGGGTATTACCTGGAATTCGTCCAGGGCGACATTCTCGATCGGAAGCTGCTGGAGCAACTGGGCGAAGAGTTCGAGATCGCGCGCATCTTCCATCTAGCGGCTGTCCTTTCAAGCAAGGCCGAAGGCGATCCAGGATTGGCCCATCGGGTCAATGTCGAGGGCACCGCTAATCTGCTCGAGCTTGCCCTCGCTCAGGGCGAGAAGCACTCGACCTCCGTCAGCTTCCTCTTCCCAAGCAGCTTCGCGGTCTACGGGCTGGTGGATCTGGAGGCAAAGCAGGCTCAAGGACCGGTGGGTGAAAACGAGAAGTTGATGCCTAGCTCAGTTTATGGAGCCGGAAAGCTGTATTGTGAGCGCCTGGGTGAGCATTTCGCAGAGCATAGTTCCGGTCTGCTGGATTTTCGCGCCCTCCGCTTCCCAGGGCTGATCAGCGCCGAAAGCATTCCATCCGGAGGCACCACTGACTACGGGCCCGAGATGCTGCACTGCGCAGCTGAGGGGAAATCGTATCGGTGCTTTGTTCGCCCCGACACCGTGCTTCCGTTCCTGGCCATGCCGGATGCAATTCGAGCATTGCGCGAACTTGCACGCGCCCCAAGCCTGCCAGAGCGAATCTACAACGTGACGGGATTCAACCCCTCCGCAGAAGAACTGCGCCAGACCGTGGTGAAATACTTCCCCTCAGCCGAAGTGAGCTTCGAGCCGGACCAGCATCGCCAGGAAATGGTTGACACCTGGCCGAGCCAGATCGACGATAGCGCTGCTAGAGAGGATTGGGGATGGTCGCCTGAGTATGATTTGGATCGGGCTTTTGCTGATTACCTGGTTCCGGCGGTTACTGAGCGCTATTTGAGCGAATCGGGGTAGTCGAACAGCCGGGGGACTCGCTGGCTGATCCCGCAGGTGACCTCATAATTGATGGTGTCCCAGCGATCAGCGAGCTGCTCCGCGGTAATCGTTGCGTCGCCCTGACTACCGATCAGCACCACCTCATCCCCAACCTCTGCCCCGGGAACCGGTTCCAGCAGCATCATTGAGAGATCCATGCATACCCTGCCCACCACCGGAACTTGCTGGGAACCGACCAGCACCTGGTTCCCCCTCGTCCTACGCAGCCCGTCTGCATAGCCGACAGGAAACGTTCCGATCCGTTCCTCGGTCTTCGTGACGTAGTCGTGTCCGTAGCTAACGCCAGTCCCAGCCGGCAGTTCTCTCACACGAGTCAGTCGACTCTTCCACTGGAGCGCGGGCTGAAAATCTCCCGGGAGCGGCTGGTCCTTTAACGTCTGCAGGCCATAGAGTGCGATTCCGACCCGCACCATATCAAGCTGCGCTTCTGGCAGCGTAAGGGTTGCGGCTGAGTTGGCAGCGTGGGCCAGCGGAGGGCGCAGATCGGCTGCCTCCAATTCCGCGAGCGCTCCGTTGAAGCGCTCCAACTGTTCTCGAGCCGACCGGCTAGCGAGCTCATCGGCCCGGGCAAAGTGTGTGAATACGCCGTCGAAAGAGACCGTGTCGAGATCGCTTAGTTCGCGCCCCAGCGAGACGGCCTCTTCGGGCCTTGCCCCGATCCGACTCATTCCGGTATCAAGCTCGAGATGCACCCTGGCCTTCATGCCCTGGGACTGCGCGGCGCTTGCTGCCGCGTTGATTTGATCCCGGTCGCCAACGGTGATAGAGACATTCTGGCGAATTAGTTGATCCAGGCTGTCAGCCGGCACCGGGCTTAGAACTAGGATCGGCTCCTTCAGCTCGGAATCCCTGAGTTCCATCGCCTCATCTGGACGCGCGACCCCAAACCAGGAGGCGCCCCCTCGGGCAGCCGCGCGCGCGGTCTCGACCGCGCCGTGCCCATAGCCATTGGCCTTCACGACCGCCATCAATTCCGCGTCAGTTATCGTTACAAGTGCACGCGCATTACCCTCGATGGCCGACAAATCGATTTCCACCCAGGTCGCGTACTGATTTCGCGGGTCCACGATCGAAGTATACGGAGCCGATGTCTGGATGTCCATGCCGTGGGTATAATCGCCTGCTGCCCTAGGCCTTATCAAGGCCTGCCATGCCGGGGCCGCCGAAACTCCATGTCTAATTTCTCTTACGAAGTGACCGCACAATCGGGCCGCGGCCGGACCGGGGTTTTTAAAACCCCACACGGCGAGCTCGAGACACCGTTGTTTGCCCCGGTCGGCACTCAGGCGACCGTGAAGGCGCTTACTCCAGAGCAAGTCACCGAGCTGGGTGCGTCGCTCGTCTTAGCGAACGCCTATCATCTGTATCTGCGCCCTGGGGACCAACGCGTGGCCGATTTAGGTGGATTGCACACCTTCATGCAATGGTCGGGACCCATACTTACCGATTCGGGCGGATTTCAGCTTTTCTCTCTTGCCGACAAGCGCGTCGTTGACGATGACGGCGTAACCTTTCGCTCGCACCTCGACGGCTCAGAGCATCGCTTGACACCGGCAAAGGCTATCGCCATTCAAGAGAATCTTGGCGCGGACATCATCATGGCGCTCGATGAATGCGCGGAACCTTACGACCGAAAGTACAACGAACTTGCCATGCAGCGTACGCATGACTGGGCAGTTCAGTGCCTGGAAGCAAAATCGCGGCCGGATCAAGCGCTATTTGGCATCGTCCAGGGAGGCATATTTCCCGATTTACGCAGAGAATCGGCGCGCTTCATCGCCGATCTCGATACCCCCGGGATCGGAATAGGAGGACTGAGCGTAGGCGAAAGCAAGCAAGAGATGTATTCCATGCTGGAGGTTCTCGACGAAGAGCTCCCCGAGCAGCGACCCCGCTATCTGATGGGTGTGGGAGCGCCGGAAGATATTGTGGAAGGCGTGCGGCGCGGGGTCGACTTCTTCGACAGTGTCCTGCCGACTCGCCTCGCTCGAAATCACGCGGCTATTACTCGGAACGGTCGAGTGAACGTACGCATCGCGGCGCTGGCAGACGATCCAGAACCGCTCGATGCTGAATGCGAGTGCTATACATGCAAGAATTTCTCTCGCGCCTATCTGAGACACATTGCGATGTCAAAGGAGATGCTCTCCGCCACTTTGCTCTCTATCCACAATCTGAGTTGGCTCATGGACCTAACCCATGAGCTGCGCAAGGCGATCAAGGACGGCCGGCTGGACGAGTTTGCGGATAAGACTCTGCGCCAGCTCGAGGATTCCAAATGACCTGGGTTCAGGCCTTGATATTGGGCGCCCTTCAAGGTGCGACTGAGTTTCTCCCCATTTCATCCTCGGGCCACCTGGTTCTTTTCCCTTGGTTGTTGGGGTGGGATATCGATCCGGAAGTTCTCTTTCCTTTTGCCGTGGTGCTGCATTGGGGAACGCTGCTGGCAGTGATCGCTGCTTTTTGGAGCGATTTGGTGCGCTTGATTTCCGCCGCAGTTCAGGGCATTCGCAGGCGTGACCCCCTTGGTTCAGTGGATGCGAAGCTGGCCTGGCTGCTCATCGTTGCCACCATCCCTGCCGCGCTGGCCGGGGTGATATTCAGCGATCTCATTCGAGGGGCTTTTGCTCAGCCCCAGGTGGTAGCGTTGCTTCTGATCATCAATGGCGGATTGTTGATGCTGGGTGAATGGTTTCGGACTCGGCGCAGCTCTGCATCTGCGCTTTCCGAATTCAAGCTGCCCGATGCAATTGTGATCGGCCTGTTTCAGGTGATGGCGCTGCTCCCGGGCATTTCACGTTCGGGAAGCACGATCGTCGGCGGTCTGTCACGCGGATTGGGTCGGCTTGAATCGGCTCGGTTTGCGCTTCTGCTGGCGGTCCCGATTATGCTCGGCGCGGGAATCGTTGCAGTTGGCGATTTCAGCACGATCTCATCCGACTCCGCGGAAGAATTCGTAATCGGGTTTATCGCCGCGGCGGTTGTCGGATTTGTAGCCATCCGTTGGCTGCTGCGATTTCTTTCGCACGGCTCACTGCGCGGATTTGCGGCCTATTGCGCGGTGCTGGGCCTGGCCGCTATGGCGGCAGCGATAACCCGTGCCTAAAGCGGCAGTGATGATCGGGGGTGCGGCGTTGATCGCGGCCTGCGTTAGCTCGACACCTTTGACAGCGCCCGTGCTTCCAACCCCCTTCCCTGAAATTGCGACCACCCCCGAACTCGAGATCTGGGTCACCGAAAGCATCTTATCCTTCCGCGAGACACAACAATCCGACACATTTATTGGTTTTGGCCTGAAGGTGTTGGAGCTGTCCGCTGGGCTAGAGTCCGTGGACAGTCAAGGATCGGCGCTTGTCGTCACCTCCACGGAGCCGCCCGCCGGTTGGTTTGCTACACCACTTGGCAAGGACTCGGTAGTCTTCGTGGTGAACGGCGAGTTCCCGCTGCGTGACCTGGCCGCCGAGCAGATCGTCGACATCTTCACCGGGCGGATCGACAACTGGCAATCGCTCGGCGGACCCGACTTAGCGATCCAGGCCATCGTTCCTCTGCAAGGCGCAGAGACCCGAAGCTACCTTCAGCAAACGCTTCTCGGAGATCGAAGGTTCACATCCTCCGCGGTTCTTGGACCAGTACCCGAGGCGGTACTTTCGCTGGTTCAGGAAGACCTGGGGGCAATCGGGTTCCTTCCATTGTCTGCCGTGAGTGGAGATGTTGGGCTTCTATCAATCGATGGCCGCGACCCTTTGGAAGCGCCTAACTACCTTTTCATGTTCGAGGTGCTGGGAATCGCGCCTGATGAGCCCGGTGGGATTGTGCGAGATTGGCTTGCGTGGCTGCAAGCATCGGACTAAGAGGGTTTTAGGAAAGGGTTATTCTTGCGCTCCATCCCCACGTTTGTGGACGGGCCGTGGCCGGACAGGAGCAGGGTCTCATCAGGAAGCGTTAGCACCTCCTGCCGAATGCTCGCAAGCAGCGTCGGCATGTCCCCGCCTGAAAGATCCGTTCGACCAACACTCCCTCGAAATATCAAATCGCCGCAGAACACGGCCTCACCGCGCTCATAGGTGAGGATTACGTGCCCCGGCGAGTGGCCGGGTGTATGGCGAACTTCGAACTCCTGAGATCCAAGAGCCAACTTCATCCCGTGCTCTAGATATACGGTTGGCTCAGGTCCGGAATCAAATTCGGAAACACCAAATGCAAATGCTCCCCCACCCATTCGCCACAGTGAATGATCATCCGCATGCAGGGCGACCGGGATTGGAGCTTTAGATAAGTCGGAAATCGCTCCGGCTCCGCCGAAATGATCGAAGTGCGCGTGGGTGAGCCAAATCTGATTGATGCGCCAACCTCGAAGCTCCGCCTCACGATAAATGAGGTCACCGTCCCAGGCCGGATCGATAACCACCGCCAATTTGCTGGAAGGATCGGCGACTAAGTAGGCATTCGTAGCTGCCGGACCTAGAACAAAAGAGACGATTTCAAGGTCTTGAAGGTGAATTTCGTCAGGCTTCAATTTTCATACCCCCTATAGAGTTTGATTTATCGATTTTACCCAGTCTTCTGGAGGTCCGAAGCATAGATTATTCTCCCAAGTGCCCTCACGGGCAATCCAGGCCTGGGTAGGGCTTATGTTATGCTTCCGACCCCTCGTTAATACCTATGACCATCGCCGAATTCGTACTTCCCCAAGCCAAGCAACGCAATAGAGCCTCAGTCAACCGGTGGATCCTTGGGCATACCTTAGATCACCTCTGGATCGTGCTTGTGACGGTGGTGGGCGCCTTTGGCAATGCGGCCCTCGCCGCGGCAGTGCCGATCCTTCTCGGCCAGGCATTCGAAATCGTAATTAATGGCCAGGATGTGGCGGAGGGCCTGGCGCGCATCGCGATCTTGATTGTCGTCACCCAAACAATTCGGAGCGTGCTGCAATTGGGACGGAATTTCGGAGCGGATCTGCTGGGGCAGAGGCTGGAGCGCGATATTCGAGAGGAGCTTTACCTTAGCCTGCTCGGGAAGAGCATGACCTTCCATAACTTGCAGCCGGTCGGGGACACGATGGCCCGCGCCACAAACGATGTGCGGGAAATTGGCTTGATGTACAACCCAGGCTTCAATCTGGTTCTCGGATCGGCCAACTTTATCTTGCTCCCGCTCATTGTCGCTCCTTCCATTTACCCGACTCTAATCGTCATCCCGGTTCTGTTCACAATTTTATATTCGATCGCGATCTGGGCTTACCTGCGAGAGCTTCGGCCGGTGACAGAGGATGCACGGAACTCGTTTGGCGACATGAATGCGCACTTATCTGAAGCGATCGACGGAATTGAGGTCGTCAAGGGCCACGCCCAAGAAGATCAGGAAGTCGAACGCTTCACGATCAACGCTGCCACGTATCGAGATGCATTTGTGCGCCAGGGGGATATTGAAGCCCGCTATTTACCTTTGCTGTTGCTGGGGTTGGCCGAGGCGGGCGCTTTTCTTCAGTCGGTAGTTCTCTACCAGCAAGGATTGCTCGAGCTCGGCGATGTAGTAGCGTTTATGGGTCTCATCCAGCTTTTCGCGTTTCCCACTTTTATCTCACTTTTCGCATACTCACAGGTTTCGCTCGGAATGGCCGGGGCTCGGCGGATCCTCGATCTGATCAATCAGCGTACGGAATTGGATCGGAATCCTGAAGGCTATGCCGCTCAGATGCACGGCGAGATCGAGTTTCGCGGCGTGGACTACTCCTATGGAGAAGGTAACGGAGCGCTTCAGCAACTGACCTTTCGGCTCGAGCCAGGCCAGACCATGGCTATCGTCGGTCAGACCGGCACTGGGAAAACCACGCTAGCCAAGATGATCAACCGGATTTATGAGGTGGGAGCCGGTCAGGTGCTGATCGATAACGTCGACGTGCGAGAGTGGGATCTGGCTTCGCTCCGAGCGCAGATCTCGATCATCGAGCAGGATCTATTCCTCTTCTCGAGATCGATTTCGGACAATATCGCATTTGGCAAACGCGGCGCCTCCCAGGATGAGATCGAACGGGCCGCTATGGAAGCTCAGGCGCACGAGTTCATTTTGGGATTCGCCGAGGGGTACGAGACGGTCGTCGGCGAGCGTGGAGTGACCCTTTCGGGAGGCCAGCGACAGCGCATCGCGCTGGCGCGCGCCTTCCTGACCGACCCGCGCATTCTCATTCTCGATGATTCCACCAGCGCCATAGACAGCGCGACCGAAGATGAGATTCAGCGAGCCATTTTTCGCGCCGCTGAAGGCCGCACAACCGTCATCATCACGCATCGGCTCTCTCAGATCCGATGGGCTGACCTCATCTTGGTACTCAGGCGTGGACAGGTGGCCGCACTGGGAACACACGAGGAGCTGATCGAGAGTTCATCCGCCTACCAACAAATTTTTTCCGATCTCGGAGACTAATGGGATTCTTTGCAGACTTAGCGCGCGAGGACTATGACCGGACATATTCCGACCGAGAGCTTGTTGGTCGTTTAGCTGTCTATTTCAAGGGCCACGGCAAGAAACTGACTGTCACTTTGGTGGGCACTCTCATAGTGGCGATCGCTGCGGCCTCGTCGCCGGTTCTTGTTGCCTACGGGGTTGGGCTGCTCGAACAAGATTCCGGGAGTTCAACGCTCTTCCTGATAGCGCTGGCCCTTTTCGTGGTGGGAGTAGTCATATGGTTGGCAAATTGGCTGCGCCGGCGGGCGGTCACTCGGGTAATCGGTGACGTGATTCTCGACATGAGAAAAGAAGCCTTTGCTGCGACTGCATCTCATGATATGTCCTTCTACGATGAACATGCCTCTGGCAAGGTCGTCAGCCGAATCACCACGGACACGAATGAATTCGCTCAAGTAACTGTCCTAACCACGGAGCTAGTCACTCAGATGACGCAAGTTGTCATTCTGATTGTTGTGCTCTTTCAAATTGATGTCCGGCTGACGCTTCTCGTTCTGGCAATGCTTCCAGTTCTATTCCTAGCAACCCTGGGATTCCGTCACTGGGCTCGACGCGTGATGCGCAGTTCAATGCGTGCAGGAGCAAATGTGAACGACAGCATCAAAGAGGCTGTGACCGGCATCACCGTGGCCAAGAATTTTCGACAGGAAGAGGCTATCTACCGCGAATTCGAAGCCGTCAATGATCAGTCCTATACGGTGAATGTCAGACGTGGTTTTGTATTGGCATTGGTATTCCCGACTTTGAATGCACTAATGTATGTGGGTACTGCGATTGTAGTGTTTGTTGGTGGCCTCGGAGCTGCGCAAGGCGCAATCGCGGTTGGGGCCTGGTATCTGTTCCTGCGCAGCTTGGAACGATTTTGGTTTCCGGTCCTCGGGCTTTCGACATTCTGGAGTCAAATTCAGGGCGGTCTGGCCGCAGCCGAACGCGTTTTCGCGCTCATTGATGCGGAGTCAGCAGTGATTCAGACCGATCACCTGCTGGTTCCCAAGTTTCGGGGAGAGATCCGGTTTGCGCACGTCGCTTTTCATTACCGGCCGAATGAGCCAGTGCTTGAGGATTTCAATCTCACAATCAAACCTGGAGAGGATCTCGCTTTAGTTGGCCACA
The DNA here is from genome assembly GCA_965364895.1 of uncultured bacterium. Classification (GTDB taxonomy): domain Bacteria; phylum Chloroflexota; class Anaerolineae; order Anaerolineales; family E44-bin32; genus JADFRG01. The sequence continues at coordinate 18,522 of CBDTZL010000027.1, forward strand.
CGGGAGCAGGCAAGTCTTCGATTGTCAAACTGATCACCCGTTTCTATGAATTTCAAGACGGCATGATTTCGGTGGACGGATCCGATATCCGCTCTCTTGATTTGCATGAATACCGCCGCCAAATCGGTCTCGTACCGCAAAATCCATTTCTGTTTTCAGGTACGGTGCTTGAGAATATTCGCTATGCCAGCCCCGATTCCTCCGAAGATGAAATTGAGGAACTGGCAAATCGAATCGGCTCTGGTGAGTGGTTGGAGGCGCTTCCAGAAGGGTTGCAGAGCCAAGCGGGCGAACGCGGCAAAAGACTTTCGATGGGCCAGCGTCAGCTGGTATCGCTCATGAGGGTGCTCGTGCAGCGCCCGGCGATATTTGTTCTCGATGAGGCAACCGCCAGTGTCGACCCATTCACCGAAACTCAGATTCAGCAGGCCCTGCAGTTGATCCTAGCTGACACGACCTCTATATTGATCGCCCATCGGCTTTCGACTGTGCGGGCCTCCGATCGCATCATTGTGCTTCGCCAGGGCAGCATCATCGAGGAAGGCGATCATGAGGGCCTTCTGAATGCCGAAGGCCACTATGCGGAGCTCTACAACACCTATTTTCGGCATCA
>CBDTZL010000028.1:0-18873 GCA_965364895.1 uncultured bacterium
GGCTGTTCATTGGCGACGTGCTCGACCGCCTTCTGCCCATCGTGGGCCGTCTCTACTTCGTAGCCCGCGGTTTCAAGATTGACTTGAACCAGTCGTACATATCTTGGTTCGTCGTCTACGACTAAAAGTGTATTGTTCTCGCTCATATCACCCCTCCGGTACCGGTTCCATTACTTCAACGGGTAGTGTGAAGAAGATCCGTGTGCCAGAACCTTCCTGGCTCTCCACTCCGATTTCTCCGCTGTGCGCTTCGATTATTTTTCGGCAAATGTACAGTCCGAGACCCGTTCCGCGGACGTTCGAGCTCTGTTCAGGCACTCTATAAAAACGCTCGAAGAGATGCGGCACGTGCTCGGGTGGGATGCCAAGCCCACCATCCTGGACTCCGATCTCCACTACATTATCGCGGCGGTCGGACGCCACCGCAATTTGGGAACCCGGTGCATATTTGTTAGCGTTCGACAACAAATTGTCCATAACCTGTGCAATCCGGGTCGGGTCGGCTTGCAGCACGGGAATGTCATCGCCAATATCGATCTCGACTTCCATGTCCGGGTAAACCGCTTGCGTGCGCGAGACGGAATCTCGAATGATCGTGGACAGCTTTGTTGGCTCCAGGGTCATGCCCAGGGTCCCTGTCTCCAGGCGAGATGAGTCAAGCAGGTTGTCGATGAGCTCACGCAGACGATCGGCTTCTTCATCGACGATCTCGAGGAACTCAAGCCGGGTCTCAGAATCCCACTTGGCGTCCTCACGCATCAGGGTGGTCACATATCCTTTGATCATACCGAGCGGCGTCCGCAGCTCATGCGAGATGGTGGAGATGAATTCGTCTTGCATACGAGCCAGCTCACGCTGGGCTTCTAGTGATGCGATTCGGCGCGCCATGCGCCGGTTTTCAAGTAATTGGCCGACATGCCAGGCAACGAACTCTGCCAGCCGTATGTGCTCGGGCGGGTAAGAGGGCCCACCAAATCGGCCGAACACGAGTCCGCCCACGCAGCGTCCGTGCACCATCATTGGAAGCCCGAGATAGTCACGGCGTCGCTCGCGGCCTTCCACGCTGGGACCGGCATCCTCCTGCCTGAGAATGGTCTGTCCGCTGCGGTAGGCCTCGGTCGCGGCAGGCTCGCCCCAGACCAGGTCCGCCTCGCGCGACCGGCCACGGCCCAGTGCCAGCGCATAAGCCGGTTCGAATTCTCCAGTTTCTTCCTTCTGAAGGAAAAGCGAAACCACATCGAAGATGAAAATGGTTCGTGAAAGGCGAAAGACCGCATCCAGGCCGGCTTCGGTATCGTAGGTTTCGGCAACGATGCGCGCGATTGCGTAGACAGCATTTAATTCAGTGCCGTGGGTGAGTGGTCCCGGTCGAACCAGCGGTCCGGTCATGCTTCGACGTTGACAGCTTCCGAGTCGTAAATCGGTAAATCAAATCGAAATGTGGACCCTTTTTTCTCCATGCTTTCAGCGATGATCTTGGACCCATGAGCGTCAACGATTTGCTTCACAAGCGCCAGCCCTAGCCCGGTGCCGCCGAATTTACGAGTTGCCGAGCCGTCCAGTTGATGGAACGGCTGAAATACCTCGTCGATTTTTTCGGACGGAATGCCGATTCCTGTGTCCGAAACCGCAACGGTAACAATGCCGCTAACATGCTCTGCCCAGAGCTTTACGCTACCGTCTTTGGGCGTAAATTTAATCGCATTATCCAGGAGCTGGTAAAGAACCCAACTGAATTTTTCGACATCCACCTGAATTTGAGGAATACCCTTGTCGATCGACATCCGGAGCCTGACTCCCTCTTGTGCGGCTTTTGGTTTCGATCGATCGATGATTTCCCGCGCCAGGTCGACAAGCGAAATTGGCTCGAGCTTCAATTCCATGCCTTCTTTGGAAGCCGTAGAAAACGCGATCAAATCCTCGATCAGCTGGCCGAGCCTTACCGTGGCTCGGCTGATCACCGTCATTGCCTTCCCTTGCTCGAGGGTCAGGTCGCCAAGCTCTTCCTCCTCGAGCAGCTCTACATATCCTTTGATGTGCGCGAGTGGCGTCCGAAGCTCATGGGAGACGTTTGATATCAAATTGGTCTTGAGCTGATTGAGCTCCCTCAGGCGTGCTAAGGCCGCCTTCAGTTCGGATGTGCGCTCTGAGACTCTCAGCTCCAGGGTTCGATTGGCATCGGTCAGGGCGGCGTGCAGCTCGATGATCTGGTTGGTAATGGCCATATCGATGGTTTCACGCGTGACCATTCCCATCTCCACCAGGGTCTGACCCAGCAACCGGCGATCTCCCTCAGCCGCGAGTTCCTTCTGCCGATCCAGGGCAGACTCCAGCTGTTCATCGGTAAGCATGTCCTTTTCAATCAGGTAGTCGCCGATACGGGGGACAAAGGCAGCCGGAGTATCAGGGAGCGGAGCGGTTTCAGGGATTCCGGACAGATAGCTACGCTCTGCAAGCAGCGCGAGCAAAGCAAGGTCTACACCACAATTGGGACAGGTCCGCGAGTCCCCAGGAATCGGAAATTTGCACTGCGGACAAGGGAGCATTTTAATTTCTAATGAAGCGAGAGCGGCTTGAGCCATAATCAGTCGCGGTTATCTTAGCTATTCCCATGGGGTCAAGCAAGTGGAAGGTAGTACTGCAAGGTCTCTGTAAGCTCAAAGGGAGATTTCTTCGTAGATAATGTTGTCGATTTCGTAGGAATAGAAGATGGCGATCGAAGTCCTGTTGATTGACGACGACCCCGATCTTTCGACAATGCTGCGGACCCTGCTAAGGGGTCAGGACTTTCAAATAAAGTCGGTGCTGTCCAGCGAAGAGGGGATTCAAACGGTACAGAGTCCCGATGCGACGCCCGATGTGGTGATTCTGGACCTGCTCATGCCTGAAGTAGACGGCTGGGAGGTCTGTGAGCGCATTCGAGGCTTCTCAGATGTTCCAATACTTATCCTATCTGCGCTGGGTTCGCCCGGCAGCGTAGCGCGTGCACTGGACGCTGGCGCAGACGACTATCTCATCAAACCGGTGCATGCCAGCTTACTGGCTTCACGGCTGAGAACGCTGGTCCGACGTAAGGCGCTTAATCCGAACATTCAGGCAGCCTAAGCCTAAGGCTGTAAGCGGCCTGATCAACTCCGCATCCGCTCAAACACGGCCCCTTCGGGGGCTCTTCTTTTTTGCGCTACCAGGGTGCGATATGGTCGTCGACAATCTGGAGGTCGGGGAAGCGCTGTTCGATCCAGTCCGGGATCTTTGAAAGCACCTTGTCCCCGTGCTTGCCGCTGTTGCTGACCACCGCACATGCGAGGACTGCAGACTGATGTGCGTCCTGGTGATCGATCTCCGCCGCGGAAACATTGAAATTCTTGTGGAGCGCGGCAAGCAGCGGCTTGAGCCGACTGCGCTTTTCCTTCAGCGATGAACAGCCAGGAAGATGGAGTTCCAGAGAAAGTACGTGAACATGCATCGAATGCTAGATTCGCTGGGTCCAGTCCGGATGCGAATATCGCTTTTCGAGTATCTCATGTGATCGGCTGATCTCTTGCTGAGAGGGGTCAAGGCGCGAGAGGTTCAACTGGAGCGCTTGCTCAAAGCCCGCGGTCAGGTGCTCTGCCATCTCGCTCCAGGTGGGTGATTCTCCCAAGACCCGTTTAATTGTGACTGCGTGCTGGCCGACCTGCTCCATCGCTTGCTTGCGGTCGTGCTCATCAGGATATCTCAATGCCAGGCATATCCTGCCGAGTTCGCCTTGAATCGGCAGCGAACCGTGTTGAAGAACTGCTCCGGATCGGCGCAGCTGCGCCGATCCCACCAACTTCTTCCCAGCAACCGCAATTTCGAATGCCCCCGGATTTTGGAAACATACGGGATTTTCGCTGCTCGGCTCGAGCGGCCGTGCGACGTTTAGCTCCGGCTCCAACCCTAAACGCTCCAATCCCGCGATCAACGCCAGACTGATCCGTTTATAGCTTGACAAGACCCCGCCCTCAAAAACCGGGTGATCTGCCGATGCGGAAATCGAATAAGTGATCTCATCAGTGTGCAGGATGGCCTTTCCGCCGGTTGGTCGCCGAACCAGGTCCCACCCAAGTTCTTTTATTGCGCCACGATCGGCATCATCGACCGGTTGCGCATAGCCAAGGGACAGGCAAGGGGGGTTCCAGGAATAAAAACGCAAGGTGGGAGGAACTTGATCGTTTCGAACCGCCTCAAGTATTGCCTCGTCGAGAGCCATATTCATTGGCCCGGATGTGGGATCCGAGAGGATGAGGCGCCAATTCGAGCTGGACACGGCGCGATTATACCCAGCGAACTTGCTGCGGACCGGATTCTGGCTCTCATGGTAGACTCCCGCGCCGATCATGAGATTTGCCCCCAAACTGCTAGGCGCTGCCCTGATTGCGGCCAGCCTGTGGGCATGTTCTGAGCCCGAAACAGCCCCAGCCCCCACAGTAGCCATCGCGGATAGCGGACCGACCCCAGCGCCAACCCCTAATTTACAACCAACGAGCGAGATGGCAGGATCGGTTAGCCTATGGGTGACTTGGAAACCTGATAGCGTTCGCGCACTTAATGAACTGATCGAAACCTTCCAGTCCCGCAACCCCGAAATCGAATTTAAGCTTTCCTACATACCAGCCGATGAGCTCCGCTCCGCAATTAGCGAGGCCCAAACCCTTCCGTCTCTCATCCTTGCGCCGTCGACATGGGCCGCAGAGCTCTTCGAATCCGGGATAACCCAAGACCTTTCAACTCACCCGACGGATGAATTCCGAATGCTGGTCCACCCACTGCCATGGGCGCAAGCAATCCATGATGGGCAGGTATTGGGTATCCCAATTCAAATGCAAGGAAACGTGCTTTACCGAAATCGTGAGCTGGCTCCGATCCCCGCCGGCACCCTGGAAGGACTGGTCCAGGCAGATGAGGCACTTCGAGGCACGTTCAATGAGGGAATTGCCCAGGACTATGGATTTCCGATCGTCGCTCCATTCGCGGCAGCCTGCGGCGGCCAACTCATGTTTGATGGCTCGGCGCCAAATCTGAAGGATCCTTTGGCTCGCTGCTGGTTGGAGCTCATTCGTGATCTAACTCCTGCCGGACCCGTGTTCTTCAACTCAGACGAGGATCGTGAACTCTTTGAATCGGGTAATGCCGGCTGGCTCATTGAAAGCACTGAGCAATTTGATCGGCTGAACGAAGCCCTGGGAGAAGGGGGGCTGACCATCGACCGATGGCCCGTGAATCAGGCAACCGGGGAACCTCTAGCCGGCTATGTATGGACTGAAAATATCTATTTCTCGCCAGGGCTCGATCCGGATGATTTCGATGCTGCCTGGGAATTTGTTGGGTTTCTGCTCTCAGAAGATTCCCAACTTACGCTGAGCAATCCCAATGGTGCCGCCCACATTCCGGTACATATTTCAGCGCCGCCTCTTCCAGGGCATGTCGGGCAAATGCACTCTGCCCTGTTGCAAGGTTACGCGCTCCCCACATCCATTCTCCGCGCGGAATATGTTGAACTGCTCGAAAGAGCCGCCAGAGCGGTTTCGGTGCTAGGGACTCCGGTTGAGATAGCGCTGCAGCGGGCGATTGCCGAGCTCGCCGCAGTGCCGGATGTATAATCCTCGGCCCAGATCGGATAGCAGCATTGCACCTGATTCTTTCCCACGAACAGGCGGATTTCGACGCCGTGGCATCTCTGTATGCAGCCTCCTTGCTGTACTCTGAGGCCGCGCCTGTTTTGCCGCAGCGGCTAAATCGCAACGTCCGCGGGTACTTGACCCTGTACGGAGAGAATTTCCCGTTCATTGAGCGAGACGCGCATAATGCGAAAATCATCGACCAACTGACGGTCGTCGATTCCCAAAGCCCCGTCACTTTGAAGGGATTTGGCCCGAATACACAGGTCAATGTGATTGATCATCATCCGATCGAGCCCGATTTGGACCCAAGTTGGGATCTGCAAGTCGAGAAGGTCGGGGCCACAACGACGCTGCTGGCCGAGGCCGTGATCGAGGCAGGCAGAGATCTGTCAGACACTGCCGCGACGCTTATGCTGTTGGGGATTTATGAGGACACAGGCTCGCTGAGCTACCCAGGGACGACTGCTCGGGACGTACGCGCGGCCGCCTGGTTGCTGGACCAAGGTGCGAACCTTGTGATCGCGGCCGAGTTCCTCAATCAGCCCCTTTCCGTCCAGCAGCAAGCTTTATTCGAACAGCTGCTAGAGGGAACGGTAGTTAGCCAAATTCAAGGCCATCAGATCGTAATTGCCAAAGGCCAAGCAAGTGGAATTGCCGATGAAATATCCACTTTGGCCCACAGGCTCGGCGATGTCTATAATGCCGACGCGCTGTTCCTTGTCGTTAGCCTTGACGGCCGCGTGCAATTGGTGGCGCGCTCCTATGCGGAGTCGATCGATGTAGGAGGAATTGCAGAGCGCCTTGGCGGGGGCGGTCACAGCAGAGCCGCCGCGGCACTGATCAAGGGCTCATCGGTGGAGGCGGTGGAGGACGAATTGATCATGCTGCTTGAAGAGGCGGTGGAACCGCCGAGCACCGTTGGCGAGATTATGTCACGCGGTCCACAAATGCTTAGCTCGTCGGATACCGTTGCGGATGCAGCCGAACAGATGCAGCGATACGGTCATGAGGGCTATCCGGTTACCGACAGCGGCGAGATCGTCGGACTACTGACCAGACGCTCGGTTGACAGAGCCGTAGCACATGAGATGCTGGATCGACCGGTTTCTGAGATTATGGAAGCGGGGAGCCTGTCAGTGCATCCTCAGGATTCGGTCCACCACCTTCAACGGGTGATGATCGAACACAACTGGGGCCAGGTGCCGGTATCCGATCCGATCAACGGCGAGGTAATTGGGATTGTGACCCGAACCGATCTTCTAAATTCGCTTGGAAACGGCGTAAATTCCCAATCCCACAGGGAGCTGGCCAACAAGCTTGAGCGGGCGCTCACAGATGAGCGCCTGGCGCTCCTGGAGCTGATTGCCGCCGAGTCAGAATCATCCAATGTGGCCTTATATATCGTAGGCGGGTTTGTACGGGATTTGATACTCGGGACACCCAGCGTCGACTTCGACCTGGTCGTGGAAGGCGACGCTATCGCTTTAGGAGAGTCGCTGGCGTCAAAGTTTGGGGGGAACATTAGCAGCCATCGTCGATTCGGCACCGCAAAATGGCAGCTGGATGTGGAGCATAGTGGTTTGAAAGGTGCGCTAAGCCTTGATGGGGCTGAATTGCCGGAAACGATCGATTTTGTTTCTGCGCGGACCGAGTTCTACTCCCATCCCACGGCACTACCTTCTGTCACCGAAGGGAGCATAAAGCTGGATCTTCACCGCCGTGACTTCAGCATCAATACGCTCGCCTTGCGGCTTGATGGCCGCCACTATGGGCAATCGCTAGACCCGTGGGGTGGTGGCAAAGATATTCGCAGCAAGCAGATCCGGGTCCTGCATTCGTTGAGCTTTGTGGATGATCCAACACGAATGCTGCGCGCGGTTCGACTCGAACAGCGACTGGGTTTTTCAATCGAATCTCGCACGATGGAGCTGCTTGATCGAGCACTGCCTCTGCTTGAAAACGTTAGTGGTGAGCGAGTTCGGAGCGAACTATCTTCCATATTGAAGGAAGCGGACGTCGGCGCGATCATGCATCGGTTGAAGCAGCTGGGTCTGCTCCAGGCAATACATCCGGCCCTCGATTGGGACGACTGGATCGAACCGCGCACCGTGGCCGCGCAAGCATTCTCACCGCCAGCTTCGTGGAAACTCGAACGGGAACCATCTCTATATGAATTGTTCTTCGCCTTGTGGACATACCGCCTTCCTGCGGGCGAGGCTTCAGCAATTTGCAAGCGGCTGCATATGAGTCAGGGTGAGGCCGCGAGTATCGTAAAGGCAGGCCGCCAAAAATGTGACATCACCACGAATCGATCGCCAAGCGAGTGGGTGGCATGTCTGGACGCGGTCCCAGAAGCTGCACTGGTCGCTACCTGGCTGGCTCTCTCGGATCAACAAGCTGGTCAAGCAATTATTGAGAGCTATCTCTCAGACTGGCGCTGGGTGCATGCCACAGTCGATGGCGATCGCCTTCGTGAACTTGGATTGGCGCCGGGGCCAGCCTTCAAGAATATTCTGGGAACCTTACGAGCTGCCTGGCTGGATGGGGAGCTCGACTCCGCGGAGGATGAGCAGCGAATGGCGGCGATGCTTGTGAGCGAGGCAACCCGAGGTGGATAAGGTCGAGCGAACTCTCGAAGGGCCTCCCTACGACAGCGACAAATCGTTGCGAATTCGATTCGCCACCTCCGAGGATCTAAAAGCGCTGGAGTGGGACGGGGAATATGCGCATTATCGCCGTCTATTTCAGCGTGCAGTCGAAGAGGCACAAAACGGACGGCGCATTCTACTACTTGCCGAAATTGATGAGCAGCTAGTCGGGCAAATCTTCATGCAGCTCACAACGCGAGCTAATTTCTCAACGGAGGGGGTCTCCTCCGGGTATCTGTACGCCTTTCGTGTAAAGTCATTGTTCCGCGATCGTGGTGTAGGCAGCCAGCTGCTTCATGAGGCAGAGCAAAACCTGGTCTCGCGAGAATTTCTGCGAGCGGTCATATCCGTAGGGAAGCGAAACGTCGCGGCTCGCCGACTCTATGAGCGCGCGGGGTATGCAGTATTCACAGAAGATTCTGGGGATTGGTCCTATCTTGATCACCTGGGAAGGCTGCGTGAAGTGAGTGAGCCAGCCTTCGTCCTGGAAAAATGGCTGTAAGCAGCTGAATTTCTGGATTCTCCTTGTCCAGGAAAAATCATAAGAAGACGCATCCCAGCTCGAAACAAGCCTCCATCACTCTTTCCCCCACTTGCATTTCATCGAATCCGTGCCAGAGTCTGTCCTGGCACTGCCGAGGCCAATGACCGCTCAAACGGTCAAGGACCAGGGTGGGAACCCTGGAACGCAAACAGCCGGAGGGACCCCGCTGGCACAGATCTTGCCCGCTGTCAGGGTGTGAAGTCCACTCCTTTGCTTATTCAGTATGAATAACCGTGACGCAGTAAAGCCGCGGCTGCTGCTCCTTGTGCTGATGATTGCCGTTCTGGCATGTTCGCGCGGAGACCAACCGCTTGAATTCCTGGGGCTCGAACTATCGGGCAGCCCTGGAAGTTCTGGCATTAAGTCGCCTGCAGAATCCGAAGGTGATATCGAGCAGGATATGCCTCCAGTTTATACACCCACACCGGATCCAGTTCGCGAACCGCCTTCCCGCGAGGACATTCCCGAGTGGTACACGGTGCAGTACGGTGACTCTCTAAACGGCATTGCCGGGCGCATGGGGGTTGGCGCGAATCAGATACTGGTGGACAACGGGCTGCCAAATGCAGATTACCTCGGAGTGGGTCAGGTTCTGCATATGCCCACTCCGCTGCCTCAGGTTCCATCACCGAGCTTCAAGATCATCCCCAACGCGGAACTTGTCAACGGCGAGAGCGCGCTGGGCTTTTCTGCCACAGAACTTATTCGAGCCTGGAACGGCGCACTCAATCGCTACTCCGAATTCGTCAATGGAGTGGAACTATCAGGGGCGCAGATAGTGGAGGAAGTGGCCGCGAAATACTCAGTGAACCCGCGGCTCCTGCTGGCGATCCTTGAATATCAGGGCGGATGGCTCACAATGCCGGAACGCGCTCCGGACCGACTCACCTATGAGTTGGGCTACGAACGGTTTGGTTTTGAGGGGCTTCACAGCCAACTGTCCTGGGCAGCTGACCAACTCAATCGCGGCTACTACCAGTGGAGGGCTGGATGGGCAGGACCGTATGTGCTCATCGATGGCTCGGTGACCCCACCCGGGCCGGGGATCAATGCCGGTACTGCAGCCGTTCAGTGGCTCTTTGGACAGCTTTATGCGCCAGATGCATGGCGCATGGTTATAGGGGAAGACGGATTCTATAAGGTTTACGAAATCCTCTTTGGCAACCCGTTTGCGGAACCTCAGCGCACTGTGGTCCCCGATTCCCTCGAGCAGCCAGAATTCCAGCTTCCATTTGAACCGGGCAAGGTTTGGTCGTTCACTGGCGGCCCACATGCTGGGTGGGGGCGCTGGGCGGCCTGGTCGGCATTGGATTTCGCTCCGCCTGGAAATGCGTTGGGGTGCGTTTTCTCCAATGAGTGGGTAGTGGCGATCGCGGATGGCCTGATTACGCGCGCTTCAGACGGAGAAGTAATTCAGGATCTGGATGGAGATGGATTTGAGGGCACCGGATGGGCCATTCAATACATGCACGTTGAGTCTCGAGACCGGGTGGCGGCTGGTACGACCCTAAAGACGGGGGACCGGATCGGGCACCCATCCTGCGAGGGAGGCGTATCGAGTGGGACTCATCTCCACCTATCTCGGAAATTCAACGGGGAGTGGATCCCAGCCGACGGCCCCTTGCCGTACGACCTGGATGGATGGACTTCCGCTGGGGATGGAGCTCAGTACAACGGAGCATTAACGCGCGGCGACCTCAGATTAGAGGCGTGTTCCTGTCGCTTGCCGCTCAATCAGATCGCACGATGAGCGTACCGTATCGAGTTCCCGGCGCGATTCTGGCCTTCATCGCCTCCTTAGGGTTGGCTGCCTTGGCGTGTACACGGTCGGACGTGCCCGCACCCGAAATCATCGGCCTGGCGGCGGAGGCCGCCGCTCCAGATACCGCCGATCTCGCGCTCGAACCCGATGACCTCGCTGCGGCTCCCAACCCGATGGAAGCCACGCCTGATCCCATAGACACGGCGAAACCACCTACTGCAGTGGCTCAGCCAACCGCAACATCCCTTGAGCCCGAACCGTTGGTGTCGCCGAGCTACCCGCCAACTCCGACGCTGGCTGTAGAAAACTCAACCGAAACCATCCTGTACCGGGCACGCGCCGGGGATGTGCTGAGGAGCGTCGCGCTGAGGTTCGGCGTGCTCCCTTCCGACATCGTTTCAGATAGCCAACTGCCTCCCGAAAATGAGCTGCTCGTTCCCGGCCAAATCCTGTTTGTGCCGCGCCGGCTCGGCCCGACCGGGCCCGCAGACGAGCTGATCCCGGATAGTGAGCTGGTGTACTCGCCACATGCAGTGGGATTTGATATCCATGCCTTTGTAGAAGCACAAGGTGGCTACTTGAGCCAGTATGAGGAGATCGTTGGTAAGCGCTATGTCCCGGGCGCCGAGGTCGTTGCTCTTGCCGCCCGGGACCATTCCGTCAATCCGCGGCTGCTGCTGGCCTTGATTGAGTATCACTCCGGCTGGGTCACGGACCCCACTAAGCCCACCGCCAACGAGCTCAAGTATCCGCTGGGCCACGAAGCGCCTGATGCGCAGGGGCTGTATCGCCAGCTGACCTGGCTGGCAAATGAGCTCGGGACCGGCTTCTATGGTTGGCGGGCTGGAACTTTGACGGAAATCATTTTTCCGGATAATTCGATCGTCCGTTTAGCTCCGGATTTGAATGCCGGCACGGTCGGCCTGCAGTATTACTTTTCCTTACGTGGCGCGGGCAGAAGCTGGGCCGAAGCTCTCTCGCCGGGAGGGATGATAGCGACCTACCATCAACTCTTTGGCGACCCATTCGACTACACTCACCCGCTTTATGAAGCCGGCCTCGACCAACCCGAATTGATCCTGCCATTCTTTAAGGGCAGGATATGGGCGCTTACCGGTGGTCCTCACGGTGCCTGGGAGCGTGAATCGGCCTGGGCCGCTCTCGACTTTGCCCCCTCCTCGCTTGAAACCGGCTGCGCCGTGTCCGATGACTGGGCACTTGCAGCTGCTCCCGGCCTGGTAGCGCGCACGGGCGAAGGAGTGGTCGTCTTGGATCTGGACGGGGATGGTGAAGAGCAGACCGGCTGGAACCTCCTTTATCTCCATGTCAGCAACCAACAGGTGCAAGAGGGCGATTTTGTTGAAACGGGTGACCTGATTGGTCGCCCCTCCTGCGAGGGGGGTACCGCATCCGGGACCCACCTGCACTTCGCTCGCAAGTACAATGGGGAATGGATTCTGGCCGATGGGCCGCTGCCTTTCAACCTGAGTGGTTGGGTGGCTCAGGCCGGCCTGAAACCTTATCAAGGGGCCCTGATCAGGGGGGATGAGGTCGTTTTAGCCTGTACCTGCGCCAGTCGAGAAACCAATATTTCTCGGTGACCTGCCGGGCCCCAGCGCTGGCTGGATTGCTGTTCCTTGTGACAGGCACGCTTTTGCTTGTGGCCTGCTCCTCTTCCGATCCAACGCGTGAGATTTCGACTCCGGAAGCAACCGCCCAGCCTGCGCTCGACATTACACCGCTGCCTACCCGCGGCCCCCATCCACCCGGCGAACTGGTTCCATACAAGGCGCAAAGTGGTGACACCCTTCCAGCCGTAGCGGCACACTTCAATACAACGGTCGACGCCATCATGGCCGCGAATCCAGATCTCCCGTCCGATACCACCACCCTCCCACCAGGAAAAGACTTAGAAATTCCAGCCTACTATTTGCCGTTGATCGGCACGCCTTTCCAAATGCTGCCTGATAGTGAAGTCATCTATGGGCCAACCGTTGAGGAATTTAATCTCAGAATGGAGCTGCTCGGGCACCCTGGTTTCGTTTCGGACGCCGCAGATTACGCGTACCGCATCGATCGGCCAGCCTGGGAGGTAATCGAAATCATTGCGCTTAATTACTCCTTGAACCCGCGCCTGCTGCTGGCCCTCCTGGAATATCGAGGATCCGGCCTGACCGATCCTTTCCCCAGCCAGGAGCTGCAGACATACCCACTGGGTCATGTTGATGAGCGCTATCGCGGGATGTTTCGCCAATTGCTCTGGGCCGCGGAACGACTGAACGATGGGTATTACGGTTGGAGGAGCGGAGATTTGCGGGAGTTCGAAACCGCAGATGGAATGCTTTATCGACCGGACTCCTGGCAGAATGCGGGCACGGTAGCGCTGCAAATGCTTTTTGCCGGGCTCTATGATTCCGAAGAGTTTGAGCAAGTCGTGGGGCCTGAGGGGTTCATAGCTACCTACAAGAACCTGTGGGGCGATCCCTGGGAACTCGCCAGCGACCACATTCCTGGCCAGCTGGTTCAGCCTTCTCTCGATCTGCCCTTTGCTCCCGATCGCATTTGGGATTTTACCGGCGGTCCACACTTCACCTGGGGCACCAGCCTGCCGATGGGTGCCCTTGATTTCGCTCCACCTTCTCAAGAGACAGGCTGCGTGCCATCTTCCGAATGGGTGACGGCGCCGGCATCGGGGGTAATCCTTCGCAGTGAAGAAGCCATTATCGAACTTGATTTGGATGGAGACGGCTATGGGGGAACCGGCTGGGTCTTGTTCTTCTTCCATATCGGGGAAGAGGGCAAGATTGCCGAAGGAGAGCGCGTTCAAACCGGAGATCTCCTGGGCCATCCATCCTGCGAAGGCGGGCGCTCCACCGGGACGCACTTTCATATGGCCAGGCGCTTCAACGGGGAATGGCTGCCGGCGATGGGCCCGGTGCCTTTCTTAATGGATGAGTGGGTCGCGGATGGCAGCGGAGTGCCTTATGAGGGGACGCTGACAAAGGGTTCTAAGGTCGTCCCCGCGTGCACCTGCTCGACACAAGAAAATCGGATCTTCTACGAGCTCCCCGAGGGATAGCTGCCCGATATAGCTCAATCTCATCCACCTCGAGCTCCCCGCGGACAGTGGCTCAACAAAGCACAATCTCATCCAACTCGAGTTCCCAGAGGACAGCCGCTCTAAATTTGTCCTTTCACACTCCACCAGAGCATAAGCAGAGGCCGACTTTTTCGCCCAAAATGGCGGTTGCTTGCAGTCGCCCCAGCCCTGTGCTAGAATGGATTTGTTCGTCGCGGAAGGTGGTCGGAGAAGTGGGCAGCCCCCACTTTTCTTCGTAGATAGGCACAGTGCGCGAAGCGACATCCCCAATGGCACCCTCCAGATGAATCAAAGATCGAAGAAGGGGTAAGAGAAACATGAAGAGCGAATTTGCGCTAGCGTTTAACGAAATCACTGAGCGATTCGGGCTCTCACAGGATACTGTGATGGAGGCACTCGAGGCCGCGATGGTATCTGCCTACCGGCGCTCGGTAAACGCCTCAACCGCACAAGAAATCGAGGCTCGGATCGGCTCAGAAGCTGGCGATGTCAGTATTTTTGCCGAGAAAGAGATCGTTGAAGAGGTCGAAAATCCACTCACGGAAGTGACGCTGGACGAAGCCCTCAAATACGACGACAAGGCCGAGATGGGCGGGATGTCGCTGGTTGACTCGACGCCCGAAGATTTCGGACGCGTAGCAGCACAGACGGCGAAGCAGGTCATTCTGCAGCGCTTACGCGAGGCGGAACGTGATGCGCAATATGACGAATACATTGAGCGCGAGGGAGATATGGTGCATGGAACGGTGCATTCGATCACCCCGCAGGCAGTTACGGTTGGCCTCGGTCGCGCGGAAGCGATTCTTCCCAGAAATCAACAAATCCCCGGCGAGCGATTTCACGTGCGAGACCGGATTCGTGTCTATGTACTAGAAGTCCGGAAATCGTCGCGAGGGCCGGTCATCGTGGTCTCGCGCACACACCCCAATATGCTCCGCCGATTGCTTGAGATGGAAGTTCCAGAGATCAATCAAGGTCTGGTTGAGATCAAGGCTATTGCTCGAGAGGCCGGCAAACGAGCCAAAGTAGCGGTGGCCGCTACGCGCGATGGAGTAGACCCTGTAGGCGCTTGTGTCGGCCTGCGAGGTGTGCGCATTCAATCCATTGTGCGCGACCTCAACGACGAAAAGATTGATGTGATCGAGTGGAATCCGGAGTCGGCAGCGTTCATCTCAAAGGCGCTGAGCCCAGCTCGAGTATCGGGCGTATTCCTTGATGAAGACGTGGAGCGCGGCAAGACCGCAGCGGTAGTCGTTCCGGAGGACCAGCTCAGCCTGGCGATCGGACGCGCCGGCGTAAACGCACGCCTGGCGGCACGCCTGACAAATTGGCGGATCGACATCAAGAGCCTGATCGAGGCGGCAACCGAGTCGCTGAACCGTTTGGCCACTGACGAGACCTTCTCAGAAATGGCAGAGGCCGAAGCAGAGACGATGCCGCAGATTGAGATGATCCTTACCAAGAAAGCGGAGACTAGGCCTGTAACGCCAGAGGAGTACCACCTGCTCACAGATTTCGTTGTGCGGGTGGAAGATGAGCTCATGGCGCGTAGGAACGCGGAGCGGCAGGTCCATATAGAGAAGGTCGAAAAGATCCGTGAAGGAATTTCCGAGGGTGCGTACCACGTGACGCTCGCTGAGGTCGGCATCAGTACCCGAGTTGCTAATTTGCTAGCCGAAGCGGGGTATGAGACCGCTGGGAGCACGCTCGAACAGCTCGAGATTGATGAAGACAAGATCCTCGCTCTACAAGGCATCGGGCCTAAGGCCATTACAGAGCTTAGGGAAGTCCTGCCCGGCTACGATTATCCTGAGCCGGTCGTTGAAGAAGAGCTGGATGAAGACGAAGAGCAGGCCGCAGCTGAAGATGCTGACGCTGATGCTGAAACTGAAACCGATGACGCGCAGGTGGAGGCCGAGGGCGAAGCTGAGGCCAAACCCGCTGCCGAAGCAGAACCTGAGGCAATACCGATCGAGGAGGCCTTTAATCAAGCTATTGAGGAAGTCGCCAAGGCCGCCATAGAAACAGATGACGATGAGGCAACTGAAGCGGAGAAAGAAGCCGAGCGCAAGAAACGCAAACAGCGCGCACGAGTAGTTGAATATGACCCAGATCTAGGCGAGACGGTCGTGCGACACCTGAGAAAGCCAGGCCGGCAGACCGATTGGCAGGATGTGGGGGAATTCGACGACGACAGCACATAGCACATAACGATGTCAGGGAAACACATCCCACATCGGACCTGCGTAGGCTGCAGGGAAGTGCTTCCGAAGAGATCCTTGATCCGCATCGTACGCACTCCCGAAGGTGTTAGGATTGACCCCCAAGCTCCTGGCAGAGGCGCCTACTTACACGACCGGCGAACTTGCTGGGAAAGAGGCCTGAAAGGATCTTTGTCGAAGGCGCTTCGCGTGGAACTCACGACAGATGATCGCAACGAGTTGATGCAAACCATGAATCAGTTGCCAGAGACGAATGAATAGCTCTCAGCGCGGCAACAAGCAATATCCTCTAGGCCGGTAGCTCGCTCGAGCCCCGGCTAGGGGCTGGAGGTGTGATTTGAGCGAGAACGGCCAAAACCTCATCGAGATTCCAGATTCACTGACGGTCCGAGACCTTGCGGACCGGATTGAGGCGAGTCCAATCGATGTTATTAAGCATTTGATGGCCAATGGCGTAATGGCCAATATCAATCAGCAGATCGACTTTGATACAGCAGCCATTGTTATCGCCGAGTTTGGCTACGAAGCTCAGGCTGTCGAACAATTAGAGTCGGACTCCCCCGAAGACGCCACCGAGCTGCCTCGTTGGAGACAGATGCTTGACGAGGAGGACCCAGAACAGCTCGTCGATCGGCCTCCGGTGGTCACCATCCTGGGCCACGTAGACCATGGCAAAACGACGTTGCTTGACGCCATCCGGCAGGAAGATGTAGCCGCTGGAGAAGCGGGTGGCATCACCCAGCATATCGGCGCCTACCAGATCAGCCACAACGATCGCCCGATCACTTTCCTGGACACTCCCGGACACGCCGCCTTTACTGCTATGCGCGCCCGAGGCGCGCAAGGTGCCGATATTGCGGTGCTGGTAGTAGCTGCGGACGATGGCGTTATGCCTCAAACGCGAGAAGCTCTAGCGCACGCCAATGCCGCTCGTGTGCCAATGGTTGTGGCACTCAACAAGGTCGACCGACCCAACGCCAATCCAGATAAGGTGAAGCAAGAGCTGGCAGACGTGGGACTGGTGTCCGACGAATGGGAAGGCGACACGATGGTCGTGCCCGTGTCGGCCACGCAAGGGTCGGGAATCGAAGATTTAATCGAGGCCATCCTGTTGGTGGCCGACTCTAGCGAAATCCGTGCCAACCCCGAAGGCAGTGTTTTCGGTACGGTCATCGAAGGCGAGCTGGACAAGACCAAAGGTGTTCTAGCAACTCTATTGATCCAGAACGGCACCCTCCGCGTTGGCGATGTAGTGATGGCGGGAAATGCGCACGGGCGAGTACGCGCGATGTTCGATTATCAAGGCAAGCCGATAAAAGAGGCGCCTCCCTCGACTCCCGCTTCGGTGTTAGGTCTCTCAGACGTACCTCGAGCTGGCGAATTGTTCACGCTGGTCGAATCTGAGCGTGAGGCAAAAGCCATCATCAAGGCTCGTGATGTCAAAAAGGTTTCGGCACCCACCGGAGCTCCCGCTATGACCCTGGATCATCTCTTCGAGGCTTATCAAGCGGGCGAAGCGCAGGAACTGAGATTAGTCGTCAAAGCAGACGTGCAGGGATCGTTGGAACCCATCATCAATTCGCTCGAAGGGCTGAGTGTTGCGGATATTCGAACCAATGTGCTCCATTCGGCAACCGGCAATATCGGCGAAGACGATGTGATGCTCGCAGCAGCTTCTGGGGCTATCGTAATTGGCTTCAATGTTGTTGCCGATCAGGCCGCCAAGCGCGCTGGAGAAACCGAGCGGGTCGACATACGCTTGTACGACGTGATTTATCGGCTGACGGAAGACATCGAGAAGGCGCTGAAGGGAATGCTGAAGCCTGAGAAGCGGGTTGTGGAATTAGGCCAGGCTGAAGTGCTGAAGATCTTTACCATTCCAAAGATGGGCAAGATCGCCGGCTGCCGGGTGCTTGAAGGCGAAATTCGACGCAATGCGCGCATGCGAGTGGTGCGCGCTGAAGAGAATCTGCATGAAGGTCCCATCGCTTCACTTAAGCACGAAAAGGAAGATGTGACGGAAATTCGTGAAGGTTTCGAGTGCGGAATTGCCCTCAAGGGTTTTGAGGCTTTCAAGAAGGGCGATAAGCTGATGGCCTTCATCATTGAGGAGACCGCCCCAGTGGAATAGAGTCGGTACCCTCCGATGCGCGAAGACGATCCGGCCCAGGAGGGCAGCCGAAGGATGCGGTTAGAAACCAAAAGTGAAACTTAATCGTGCCTAGCGAGACACGTGCCCGCAGGGTCGCCGATCGGATCAACCGCGAATTGGCGATCCTGCTTCAGCGAAAAGTGGCCGACCCGAGATTGGCAAGCCTGACCGTCACCGGAGTCGATGTCGATCGTGAGTTGGCTTACGCCACGATCTATGTGACGGCTCAAGATGATGAAGAAGAAGTGATGACGGCGTTGGCGAGTGCACGCGGGTATCTGCGCAAACAACTTGCCTCCAGCATCCCCATGCGCTCATTTCCCCAACTGCGATTTCGCTGGGACTACTCCCCTGATCGGGGAGCTCGTGTAGACGAATTGTTGGAGCGCCTGGACCAGGAACGTAAAGAGCAAGGGTTGTCCACCCAGGATAGCGCCTCTGAGCTCTCAGCCTCCGATGATAAATCCGACGCGAACAATGATGAAAGCTGAGACCGAACGCGCTGCAAAGCGTATCGCCGACTCGTCCAACATTGTTGTCATCAGTCACGAGCGGCCAGATGGCGATGCGATCGGATCGCTCCTGGCTTTGACATTAGCCTTGAAGGAAATAGGGAAGCAGGTCATGCCGGTACTGGACGGCGGACTGCCAAAGAAGTGGCAATTCCTTCCCGGTGCCGATCTGATCAAATCGGAGCTGCCATCGAACGAGCATTTAGTAATCACGGTTGATGCGGCTGATCTTCATCGAATTGGGACGTTGGACGTCTCCCAAGTGGATGTAAATATTGATCACCATCC
>CBDTZL010000029.1:0-17835 GCA_965364895.1 uncultured bacterium
AGCCAACATGTACAAATCCACGAGAGGAGCGGTGTAGGCCTTCGTTGACGCCACGCCGATTTCCGGACCGGCGTGCATGCCGATATATCCATCGGCGGCGCGCATGGCCTGAGAGCCGATCACATTCACGATGCTCCAGATCGTGGCGCCTCGCTGACGCCCTTCCTCGATGGCAGCCAGCGTATCTGCGGTCTCTCCAGACTGGCTTATTGCCAAAACAACGGTGCCTTCATCTACCAGAGGCTCTCGATAGCGAAACTCTGAGGCGATATCCACTTCTACCGGAATTCGCGCCAGGCGTTCGATCAAGATCTTGCCCACCATGCCGGCGTGAGCTGCGGTCCCGCAAGCCGTGATGATGATCTTGCGTATCTTACTGGCCGACTGCTGGTCTAGATCCAAGTTCTCGAATCGAATGTGGCCGGCCTCAAAATCTGCCCTGCCCCCGATCGTATCGGTAAGGGAACGCACCTGCTCGTAAATCTCCTTCAGCATGAAGTGCTTGTATTCGCCCTTTGCCGCCGATACCGGGTCCCACGGAACGGTATGCAGCTCCAGCTCGACCGGTTCTCCGTCGAGTGTATAGGCTTCAAAACCGTCGTCGGTGACGACTGCCATTTGACCTGATTCGAGGAACGCCATGGTCCGAGTGTGCTCGAGAATCGCGGGAATATCGGATGCTATGAACATCTCTCCTTCTCCCACGCCGATCACCACCCCGCCTGCATTGCCGATGCGCGCGGCCACGATCTTGTCCGGCTCCTTTGGGGAAAGGAGCACGATGCCGTGCGCGCCGCGCAGATGCCCCAGCGCCTTGCGAGAAGCCTCCACAATTCCTCCGGACTCTCCCGAGGCTCCAGCGGGATCCAATAAAAGGTAACGCTCAACGAGCTGCGCGATCACTTCTGTATCGGTATCCGAACTGAACTCGACCCCTTCCGCCGAGAGCTCCTCTCGAAGTGGCAGGAAGTTTTCGACGATCCCGTTGTGAACGAGCACCACCTCCCCGGATTCACCGGTGTGTGGGTGTGCGTTGCGCGCGCTGGGCTCGCCATGTGTTGCCCAGCGAGTGTGTCCGATACCGATAGTTCCTGTTACTGGGGATTTGGCCAGGAGCTCTCCTAGCCGTTCTATCTTTCCCGCATCGCGCCGGATCTCCACCTCACCATTATGAACTACCGCAAGGCCTGCCGAGTCGTAGCCTCGGTACTCCAGGCGTTTGAGACCGTCATAGATTATGGGAGTCGCATTACGCGAGCCGACATAGCCGACGATTCCGCACATCGATTTTCTCCTAACTTAATGGACAAGCTGATGCCACGAGCCGAGGTTTGGCCGCGACGTTACCGCCACGGCATTGTTCTCAGGTACCGTATGGAGAAAGGCTGCGGGCGATGGCACGCCCGGAGGGCATCCGCTGATCTTTCGATTTTCCCGGTCCGGCGGTGGAGAGCCGCTGGTTTTTTCCGGTTAGCCCCGCCACGCGGCGGGGAACCCTCTCCCTCGTCACCCTAGCATGTCGCCAGGGCCTTGCGCTTACCTTTCCAGCAGTGCTTCGTTGCTCCCTCTCACCTTCCTTCCGCGGCCCAGATGTCTGTCCGCACCACAAGGGCCGACATTATACTCGTTAAGCATTTTGAAGGTCCGTGGCAGGCCGTCAACCGACATTAGCCCCACCGATCCGAGCAAACTTAGATTTGCTTGCCGAAGGGTGCCTCCCCACCTCACAGCATCTCGATGGTATCGGTCGTGGCACGGCTCATATCCGAATACACCCCCCGCCGCTCCTCCGGGAGCATACCGGCAAGGACGTACATCGCCTCGTCGGTCATGGTCCGCAGGCGTTCCCGATTGCGTTGGCCTTCGAGCTGCCTATAGCGAAATGGCCGCCCCAATCGGATTGTGACGGAAGTCAGATCTTTCTTGCCGATGATCAGCTTTGGGTAGCCTTTGGTGCCCTCGATAGCAACCGGAACGATCGGGGATCCGCTCTTTAGCGCCAGATACGCCAGGCCTACCTTTGCGCGCTGAAGGCTTGAGTGGCGCGTGCCTTCAGGCGCAACCAACAGCACTTCACCCGCTTCAAGCACAGCCAACGCCATGCGAAGGGCTTCGCGATCCACCTCGTTACGCCGAATCGGAATTACATCCCACATGCGAGGAAATATTCCCCAGCCCGGGATGCCTGCGACGTCGTGGCGCGCTAATGGAACCGCGTTCCTGGGAAGCACGCTCAAGACGACGATTGGATCGATGAAACCAATGTGGTTGAATATCACGATCGCCGAGCCCTGCGCGGGAAGGAGATCGAGATTTTCTGCTCTGCCGAATTTGGCCAGCAGCCGATACCCAATCTGGTGGATCAACCATCGGAGAACTTTCCGCCTGGCTTCCAGGCGCTGGTGATCGTAAGTCAACTATCCCTCAATCAGCTCTAATGCCCGCTCCGTCGTTTCATCAACGCTAAGGACCGTTGTGTCGATAATCACTGCATCATCCGCTGGATGCAGCGGTGCGACATCACGACTGGAGTCGATTCGATCGCGGATGCGCATGGATTCCAGGACCTCATCGTAGTCCACCTCTTCCCCGCGAGCCTGCCGTTCCTCATATCGACGACGGGCGCGCGCTTCAACCGTCGCATCGAGATACAGCTTCAAATCGGCCTCGGGAAGCACTACCGTGCCGATATCCCGGCCAACCATGATCACCTCACCACGCTTGCCGATCTCACGCTGTCGCTCTGTCATGGCACGCCTCACTCCGGAGTAGGCGGAGATCTTGGAGACATTGGCATCCACCTCTTCTGAACGGATTTCCCAGGTTACGTCCTCTCCATTCACGACAACATCGTATTGGCGTCCGTCGGTTTGAGATGGAGGGCGCACATCGATGGAGATCTCGGAGGCTAGCTCGGTGATGCGTTTTTCATCGCTTGGGGGGAACCCCGCTCGCAAGCCGGCAAGCGTCACGGCTCGGTACATGACTCCCGTATCAAAGTAGAGGTACCCAATCCGGCTTGCCAGGCGTTCGGCCAACGTCGATTTTCCGGAGGCAGCCGGCCCGTCGATGGCGATGATGCGGATCCCCTCAGGATTCAGGCTCAACCGGTATCAATTCCTCGACCCCTGCCACGTCTTTTCGGACCAGCAGGACCCAGCGATCAGGCACAGTAGGCGAATCTCTAATTACCAGCCAACTCATCAAATTAGGCGGCAGCCCGCCAACCCATCCCCAACTTTCTCCAATCGTCACCGACTGGCCCAGATATTCTCCCGGCAGCGGCGCTCCCTCGCGAACAAGAATAATAGCGGGGCTTTCCGAGCCTTCATGCGTGGGGTAATTGCGTGTCGCCCAGGCCAGGGCCGGTGATGGCTGATCGCTCGTCTCAATCGGAAGTGCATCCGACCGGCCTGTTTCCCCCCGGGAGAGAGTACTCAGCGACTCGCGCAGATCGTTCAAACCCAGGGTGCTGGCTTGAGGCCGGTACAGCTCGCGGGCGCTAGGCTCGCCGAAATTCAGCGCAGCTCCAGCCGATATGCCCGCGCCGAGAAGAACTAAAATTGCCGCCGCACCAGCGATGGGAATCGCTACATCTCTGGACCATCCAACCGCCAGCAGAATCAAGGCCAGAATGGCAAGGCTAATCCCCATGCCAGCAGCTGCGAACTGGGTTGAAACCCCAAGGAAGGATTGAAGCGATTCCGGCCCGCTTACTCCTGCGCGAAGTTGCAGGTATGCAAATGCCATCAGCGCCACAATCGCGCCTGTGAAACCCAGCGCCAGCCAGACATTTTCGGGCTGGAATATTTTATTGAGCAAATTCTTAATCACAACTGCAGCCAATACTGTCAGGGGAAGCACCAGCCATACGACGTCAGCTGGTTGGCGCCCCTGATAGAGAAACAGCACCACAACCGCGCCGATGGACCAACTTGCGAAAAACGTCAGCAGGGAGCTTCCGTTCCGGAGCCGGTCGATCACTCCTACGGTTCCGGCCGCAAAAACCAGCGGCTCATATGCGAAGAGCACGAGCAAAAGTGTTATGGCCGGGATTCCGCTGCCCTGAAACCAGCCTTTGAGCCATATGCCAAGGCCATCGAAGACTCCCTGCAGCGAATCGGGGAAGAAACCCGCTCCTGTAGCTGCGAACAATGCGACCAGCCCACCTGCGACGAGGCCTCTGCGCCAGGCCAGAGACTTCGGAATTGGGGAGACCAAAGCTCGATCTGAATCGCGCCTCCGTCGGCTCCGCTGGAGAAGTGCAAACACTCCCGCTCCTACTGCAAGGCTTGCGAGTCCCGTCAGCGCGGCCGGACCCGAAACAAGAGCCAGCCCGAGCAAGGCTCCGCCCCACTCCACTCGCCCGCTGATCAGGAAAAAAAGGGCTGCGGTGATGCCGAGGGCCGCCAGAGTTGTACCGTCTGCGGTTCGGGACGCGGTCCAAAGTACCGGCGAAATCGCCAGCAGGAGCGCGCTCAAGAATGCCGCCCCGCGCCCAATCTGGCGCCTCAACAAGAGTGGAGTCAAGACAAGCAGCACGCCGGCTAGTGCCGGTGCCCAGCGCGCAGCACCATCACTCTCGCCGCCGAATGTAAACGCGATGCTGGTTAAGGCCTGATGGACCGGGGATTCTGATGGTGCTTCAGCCTGGCCGCTTGCAGCCAACGCATGTTGTGCTTCACGATCCGTCAGGGGATACATATCTAGCTCGGCGAACCGCAGCCATAGCGCGAGCAGCACGACCAGGCCGTAGAGCAAGACCTCTAATGAGAGCGAGGCTTGGGCTTCCGTCCTTGCGGTTGACAGCGAGGATGCTTTCGTCAACCTGCTGACCCCCTCGAATAGATTCGCACCACCCCATTGTCATAGATCTTGTTCATAAAGGTCTCAAACTTACCTTCGTTCAATCGGGCGTACGTTGAGAGCTCTAGCGGGCCGACATAGACGTATTGAATTTCATACCTATCGAGCAGCTCGGCAGCTTCTTCCCAGCTGGTCGTCTCATACAGCCGCTGGATATCGCCCTGGCGCGATCCCTGGAGATCGGCATTTCCGCGCCACTGCACTTCATGCCCACCCCACCCCAAAACCGTGGGAAGGCCGGTGTGGGTCGATACACGTGCGTATTGACTGTAACTACCGCCGATCGCCTCCGCAATGACACCCGCTGGCAGGCCTTTGTTGATCCATTGGATGGCATCGTAATCTCCAGCGCTTTGGCGAGCAAGGTAAAGGCTTCCATCCAACGTTCGCCCGCCCGGAGGATTGAAACCGCTGGTCTTGGTGCTGGTCGCGAGCACGGGATAGACAAGGCCCAACATCAGAGGCACAAAGACCAATACCTTGGCAATCTCCGGCAGCCTGAATTTGGCAGGCCAGAGCTCCACGCATGCGAACGCGGCCGCCAGACCCCAAAGGATCCAGGCCGAAAAGTAAAACTTGAACACGGTGTTCATCCGCGTGCCAAACAGATCTCTTAGATAGACGAATTCTGGCGCAAGCACGAGCAGCGCCCCGATGCCGATCAGAAGGATCGTGAAGGGCCAGACGCTGTTCGATTTCTCATCCTCCGGACTCTTGTCAGCCGTCGCCAGCAGCCAGGCGCTCACTCCCAAAAGGAGGCCGAGAACCAATGCGGTCCCCGAAAATAGCAACCGGCGCAAAAGCCCCTCGTCCATCGCAGCGCGCAGTCCTTCTTGCAACGTACGCTCGGATGCGCCCAGACCGCGCAGCGCTTCCTCAAGAAGGACTGGATTTCCAGCCAGCGTCAGATAGTTGGCGATGCCAAACAGGATCGCTACGATAAGTAACAAAAGCGGGATGCCAAGCCCCACCTTCCAGATCAGGTCCCGGCGCCCGGTTCTTCCCCAGCCTCGCCAAATCAGCCATACAACAATCGGGACCAGAGACACGCCAAACATCACGCCAAACTGCTGAATCTTGGTGGGGAACATCACATTCGCCACCACTCCAGCGGCCTGGGAGGCAAAGCTTGGGTACCAAGGCAAGAACAGCAAAATTGCTGCGGCTCCTACCGAGAGCCCGGTGGTTAGGATCCTGGGTGCCCACACCTTGAATTGCTCTCGCCGGCTACCCCACGCCAAAACACCCAGGAGCAGCGCCAGATAGATCGGCGAATCCCAGGTGTTCAGGAAGGCCAGGCTGCCGAATAGGAAGGCAGCAAAGGCAAACTCCTCCCTCTGCAAGGAGACCGGCAAGACTCCGATCAACACGAGCAGGAACACGGAAACCAGGGCAAGTCCCGCTACTGCGATGAGCACCTCGACCGAAGCGCGCTGGACGGCCTCTAAGACCGACAATCCATCGCCGCCCGTCACCCCCAGGATGCCCCGCAGCAAGATTGCGGAGATAACGATCGCGCCGACCACCCAGGCGATCCGCACCAGCCGGTCGCGCGACAAGCTGGTTTGCGTCAGCCGCGTCTCCCCACCTCCGCCGCCGAGGAATACTTGCAGGGCGAAGGCGACGCTCATCAGTGCATAAGGAATCGACAATAGGTGTGGATGGTTGTCGGCCAGCAGGAAGGAAAAGAACGGAAATTCGTCAATAACTTCGATATCGGCTCCAGCCAAATTCACGTCTCGTACCACGCGCGAGGCGCGCCACCACCAGAGGTGACGATCCGGGATCCATCTCGGCTCCGAAACCGGTGGCTCCGTTAGCTGTTTGATGTCGAGCCATTGCCAGAAGCTCGATTGCATCTCGCCGTTAGGAAGCTGCTGCCAGAAAAGATGTCTTGAATGCAGCACATCCAGGAATCCTTCAAGATTTCCAGCCACCAGCACAAACAGCGGTGCGAGCAGGGGAACAAGCAGATGAGGCTTTCGACCTCTCGCGGTCAGCAGGTTGTACAAAATCGAATAGCTGGCCACCGCAACCATCGCGAACCAGAGCGCGTTTGTCAGGTTAAAGGAGACCGCTGCGGAAGAGCCGGTCAGCTGAGTGATCAGTGCGATGATCACATATCCAAAGTAATAGTACGAGATACCGTAGCCAGACAGCCAAGGGTCCAATGGAGGGAAGGTTTCGGAGCGAAGGATTCCATTGAGGAATGCCAGCTCCATGGGTTTTTCCGTAAACTGGATTTCGGGATTATTAGCACGGACGAAAGCCCAGACCAAATAGCTCACGCCAAAGAGCACTTCCATGCTGATCAAGGTCCGGCGATTGTCTTTGATCCAAGCTGTGATTTCCGTCCGTTTCCCGCGGGCGGCCCAGTAGCTCAATCCGCCAAGTGCCAGGACCCCGCCGACGGCTCCTCCAAGGTTGTTCGGGATTATGTCTACGCTTGCCCCGAGCCAGAGCACATAGCTGGCCGCCAGCAAGCCGAGCGGACGCGCGAATGCCCAACCTCGATCGGGAAGACGATGAAAGATGCGGTAGGTTAGGGGAAAGGCCAGCAAGCCCAGCAGGCTGGCGACCAGCCACCAGGCAACGATCAAGTCAAGACCTCGTAGATAATGGTGGAACCATTACGATAAACCGCGCGCAGGATCCCAAGCGATTCCATGGCATCAAACTTTTCGAGCCCACCCGTGGGGCATGCGAGCGCCGATCCCAACGTCTCACATTGGCTTGCGGGCACCTCAAGCGTTCGTTGACCCACCAGCCTGCCTGCCATATCGCATGTGACCCGCCCTCCCCCGTCGATAGGCTGACACTTGTCAAAGTTCCCATAATAGAGCTGCTCCAATTCGCCAACAACCACATAGCGAACATCGTATTGGGAGAGAAAATCGATCGCTTCAGAGGGGGAAGTGGTTAGATAGAAACTAGAAATATCTTCTGCGCGCGTAGGCACATCGAGCCCCTCGACGGCTGCCCGCTGCTGACGTTGATGCCAATTCCATCCGAGCACCGTTGGCAATCCAGTGTAGATCGCATAGCGCGAACCCCATCGGTACTCGGGAATTTGCGCCTCGACGATTACCGGCGATCCCTGCACATTTTCCTGCATCCATTGAATGGCATCGTAATCCCCGGCCAAGCTGATCTGCTGCCCGAGATCATCGTATACGGCCTCCTTCATGAAGGCCATGCCGTCCAGCGAAATGGGCGTCAGCGGAGTCATACGATCGCGAACTTTGGCGAAGGTAGCAGTGAGCGGATAGAGCACAGCGCCGAACAATGCTATGGCGAACACCGCGCTCCACGCCCAGCGCACGCGCTGGCCCCAGGCCGGTAGATCAGCCAGCAGCCAAACCAGCGCCGCGCTGCCAGCCATGGCAAACAATGTCCAAACCTGAAGGTAGAACTTGAAGACGGTATTCATGCGACCAATATCGCCGACCAAGACCACGGCCTCGACCAGGAAGGTCAGCGCGGCCGCGGTACCCACCATCAGCAGCACAATGCGCTTCTCGATGGGCAAGTTACGGCGCAAGATCAGCGCGCCGCACCACAGGAGCACCAGCGCGACAAGCGGAGTGATGCTGAAGCCGTCGGCAGTGAGAAAGGCGACTGCGAAGGCGACCGCCAGGACCAGAGCTACCACGAGCCCAAAATAAGGTCGTATTCGGCTGATGGAAGAGAGCGGGGTGGCCGCCATCCAGCTGCGCGTTTCCCAAGCCAGCCAGGGCAATAAAACAATCAGGAAAAGCCCGTGAACGGTCAAGTAGCTCTCGATCGTAGTGCGCGACCCCTGCCAGAGATCTGCCTGTGTATAGCCCACTCCATACGAGTTGTAGTAGGGCCGGAACAACAGACTGGCGAGCAGCAAGAGTACTCCCACACTGACTACCGATTCTATTGCAGCCCTGAGAGTGAAGCCTCTTTCGCGGATGATTGGCGCGGCCGCAACAGCCAGCGCCCCCAGCGTCCAGTAGACCGGAAAATCCCAGGTGTTGGTTGGCGCCAGGACGCCGATCACGAGCGCGCCCATGCCCATCGCGAGAATGCGATCCACCAAGCGAAGCGCAGTTCCCCTATCGGCCGCCAGCACCCATGAGATGGCCCAGGCCAAAGCCAGCACCGTCAACGGAAGATTAATCATGTGCGCATGCAAATCGGCATATAAGAACGTGAAAAATGGAAACTCGGTTATGGGGCCTGTCTCACCCGGCGGAGCGGTGATTGCTCGGCTTGGATCCCAATACCAGTGATGTAATCCGATTGGAAGCTGTTCCTGCTGTGACAGCACTCTGCCAAGGCCTATGGTGGCATCGACTACTCCCAGCGAAGTACCTTCGCTGCCGCGTGCGCCGACCTCTTCCAGCGCGCCATAAATCAACTTCACCGTCCCCAAATTTCCAAGCACAACCAGCGAAAGCGCCGCAGCTATTCCCGCCACCTTGGGACTCACCGTTCGAACCGAGTCGTACGCCTTCCCCAGGCGCGCAACGAGATTGGTTCCGACCGTGTAGGCACCTAATGCTGCCATCGAAAATAAGGTCGGGATGACAAGGTTGTACGCCACGGATGGCAGCAGCCCAAGCAATTTGATCGGAGTGCCCACCAGGACGAAGCCGAAGTAGTAATAGTTGATATAGCCTCCCGCATACCAGGGGTCATACGGCGGGAAGGTCGTGCTGCGCAGAACCGCATTCAGATAGGAGAAGTCCATCGGCTTCTCGCCACCCAGGAAGCGGTGCCACAGATCTGGGTTTCCGACACGTATCGCGAGGTCAAAGAGGAAGAAACCCAGTGCGAGCGCTTCGATGAAGAGAATTTCCCGACGTCGCTCGCGTAAGAAGGTCCGCAAGGCCACTCGGTCCCGCCAGGCCAGGGCGCCTGAAATCGTCGCCAACAGGATCACCATCAGTACTATCGTGCCCTGCGTGTATCGAAGCCCGATGCTCCCAGCCATCCAGCTAGCCCAGGCGACAAACAACAGCGCGACCAACTTGCTGAGCGGATAGCCTCCATCGCGTAGGCCTGGAAAAGCGGTCCGGACCAGCGGAAATGCCAGCAGGCCGAGAACCGTAATTGTCAGCCACCATGCAATAACTCCCAGTGGCTGGTAGCGGTTGATGAGACTGGCGCGGGAGAACAGTTCAGACCAAGTGCCTCCGCTTTGCTGGAGCTCAAGCTGCTCGTCGGTAAGCAGCAGATCCGGAGACACGGAGCCGATTTCATTTGGGGGAAGATTCCGCACCCGGGAGACATCGACATTGCCAAGTTTGGCATTCACGATCGTCGGATCAAAATCTGCCTGCTTGGCAAAGATGAGCACCTTCGGGTGGTCGTAGACCGTAAAGGCCTCTTCTGATAATTGATCCTTGAATTCAAGCGGGCCAAGGCGGGGGTTTTGTTCAAAGGTTGCAATCAGCTCGTAGCCGAGTTCCCCCTGCATCTCTCCTGGTTGGGCTTCAGCGGCGCAAACCTCGATCTCGACCCCGCTGGGACAGCCAAACAACGCACGGTAGTAAGCTACCGTGAGCGGCCATCGCTGCGGGAGTCGACCAACAGACCCGTATTGCCGGCTCGAAGTGATGACCAAATAATCACCTTCATTTAGCGAGGACTCGATCCGCTCCAGCTTATCGGATATCCCGTTGCCTTCTTTGTCTTCATCGTCCGCCCAATACAGCTCTTGATTTAGGCCCGTATACAACCCGGAAAATCCATCGCGGCCCTCGATACGCAGAGGTAACGCGTCGTCCCAACTGGTCTCCGTGACCAGCGTGGAACCTCGCAAGCTCAAACTTTGATCCAACCCTGGCTCCAGCCGCAGCTGGTATTCCTTGTCAGCCTCGATGGTGACCGGACGGTCAAGCCGGACTTCAATGCTGCTCTCCCCACGCGCGGCTAGCTGCCCCTCAAATAAGCCGCTCGCTAGCTGGCCATTGCTGTCGCTGAGAACAATCGCTAAGGAAGTTGGTTCTTCAGAGGATCCGCCCACGTAGGGGAGATATACCGAAGTCAATTCGCCATCGGAATGACTGCGGAAGAACAATTCAGTCGTGTCTCCGGAATCGAGAACAAGTTCGCCCGGAACCGGAATCGGTTCAAAACGTGAATCGTCCAACACAAGGTTGACCGGGCCGGGTATGTTCTGATAGATCCAGGCGGAGGCGTCGTAACGGGTGAATGGTCGCGCATAGTTCGTGGCGAAGGCCACCGCGTAGGCGAGAGTCGCCACCACCACAAAGGCTCCAACCCCTCCGACAATCCATCTACCGGCCAGTCGGTCGCGAATACGCAGATCTCCTGCGCGATCCCACGCCTCCCAGAATGCCCACGAGGCCAGCAGCGCCAGGATCGGATAGATCGGGAGCTGATACCGCATGGCGCTGGTAAATCCGGAGCCACGCCAGAGAAAGTACGCTCCGGTCCAAACCAGCGGAATTAGATGGCGCTGCCAATCGCCACGGATTGCGCGGATCAGTGCCCAGCCCCACCCGGCCCAGGCCAGGATCCCAAGCGGGAGGCCCATCCCATAGGACATTAGGTTGCGGAACGAAAAGAGAAGCGGAATTCGTTGAGCCCATTGCCAGGCGGGCGGGAAATCGGCTGCTCCAGAGGTGAGTGAATTTACCTGGCCAAGGCTGTCGAGCCAGAGTGGATTGAGGCCAATCCCTACGAACGCATATGGCTGGAGCACGCGGAAAGTTATGAGAGAAACGCCGGCGGCCAGCACCAGCCGACCTAGTTCGTGGGTCCAGGCGGGGCGCTGCTCATAACCCCACAGACGAACGATTGAAGCAAGAACGATCACTCCGGCAAGTGGAACCGCGCTGATCTTTGAAGCCACTGCCATTCCAAGGGCCGCGCCAAACAGCGCGTAGTGCAGCAAGCGGCCATGGTCCATTGCAAGTACGGCAAAGTAAATACCAGCCAGGATGAAGGTGTTGGCGAAAGAATCCACGACAAAGAAGTGCGCATGCTGTATCAGCAAGACCGAGGTAGCGGTGAACGCCGCCGCCAGTACACCCACTCGCCGGCTGTAGAGCCTGGCGCCAATGAGGTAAATCAGGAAGACCGAGGTGACGTCGAAAATTGCGGAGGCTGCGCGGCCAACGATGTGGATCTGGTCGTAGCCGATCTGTTCGATGATTGGGCTGCCGGTCAGATCACCTAATCCATCGGCGAGCTGCTCGACTAGCTCTCCCGCGATGTTCACCAAAAAGATAGGCAACGTACCGTAAACAAAGAAGGTGTGTCCAACGTTATTCGGGTTGAAGGTGGAGTTCGCCGTATCGAAGTATTGACCTACCGATTGGGGAATAGATACGCTGGTTTCAACCATCGTGAGGAAGCGCTCGTCGGGATGCATGTGGGTTTGGCGATCCCAGCCGATTCCAACCAGGCGCAGCGCGGCCGCCAGCAACAGCACGCCGACCAGGATGATCTCAATGAAATAGCGTCGCCAGATAGGAGCAGACTCGGTGGTGGTCATGACTCTCCGTCGGATCCGAGCACCAGGTAGGTAATGAAATCTCTCCCTTCGACCGTTGCCGCGTGGCGATTTGTAATTCCGCCCGGAAATTTAGCGCGCAACCTCTCCAGTCCCCCAACATCCGCGTGATGCAGCATAAAGAGCTGCGGGCTATCCACACCAACCAGCGCATCAATCTCATCCGGCCATAGGACAATGTCCAGCCCCGGACGTCCGGCCAGCAGCGCCACCAGGCGCGAGTCCATCCAATGCGGGTATGAAACCATATGGACGTCATCAAATGAGCCAATGGAGGTCGTGAAGCTTGAGACGACCTCAGCCGCCTGGGCAGTGTTCCATGAATTTTGCCGCTGCTGGTCGCCATACTCACCGATCACATAGTCGTAGTTGGTTACCGCCGCCACCAGGAACATGCCTCCCACCAGCCCCATTCCAATCCGTTTTCGCCATGGAATCTCAAAGGTTTGTTGCGACCAGCTCCAAATGGATGCCATTGCGATCCCCGCAATCGTAAATACAGGAATGATGGCTCCAGCCGCCCTGCTGGGATGCGGGTTTTCTCCAGGAAATGCTAAAGAGAGCACTGAAGGCAGCAGAAGAATTGGGACCGAGAGCACGAGAAAGAGGTCGGTCCAGCTGCGGCCTTTTAGATAGCGAACAACGACCAGGACCAACCCGAAGTGGTACAGAGCACCGGTGACCCAGTCGAGCGCCGGCCGACCCGGAAGCGACAGAATCCAGATCTGTCCGAAATCCCAGGTAAACATCCGCAGCGCGTTCCACATATTTCCTAGAAAGAGTTCCAATGGTGCGCCAGGAAGGGGCCGTTCGACATCGGATACACGTGTCAGGGTCCTGAACAAGACGTCGTCCTGTAGGTCGAGGGACACCCGCAGGAAGGGCACCGCTACTATGATAGCCATGAGCGCGGCTATTCCGACCCATACCAGCGACTGCTTGCGGTGGCCGCGCGATACACGATGTGCGAGGTAGAGCACCAGCGCCAGCCCAATGACAATCGGTGTGATGCGAGCCGCTGTGTACCCATAGACACCGAGCCCAACCAGCAAGCCGGTTAGCACAAAGTCGTTTTGCTTGCGGCTCTTGAAGCCGCGCACCAATAAATAGAGCGCTGGCGCGAGCAGCAGTGGGAAAAACGGAAGGCGCATCCCAGCTCGCCCTAGCAGATTGGGCCAAAATGCAATTCCCGCCAGAGCCATTGTGGCTAAGCCGGTCCACTTCCCAGCGACCTCTTTGCCAAACAAATACATGAAGGGAAGCGTGAGAAGCCCAGCGAGGGCGGTGATGGTCTTCAGTGTTACAAAGGAAAAGCTTGCGCCAAACCATTTGATGGCCGCCACCGTTGCGTAAAATTGCATCGGCTCCCGACCCGCATTCCGGACAAAGAAAATAGAAGTTTGGCCATCGAGTATGTCCACGATGTCCAAATACTTCTCGGCATGATCGCTCCACATTTCGATGGGAACTTCGGCCAGGTGTGAGAAACGAAAATATATGGTCAACCCAAATACAGCGAGCACCAGCAGACTCCAGCCGTCAAGTCTGAGGCGCAGCTGTGGTTTTTCCGCGAATTTCCGGACCCGATCGGGAAGACCAGCCCCCGGGAGCTTTCCCAGCCAGAATGCCCGGCCGGTAAGGGCTACCGCCCCTCCCCAAAAGATTAGGGTAGTCAATCGAAAAGTGTTGTCTGCCGAGGAGACATAGGCCAGGACCGCAAGACCCAGTCCGGCCACTAACCAGCGTTGGTCAAACGTCGCCACTGCCGATTTGCTGCGGGTGCGCTGCGCTATCACCTCTCCAAAGTCACCGACCCATACCCCCCATCCGATGAGTCCCGCTGCCGCGAGATACAGACCCACGAAAAACGGCACATTACTGTGACTTGCCAAGCCGATTTGCGCCACGATTGCCAGGAGGAGCGCTATGGGCACACGGACATGGGCCGCCTCGACGCGAATGGCAGCTCGTTCCGTTGCGGTCTTGGCTTGGGCGGTTGGGGGGGGTATGGGCGCAGCGGATTGGGTCCCGGGTTCTGGGATCGGAATCGGTTTTAATCGCACGAGCGAAACGAACCAGTCCAGCACTGTAGCTTCGGTTTCCACGCGCGGAATTCGAATTCCCTTTTGCCGTGGGTTCATCAACTGTCCTGAGGGAGTCGATTTAGATCAGTGGGTGCCATTCTGGTCTCCCTCGTGCGTCGAGAGTTCCGCTCGCGATCGACGTGCTTCAGATAGCTCCATTTTGGACGCAAGATAAAAGGTATAGGTGCCCTGTGACGAAGGCGCTTCCAGATAGTATCGGCGGGTAAATTTCTCCGTCAACAGGAGATTCCACCTGCTCGGCACCAGGATCCAACGCCCTGTAAGCAATCGCGGAATTATGGTCGGTGCACCAAAGTAGTGTCCCCATTCCAGCGCCCGAAGAGCGGCTGGCGAGAAGTAGCGCTCCGAGCGTTCAATCTCTAAACCGGCACCCTCGAACAGCAATTCCCATCCCGCTTCGTCAAACAGGTTCCACGTGCGGGACATGCGCATGAACCAATTTCGGTAGCCGCGTGAGAGGCGATCGAGCCGCACCCGGCTCAGAAAGCGGGGCAAGCTGAGCTCCGAACGATAGCCTGGGTTAGGAACCGTGATTGCGAATGGCCCGCCAGGTTTGAGAATCCGACCAATCTCAGCCAGTACACCCACCAGGTTGCTAACGTGTTCTAAAACCGAGTTACTAATGGAGCTTTCAAAGCTGGCCTCCGCGAAGGGAAGCTGGTCGCCGCTTGCCTGAACCAATAGCCGGTATGCGCCTCTACCCTTGGCTTCAACAAGAGAGGCGTGATCCGGATCGATCCCAACGTCGATCTTTTGCTCGTAGGTCACCGAAGCAAAATGGCCATCGCCACAGCCGATATCGAGCACAGGCGGCGGAAGCGGCACATCGTGCATGAGGCGAGCCTCGACCGCTCGCAGCATGCCTCGAAAATAAGGCAGAGCTGAGATTTGTGGCCAAAGAAAGTCTGTCATGATGCCTTTGCCAGCTGCTCTGACGCTTGAGTCCAAATATATTCCGCCATCAGGCCTCCACCAGCAGCTCCTCAAAGAGCTGGAGGTAAGCAGCTGCGGTTTGTTGAGGTTCAAATTGAGCGCGAATTTCACTCGAATCTTTTTGGAATGCCGACGGATTTTCCAGCACGCTCAGGATGGTTTCAGCCAGAGCCTCTGAATCTCCGATTGGCGAGATTTTCCCCATTCCGGTTTTGAGTACAGGCTGTCGCACTCCCGGAAGGTCCGAGGCTACAACCGGGGTTCCACAGATCATCGACTCGATTTGCACCAACCCAAAGCTTTCAGTGCTGTTGAGGCTGGGGAGCACGGTGACATCGCAACTTTGAAAAAAGGCCGCCATTTCGCGCGGTCCGAGTACGCCTAAAAAGGTCCATTGCGAATTGAATTTGTTCAGCAGAGGGGCTAAGCGCGCCGCATATTCGGCCTCGCCGAGAACATCGATATGCTGGCCTGCGAACAAAACATGCGCCTGCGGATGGCGCTCAAGAATCGTAGGCAAGGCCTGCAATAGCATCTCCACACCCTTCTCGGCTGCGAGTCTTGAGGCCATTCCAATAATTGGTCCTGGCTTGATCGCATGTTCAGCACGGAACTTATCGAGCTCACCTTCTTTGATCGTTGAAATTTCAACTGGAGGAGGGATCACTCGCACTTTGTCCAAATAGCGAGACAAGAAAGGCGAATTATCAGCATAGTCATGCGTGTAAGCGACGATGCGGTCCGCGAATATGGCCGCAATTCGATTGGCCAGTCCTACGGTCAGGTTCGCAGCCCGATTCACGATCCCGGCCGGTAGTAGCAGGTCACAATGATAGGTAAGGACCGTGGGACGCTTGGATAGACGCCCGCGGACCGCTAGGCCGGCCGCATCGAATTGAGGCAGATGCAAGCTCAAAACATCGTGGGATCGAACCAGCCGCCCGGCCTCGAGCCCGTATCGCGGCATCACAACCCCCTTGCTCAAACGAAACGCCACCGGCACCCGATTTACCTGTACTCCACGCAGATTTTCCTGTAGCGGCAGAGCTGGATCGTACTGGGAAGTGAGCACCGTCACCGTGTGACCCAACTCGACCAGCGCCTCTGCCAGGCGCTGCACATAAATCGTCAGGCCTGAGATGTGCGGTTGATAGTAGGTGAGGGCGGCGAGAATCCTCATCTATCGGCAGTCCGGTGAACGGTGCTACTCGGAAAATAAATGTGCATTCTCTGAGGCCCACTCGAAAAGCTTGGCAATACCCTCGCGAGGAGCGATCGTAGGCCGCCAATCGAAATCATGAGCTGCCTTGCGGATGTCGGAGATATAAACCATCTGGTCTCCGGGGCGCCAGTCACCGCTGGCAACCGGAATTCGCTCGCCGGCTAGCTCTTCAAGTAACGGGCCGCACTCTTTCCATATCGATAGGCTGAAGTCTGCGCCGCCACCCATGTTGTAAATTTGACCCTGGGTGCGATCGATCTGATCGATCGCACGTAACATCCCATCGATCAAATCGTCGATGTACAGCAGATCGCGCACCTGCTTGCCGTCACCATAAATGGTTAGCGAATGCTCCTGAAGCCAGGCGATGATGAACCAGGCCACCCAACCTTGATCCTCAATTCCAAATTGGCGCGGTCCGTAAATGCAGGAATTTCGAAACACCAGCGTACGCATCCCATAAATCCGCTGGTAGTCCCGGGCATATTGATCGGCAGCTCCCTTGGAGCATCCATAGGGCGAGTGAAAATCGAGCGGCGCGGTTTCGGGGATACCATGGGGCAGCGCAGCATACCGATAGCGCGTTTCATCCTCCACCACCTCGACCTCTTGCATCTCTCCATAGACCTTATTGGTCGAGCTGTAAATGAAGATCGGATCAGCTTTGCTCTGTCGGATCGATTCGAGAACGTTTAGCGTACCCAGGGCGTTGATGTCAAAATCTTCTTTCGGGTCCTGTACTGAGGAGGTCACAGCTACCTGTGCAGCAAAGTGGAACACGACGTCCAGCGGCTGGTGACGTTCCACGATCGTGGTGACGCTGGCATAATCACGCACATCGACCTCTTCGAAGGGGAACTCACCATGCCGCTCTTTGAGCCAGGCAAGGTTTTGTTTCCCTCCTTTCCGCGAGAGGTTGTCCAACAGCACCACTTCCTCGCCCATAGTTAGCAGGCGATCCGCGGTTTGAATTCCAATGAATCCCGCTCCCCCGGTAATTAGGGCGCGCATGATTCTCTCGTTTCTAGGGAAGCAGCTGGCATCTCGGCCTCAATTTGGTGAGAATTAGGTCGCGGGGCTCGAAATCGAAGGGATACTCTCAAACTGGAAGAAAAGGGATGGTCTCACGGCGACCCCTCAGAAGCGTGGCCCCCGTTCCAAGCTGGCGATTATATCTCCAAGCGAAGTTTGTCGCC
>CBDTZL010000030.1:0-17381 GCA_965364895.1 uncultured bacterium
CTTTCGCCTGCATCAATCCCGGTCGAAGCGGCGGGGATTCGGACAAGACCGTCCGCTCGGACCAGTGTGAAGATCAGGTTTGATCGGCCAAATACGGGCTCGGCTTCGAGTCCATCCGGGGTTACGACCAGTCGACACGGAAGCCAATCTTCTCTGCCTGAGATCGAAGACACGTTGGTCTGTAGGCTGGCGTGGATGGTCGAGGTCCACTCCGGTCCCCGAACCCCTTGGAGCTTCCGAATGGCCGGCGTTACGAATAGTCCGGCGACAACTACCGCGCTGACTGGGTTTCCTGGCAATCCCACCACCGGCACATCGTTGCAAACGCTCAGGATGGTCGGCTTGCCCGGGCGCAGTGCGATGCCGTGCACCAGAATGCCGGGCTCGCCAAGCTGCTTTATTACGTCAGCAGTAATGTCGCGTTCGCTAACAGATGATCCGGCCGTGATTAGCGACATATGATGCTCGGAATGCGCTTGTCTGGCGATAGTTTCTAGATCCTCAGCATTGTCTGGAATAATCCCATAGCGCACCGGCATTCCGCCGGCGCGTTCAACCAGGGCGCTGAGGGTGTATGAATTGATATCCCTAACCTGGCCCGCTTCGGGCGCTTCCGAAGGCGGTACGACTTCATCCCCGGTGGATAGGATTGCAATACGTGGTGTCTCCGCTACCTCCACCTCGGTGAAACCGAGCGCCATCAGCCCCCCGATTTCCTGTGCCCGAATTCGGGTTCCGCCCTGAATAACCACCTCGCCAGGCTGGACATCTTCGCCCATTTGAAGCACGTTCTGGCCGCCGGCGACGGGCTTTAATACTTCGAGCTCCACATCGGTAACGGATTGAGTGTCTTCAACCATGACCACTGCATCCGCTCCCTCGGGCAGCATCCCGCCGGTGTGAATCAAGATTGCCGATCCCTGCTCGACCTGAAGCTCGGAGTCGGTGCCCATTAGTACCTCACCACCAATAGTCAAGTAAGCCGGCTGGCCTGGCGAGGCGCCAAACGTATCCGATGCTCGAACCGCAAATCCATCAACTGTGGTCCTGGCAAAGGGCGGAAGAGCGGAGGGTGCAACTACATCATTGAGCAACACCCGACCCAGGGACCGTTCGGTTCGGATGCGTTCCGATGCAGGGCTCCCGGGAACCGAGTCGAGAAAAGTGTTCAACGCTTCTTCTGGGCTGGTGAGTTTCAAAAATTCGGGCATATCAGGTTAGCAGGTATCCAATGAGTTCCAGGTAGGCCGCGATGGCAAACAGCGCCATGGCCCCTATTGTCAGGCTATTCCATCTTGGTGGGTGGGCCTGTCTGATTCGATTCAACTGCCATATTTGCGCTAGCGCCAATGGCACCACAATAAGCGCACCGTACCCAACCCTTGGGGGCAGTCCAAGCGAGAATGCGACCGCAAACGTTATCAGTGCGAACGCGATTGCCACATCATGCGCCCGCATTCCAGTGGACCAACCGACTCTTACCATCAGCGTTCGTTTTCCATGCTTGAGGTCGGTCGAGTAATCCGGTAGTTCAAAGACAACAATCATAGCAAAGGCAAGCGCAATAAGCGGAGTTGTACTCATCAGCAGCAACCGATGTAGCTCGCCGGTCTGAATCACATAGGCAAAGGTTGGAGTCAAACCGGCAACTACCAACGCCGCAATTAATTCTCCGTAGCCGGTGGTAGCCAGTCGCAAGGGGGGGGCGCTGTAGAAGAACGCACCTGCAAAACTGAGCAATAGCACTGGCCATGCCAGCACCGGAAACGCGCCGGTTACAAGCGCCGCGGTAGAGATCGTAGCAGCTAGTGCCAAGGTGATCACAGCCGCGTAAAGGGCGACTTTCTTCGGTAGACCCTCAGGACCGATCGCTCCGCTCCCTCCTGATAACCAGGTTCGTGACGAATTGTCTTGATCCATCTCGGAATCGAAGTACTCATTCAGGTAATGCGTCATCAGCTGGAGCAAGGTGACCAGGGTTTGTCCCACCAGGTAAAGCGCTGCATCGATTGGGCGACCCAGGTAGGCAGCAATCGCCGCTCCGAGCGCGTAGAGAAGAACCCCTCCCAACAAGAAGAACGGACGCGAAAGTCGGATGAAGAGGCGGAGATGATGAAACGAAATCACTCTTCGTCGATCTCATGGGTGGAGAGCCGTAGCAGCTGGGATGGACCGTCCACTGCCCGCACTTCAAATGCAACCCCAAACGGCACCAGTACCAGGGTCGGTTCATTGCAATCCAGCATATAGGTTTCCTGGAGGGTGGGCGACGATGGGCGAAGATCGCGCCATGTAAATTGGACGCTGCCTTCTATCAGAGCCCAGGCCTCGTCTGCGATCTTGCGCGATGCCGCAGGTCGGACCTGATCACTCTTCAGGAAAACAACCTCCGCAAATCCAAATCGCCGCAACAAATGATCGCTGTAGCGGAGCACTTCCAGCTTTGCACCATTCGAGCCTTGCTCGACATGCAGAGTTCGGACGAAGAGATCGTGGATAGGGAGGGTCATCAATTGAGGGGTGGGTAATTCGCGACACCGGCAGCAGTCAGAAGCCCGCAATAGAGGCTTGGGCTCGTCGCACAGTTCGTATCCAGGGACCGCTGCAATTGTGTGAACCTGCTATCCGAGAGCGGATTGCATATCGGTTACATGCTCGAGACGATGGTCAACCATTCGCCGAAGGAACCCTTCGGTGGTCAACGTTTCGAGGCTCGAATGCAATCCTGATTTGTCCAGGTCGCCCTCATCTAGGGTGTCTAAGAAATGCAGGGCGTTTGAATAAGATTCGGAGATAACCTCCAGCAGCTCAGCAGTGGAGCTTTTGGCAGCTTTGCGAACTGCACCTCGATTCCAGCGATCGAGATCGAAATCGGGAGGTACTGTCTGCTCTCCAGCGACCAACCTCCGGGCCTGGCCCAGATTGCCGCGCTCCCCGTCCGCTAGATGAC
Organism: uncultured bacterium; assembly: GCA_965364895.1. Classification (GTDB taxonomy): domain Bacteria; phylum Chloroflexota; class Anaerolineae; order Anaerolineales; family E44-bin32; genus JADFRG01. The sequence goes on from CBDTZL010000030.1 coordinate 2,951, forward strand.
CGAGCAGATCTTTGACGGTCCACGTGTTTTCATCTGATGAATAAACCTCCACCGGCATGTCGACCTCAGTCAACCCTTCTAGGAACGGCCATGTCTCAGCATTCCGACTCTCCATATGGCTGCGAAGTTCATCCTTGCGTTCGATCATGAATCAGTCTCCCTCAAACGCCTCAAATGAGTAAACTGCCACCGTCGACCCGGAGTGAGTGCCCCGTGATGTATTCGTTCTGCATCAAGAACACCACTGCCTCGGCGACGTTCTGACTGGGTACAGTCTGCTCAAGAGGTATTTTACCTGTGACCTCATCCCATCTCTCATCGTTCATCCATTCCGGCTTGAGCGTTGGTCCAGGAATTACCGCGTTCACACGGATGTCGGGCGCCAATGCAACGGCTGCAACCTGTGTCAGCATCTCTAAGCCTGATTTGCTGATCGAATGAAGCGGGAATTCTTTCCACGGGCGGTGGCCAGCAGTGTCTGAAACATTGACCACCGATCCCGCGCCCCTGCTTTGCATGCGCCGGGCGCCTTCTTGGAGGACAAAAAAGGCGCCCTTTAGATTTAGACCAATGGATCTTCGCCAATCATCCTCTTCGACCTCAAGCAACTTGCGCCGCTCGAGAATCGCGGCCGAATTTACCAGCAGATCGATTCCTCCATACGCAGAGTCGAGGGCGCTGAATGTTTTTCGAACCCCTTGGGTAACGGAAAGGTCGGCCTGAACCAGGGCAGCTCGAACGCCAATGGATTCTGCCTGTGTCGCAGTCTCCGCAGCGGGTGTTTGCGCTTGATTGAAGTGGATCATGAGATGGCAGCCCTCGTTTGCCAGCGCGAGCGCAATCGTCTTGCCTAGACGGTGGCCAGCGCCTGTTATTAAGGCAATCTTTCCCTCAAGTTGCATGGTGGTCTCCTGACGGATCAAAAAGGTGTGCAGGACAAGGACCCTGAATCATCGTACCGGACTGTGCCACCGGAGAGGGCTAATCGGGCATCGCCTGCCGCGGGTGCCCATCATCTGCGAATCAGATTCGAAACAACGAGCCAAAGATTCGCCGGACGTTCCGCAAGCCGCCTCATCAGGTATGGATACCACTGCGATCCATAGGGCACATATACCCGCACCGGATACCGGCGCTGATGGAGCGACACCTGGAGCCCGGAGCGGATTCCGTAGAGAAATTGAAATTCAAGTGCAGAGCGGGAGACCCCAATCTGCCTCGCATAATTCTCCGCAAATTCGATCCGGTTCGAATCATGGGAGGCGATAGCGGTCAGCGGAGGCGTGCGGCCATCGGCCGAAATTGGAATCGCGCCTTGATCCCGCGCTGCCTCTAACGCAACGGAGGACAGCTTGTCAAAACTCTCGCTTACATCGCTCTTGGACTGGTACGCAATGGAGGGCGATTCTCGGTAAGCTCCCTTGACGATCCGCACGCTGGTTCCCTCTGCAACCGTTGATCGCACGTCATTTTCACTTCGAATCAACGCGGACTGAAATACCAGGCCCATCGTCGAAAGGCCCTTTGCGGCAAGGGCGTGATGGAGGCTCAGGGTCTGATCAATATAAGCTGATTCCTCCATGTCGATTCGTATGTACACGCCCTGGGCGGCTCCCTCTCGAGCCACTTCCAGCAAGTTGGTCATGCACAGTTCGTAGCTAAGGCTCAAGCCTAACTGAGTAAGTTTGACAGATATGTTGGAAGGTAATTTGCTGGCGCCGATGGCCTGAATGAGTTTGAGGATTTCGTCGCGTGAGCGATCGGCCTCTTGCCGGGTAGACACATGCTCGCCAAGGTGCGCGAGCGTAGTTACCAGCCCGCGCTCTTCAAGGATCCGGGCAACTTCCAGCGCATCGGCCAAGGATTCGCCAGCAACAAATCTGCGAGCTACTCGACGGGCGAGGCTCCAGTCTTTGACGAGCCGCTGCGCCCATTTCGCATCAGACAGAAAGAGGATTAGAGATCGAAGCATAAAGCCGTTGGGAATTGTAGCAAGGCTCGGGATCGCCCCGCGTTCGATTGCCGGAATTTGCCCTTCGCTAAAGGGGGGGGTGCGCCTTGACTGCGCGAACGGGCGATGTTGACCGGCAATGGTTTGGTTGGTAAACTCGCGGCGAGCGCCACTAGCTCAACTAGGCAGAGCATCGGCCTCTTAAGCCGCAGGTTACAGGTTCGATTCCTGTGTGGCGCACCTCAAGTAGAGATCTGGCTCCAGGCAATGCAAGCCGCTGCCCTGGAGTCAGAATTCCCTCAAACCGGCCCTTATAGCAACTTGCTACCGCTCGCCCGCTTCAGCGACTATAATGATGCGCTGTATTTGTGAGCAATTGACTTGCTTCACTTTTGGCAAGATCAACTGCAGAACGTTTTTGGGCTGAGGGTGCAACTTGGCTCAACAGAGTCGAGGAGTACTATCAGTGAGTTTTGATCATTTTTCGTTGGATCCGCGTATCGTCGCCAGAATCAAGGCGGCAGGCTATACAACTCCAACCCCCATTCAGCAGAAAGCCATCCCCAAGGTACTTGAGGGCCGAGACGTAATTGGTCTGGCGCAAACCGGTACCGGTAAGACCGCGGCCTTTCTTTTGCCGATCCTGCAGCGGCTTACCAAAGGCCCGTTTCGTCAAGTCAGGGCGCTCATTGTTGCTCCTACGCGCGAGCTGGCTGAACAGATTTATCAGATGAGTCTCGACCTCAGCAAGAACAGCAAGGTGCGCAGCGTGGCTGTCTATGGGGGGGTGAGTAAATACTCTCAGATTTCACGATTGCGTACCGGCATTGAGATCGTAATTGCATGCCCCGGTCGTCTGCTCGACCTCGTGGGTGACGGAGAAATTAATCTTTCGCAGGTTGAGGTACTGGTGCTGGATGAGGCCGATCGCATGTGCGATATGGGTTTCCTGCCTGACATTCGTCGCATCCTCAAGCTGCTTCCGAAGCGGCGCCAGACGCTCTTCTTCTCAGCCACAATGCCGCAAGATATTCGGAAACTGGCGGACAGCATTCTCAAAGATCCAGTCACGGTTCAGATTGGGAAAATTGCTCCGGCGAAGACTGTTTCACACGCGATCTATCCTGTGCCCGCAAATCTCAAAAAGAGCCTGCTGCTGGCAATGCTCGAACAGACCCCTACCGATCGGGTCCTGATTTTCACCCGCACCAAGTATCGCGCTCGCAATCTGGCACGCGACTTACAAAAGCGGGGGTATCGTGCGGCGGCGCTGCAAGGCAATATGTCGCAGAGCCAGCGACAAAAAGCGATCGATGGGTTTCGCAGCAAGAAGTTTGACATTCTCGCTGCAACAGATGTTGCTTCACGTGGAATCGATGTGTCAGAAATATCGCACGTTATCAACTTTGACGTTCCCAATACGGTCGATGCGTACACCCATCGGATCGGCCGCACTGGTCGAGCTCACCGATCCGGCGAAGCTTACACTTTTGCAGGACAAGAGGACGAGCAGATGATCCGGGGCATCGAGAAACTGCTTGGCACGCCGATCGAGAAGCGCCGGCTGCCGAATTTCAATTACGGCCGATTCGTGCCCGAAAATGAATTCCAGAAAAACAATGCAAAGCCTTCAGGCAAACAGCAGAAACGTAACCATGCTCGCTACAATGGGCGGAGCAAAACTGCCCGCCATCGTTCAAATCGACGAAAGTAATCTCCGGACCATCTGCGGAAGTCGGAAATTCCTCATAAGGTAGCTAGTCAGCATTCAAGTCGCGGAAGCTAATTCGTGCATTCCCCTCTGTAGTTATAAAGCACAGATGATCTCTAAGTAACTAGCCGAAGACACAGCCTCGCCTGTTCGACCCCGCATTCCCCTGTCGGCGCGTTGCTAGTACTGTGGTACCATTCGATCGGGGGTCGGAGACAACCCACGTCGTGACAACTCTATCTTCTGGTACTTCGGTTGGGGGACCGAGCCGCTCCTCGGTTACTTGCGGTGAATAATCCGATTCGTTTCACATTCCTGGCGTTGAGTATTTTTGGCCTGGCCGTAAACTTTATCGGCCTGGTTTACACGTTTGCGGCTCTCGTAAACGTCTTTCTAGCCTAGTTTTAGCCCACCTTTCAGACACCTTTCAATTCAGTCGCAATTGAGACGTTTTGTGCCATAATCCGGCTGCACCTTAACAGCGGGCAACCTCCGCATTAGGTGTTTCCACTCTCGCCTTGGTCGCCATGAATGTGGCGACCTTGTGCGTTTAATGGGACCAGGGTTCATTGCGAGCCTCGGAATCGATAGTGTAAACTTTCCAATGTGGTAACCAACAACGGAAATGCCCCCATCACCGTCAATGGAAAACTGGTCGTCTGCATCGAAGACGAACAGGAAATGATCGACCTGGTTCAGCTCATTTTAGGCCGCCGCGGATTTACTGTGGAAGGCGCAAACGGAGGGCTGGAAGGGCTCGAGAAAGTTCAGAAGCGAAAACCCGATTTAGTGCTGTTGGATCTCATGATGCCGGATATGGACGGCTGGGAGGTGTATCAGCGTATGAAATCGGATGAAGAACTGCGTGATATCCCGGTTATCGTCATTACTGCCAAGGCCCAGTCAATTGATAAGGTGCTGGGACTCCATATCGCTAAGGTCGATGACTACATTACGAAGCCGTTCGGGCCGCAGGAGTTGCTCGAGAGCGTCGAAAAAATCTTAGGTCAAGCCGACTAACTGGCGAGACAGGTGGAACTCAGGCGGGGCTGCATTCGCAGCCCCGTTTTCGCGAGCCTATCTCTGTTGCCGTTATCGGCTTGCGCGGTTCGGTCCCGGCCGATTTGCTGCCCACCTATTTCCTTCAGTGCCAGCCCAGCGAAAAAGCTATAATCGCGAAATGCGTTTCAGCGCTCTAATTTTGGCCATCATCCTTCTGGCCGGCACTGCGACGGCCGCAGCACAGCAAGAGGGGCCGGTGTATGTGGTCGAAGCTGGCGATTCCCTGTTCACAATCGCGCAGATTTTTGGCACATCGGTCGAGGAACTGGCGGCCGCCAATCAAATTCAGGATCCGGCCGCCATCTTCCCTGGCCAAGCACTGGTAATCCCTGGTTACGATGGGTTAAGCGGGACCCTTCAATTCAATGAAGTTCGGTTTGGGGAAACGCTCCAAAGCCTGGCCCTGCGCTACGGACTCCCGGAGGACCAGTTAGGCAGGCTCAATCGAGTCTTGAATCCCTATCGCCTCTATTCGGGACAGCCTTTCGCGTTTCCGGAACGAATCGGAGGGATGCCTACCTCTCATCGAAGCTCAACCCTCCATGGGCAAAGCCTGCTCGAGCTCTCGGCTGAGCTCGATCTGGAATCATATTTGTTGATGGATGTAAACGGGACAGAGGGTCGACGCTGGCTGGTTCCCGGCGAGCTGATGTATGCACCAGGCGGTGAGCAGGCCACCACTGCATTGCCTCCCGAGTTCGGAACCATCAGCTTAGCTCCGGAAGGAGCCACTCAGGGAAGGACGATCTCGATCCGATTCGAAGGACCAAATGAGGTCTCTGGCCAGTTGGGGGACCAGGAGTTGGTTGTGACCTCTACCGAGGAAGGATCATCGCTTGCGCTGCAAGGCGTACACGCACTAGAAGAGCCGGGCTTGCTTGAGCTTGAGCTAGCCCTTGATGCGTCAACTCGCTACAGTCAGCCGATCGTTGTCCGAGATGGTGGGTACGGCCAGGAATTTCTGCAAGTGCCTCCTGAAACTCTCGATCCAGCGAATACCGAGCCAGAGGATGAACTCGTCGCCCGCATTGTGAGCTCGGTGACTTCAGAGAGACTCTGGGATGGGCCTTTTTCCTACCCATCTACTTTCTTCGATGCATTTCCCTCGTTTTTTGGAACTCGTCGTAGCTACAACGGAAGCGAGTTTATCTATTACCACACCGGTTTGGATCTTTATGGCAGCAGTAGCACCCCGGTTTTAGCTCCAGCTCGAGGGCGGGTGGCGTTCTCTGATTTCCTCACAGTACGAGGCAATGTGACCTATATTGATCATGGATGGGGTGTCTACACGGGGTATCTGCACCAGTCTGAGAGCCTGGTGCAGCCTGGCGATTTGGTGGAACCCGGACAGACAATTGGGTTTGTTGGGGGAACCGGCCGTGTTACCGGCCCGCATCTACATTGGGAGATCTGGGTAGGCGGTGTACCTGTGGATCCAATTGAGTGGACTCTGACGGAATTTCCCTAGGCCTCAGATTCCTCCTCGGAACCTTGATCCAGGAGCGAGCGTGCTTCTTCCGCCTGCTCAGCGCGAACCATGATCTCCACTTCACCCATTGCTCCCACCGTCAGGCCCAGAGCCGTACCGGCAGATTCCTGAGATAGCCAAACTTCGACACCATTAGCGGTCAGCAGCCCTTTAATAATTTCAGCTTCAACCTGGCCGTCAGCGGTCCCTACAGAAACAAGTTTGTGAGGTTGATCTTTTGAGCTCGTCATAACCCCTATAGTATAATGGCCGAGCAGCACCCCAAATCCACTAAACCCCCGAATGCATCCTGCCTCCGCCCCCGCACCAGAACTCTATTGGGCTGAATTCGACGTCTCGGAACAAGACATTGAATTCATCGATAACCTGCTTCTTGAGCGCGAAGTTCCGCTTACCATCGAGGAAATGGCGCTTGCGTTGGCGGAGCATCGACTTGAGCTCCAACGAATTGAACAAGAAAGCCGATCGACCGGCGATCTCGATGCCTACCGGCCGGGTGAGACCTACGAGGTTGGGGAGCGGCTTAGCTTTCGATCGCTCGATAACCGGATTGGTACGGTTACGAGCATTCGAGCAGCAGAAAATCCTGATCTTCCCCCATTTGACGTAATTCAGGTCAGCTTCAAGGATGATGACGAGACCCTGGATTTTGCTGCTCGCCTGCAAGAACACATTCTCAATTCGCTGGCCTCAGAAAACGATCAACTCGAATCTGACATAAGCCCAGAGATTGTCATCGAGCGCTACGGTCTTTCGATCGAAGGCAAGCTCGAGGCGAAGCTGCACGAGAGTCCCGAAACCGTGCGAATCGCGGGGCGCTGGTTCCACAGCGGACTCCTGGCGGACATCAATGAGGGTCACCTCAATCTGGCAGAGGCGGTTTTGGATGTTGCGGAAGGGGGTCCGCTGCCAACCAAGTCGCTGGCAGACCATATGGAACTTCCATCTGGCCTGGACCCCTTGCTTACGGAATTCTCGGTCGATTTTGCGCTGCAAGAAGACAAGCGATTCGATGAGGTCGGGCCGGCAGGCAAGGTGCTCTGGTACTTGAAACGACTTGAGCCAGACGAGGTTTTAGAGATTCCCAAGCGAATTGCGTATTCGCCTAAAGCCTATGATCGGAATCGATTGACGGATGAACTGCTGGCGCTCGAGCGCAACCTTGACGATGAATTGAGTGAGCTAGCTCCGCCTGATTCTGCAGCCACCGAACTAGTCACCTTGCCAATTTTGTTTCCACATCGGCAAGCAGGCACGTTACCTTTATCAGCCAAGCTTGAGACGCTGTTTCCGACTGCGTATGAGGCGCCCAGGATCCGGTTTATCCTGATTGACGGAACCACTGGAGAAAAGTTTCCGGGTTGGGTGGTGCGCGAAGAGCGATACGTCTACGGGCTCGCGAACTGGTACCGGAGCAACCGGGTTCCTGCAGGAGGCTTGATCGAGATCAAGCCCTCCGAGGTCGAAGGAGAAGTCATTCTTCGGGCGTTGGAGCCTCGCCAGCGAAACGATTGGATACGGATGGTAACGATCGACGACAATGGCCATATAGGCTTCACCATGCTGAAGCATCCGGTCGGTACTGCGTACGATGAGCGAATGATCGTCGGCCAGATGGATGAGCAGGCGCTTGCTGAAGCCTGGCAGAGCGGAGAGCAACGAAGGTTGCCGCCTGATCGGTTGACCCTGCAGGTTTTTCGGGAACTGGCCAGACTCAACCCGCAAGCCACCGTACACGCCAAAAGCCTGTACTCGGCGGTGAATGTCATCCGGCGCCTGCCGCCCGGGCCGATTTTTGCTGAGCTAGCAACGCAGCCTTACTTTGAGCCGGTAGGTGATCACTATTGGAAACTGAACGAGGGGGAGACCTAAGAGAAATGAGCACCCCAGCTCCACCTTCCATGGTGCGGCCCACCCTAGAAGCGCCATTCCATATCGATTATGGGTGGTGGGATCGATCGGACCGGGATCTCGACGTGTACTTGAGAAGCCACTTATGCCGTGAGCATCAGGAGCTGTATCTGGAGATAGACCCGAAGGCCAAAGTCGATCACGTCGACCCACAAACCGGGGAAGTTACGCTACTGACTCGGATCGAAGACATTCTGATTTCACACTGCGCACAGCAAGAGGGCTACCTCACACCGCAAACCAGCCTCGTAAATGGGGTGTTTCGCGTTTTCCTCGCGAATGGAAATGCCCCGCTGACTCCCGAAGAGCTTGGTGAGCAAATCGGCCGCCCAGCTCGAATGATATTGCGCACTCTTTCGGGACCTCGCATTTACAAGGGCATTCGTCCGGCCCACTGATTTCACAACCCCTCAAAAAGGATAAGATTAAGCGAAGGAAGAGCCCCTCGGCTAAGCCCACTCTATGGAGGGCAGTAGAGTTTCGAGGGAAAATACGATGTGCGCCCGTAGCTCAGTTGGATAGAGCGCCAGACTTCTAATCTGGAGCGCGCAGGTTCGAGTCCTGCCGGGCGCGCCAAGCATAAGGGGCTGCCATCGGCAGCCCCATTTTATTTAGAGCGTGAGCCCGGCTCAGAACCTCAGTTTCCCGGGGGTTGCTCCTCAAGCACGGAATATTCGACCGCAGAAAACGCTCGCGTGATTGCATCATCAATCCAGCTGCGCTGGCCTTCTTGATCTTCCTTGAGGCATATCCCAAGGTACACAGCAGTTACGAGCGATCCCAGTATGGCTCCGATCAACATCCCCGCTACCACCTCATTCATCGATGACCATCCGCTCCGCCATTCGGCTCGCAGTCTTATCTAAGAGTTAGAAAATGTGGGAGCTTCTGATGCCCGACGGTAGCATTCGTCTCGGGCTGGATCGTTATCCACGCAAGCTGCCAACCACACCCAGGCCAGTCGATTGTCGGGTTCTTCTCGTACCACCCAGCTCAATGTCGTACGTCCCTGGCCCAGGTCGCCCCGATTAATGGCCTCGACGGCAGATGTGATCGCTTCTTCGATGGATGCCATGACTGTCCTTTTCTGACACGCCGCATTAGGTAAGAATGTGTGTCTTCAACAATCATCCTAGCAGTCGCTCACCGATCCATCGCTAACGATCCCCTTACAGTTCGGGTTCGGTTTCCCCCGCCATCATGCGCACTCGCTGCCAGGGCGGGAGGTTATCCATTTCAGCAAGAGTTTGGCGCAGCTCGAAGATCTGATCCCGCATCGCGGCCGCTTTCTCGAACTCCAAGGCATCCGCGGCCATGTGCATCTGCTTTTCCAACTCGCGTATCAATCTGGCCAACTCGTCCCGGGGCATATCCAGCGGGGCGGTAGCTCGATATTCCGCTTGCTGTTCCGCAACAGCTTGCGCGGTCATCTGGTCAGTAAGGTCACGCACGGCCTTAACGATACTGAGCGGCTCAACCCCATGCTCCTTATTGAATTGGATCTGTATGTCACGACGCCGGTTGGTCTCGTCAATGGCTGACTTCATTGACTTGGTCATGACATCGGCATACATGATGACTTTGCCTTCGACGTGCCGGGAGGCTCTACCGGTAGTCTGTATGAGCGAAGTAGTGGAGCGGAGGAAGCCTTCTTTGTCGGCATCCAGGATTGCGACCAGCGATACTTCTGGCAGATCCAGCCCCTCGCGGAGCAGATTGATTCCAACCACTACATCAAATACCCCCAGCCTTAGGTCGCGCAGAATTCCCACTCGATCTAGGGTGTCGACCTCAGAGTGTAGATAATGCACTTTAATTCCGAGCTCCAAAAGGTAGTCTGCTAGGTCTTCGGACATGCGTTTGGTCAGGGTCGTAACCAATGTGCGCTGCCCGACCTCGGTGCGCTTCTTGATCTCGCCTACCAGGTCATCGATTTGGCCTTCCACCGGGCGCACTTCCACTGCCGGATCTACCAGACCGGTCGGACGGATAATCTGTTGCACTACTTGTTCGGCTGCTTCAAGCTCGTAGGGTCCGGGTGTGGCGGAGGTGTAAAGAACCTGACCGGTCCGTTCTTCGAATTCATCAAACGCAAGCGGGCGATTGTCGATCGCGGACGGAAGCCTGAACCCATATTCCACCAGCGTTTCCTTGCGGGAGCGGTCCCCAGCGTACATGCCACCGATTTGAGGGATGGTCATATGGCTTTCGTCGATGACAAGTAGAAAATCAGGCGGGAAATAGTCCATCAGGGTCCAGGGCGGGGACCCAGCTGGGCGCTGATCCAGATGGCGCGAATAATTTTCGATGCCAGAGCAATACCCCACTTCTCGCATCATTTCTAGGTCGTAGTTGGTTCGCTGTTCAAGTCTTTGGGCTGCAAGGTGATCGCCCTGCTCTTTGAAGTGCTGCACCTGGCTGGTAAGCTCATTTTGGATATCGTCGATAGCAGCTTTAAGCTTCTCTTCTTCCGTTATGAAGTGTTTGGCGGGGAAAATGTCAATTTCCTCTCGCTCGGCGATTAGTTCGCCGGTGACGATGTCGAATTGCGCGATCCGCTCCAGCTCGTCGCCAAAAAAGCCGATCCGTAAGCCACGTTCTTCATATGCGGGCACCACTTCGAGCGTATCTCCACGCACCCGGAATGTCCCAGGACTGAGTTGAAGATCGTTGCGAGAGTAGTGGCTTTCAACGAGTTGGCGCAGCAGCCCATCCCGCCGATAGACTCCGCCTTTCTCCAGGTGGATCACGATGCGCCCGTAAGCTTCCGGATTTCCGATACCGTAAATGCAGGACACCGAGGCCACCACAATCACGTCGCGGCGTGCGATGACGGAAGCGGTCGCCGACAGCCGTAGCCGCTCGATTTCCTCATTGATATCGGTTTCCTTTTCGATATACAGGTCGTGGCGCGGAACATAGGCTTCAGGCTGGTAGTAGTCGTAATAGGAAACGAAATACTCCACCGCATTTTCTGGAAAAAAGTCTTTGAACTCGGCATAAAGCTGGGCGCCCAGAGTTTTGTTGTGGGCGATGATTAGAGTGGGGCGCTGTTGGTCCTCGATAATGCTGGCTACGGTGAACGTCTTTCCCGTGCCGGTAGCCCCCAACAGGACTTGATGTTTAAACCCGTCTTTCAAGCCCGAGTTCAGTGCTCGTATGGCTTGCGGCTGATCGCCCATGGCCTTAAATGGAGCACGCAGCTTGAAGTCAGGCATCTAACCGTTGCTCACATTCGTTCTCAATGTCGAGTTCTCCCTTTGAATTGCGCATAGACACATAAGGTTTGCCCTTTGAGCGCGATCTCTTTGCTCCCAGTTGTTCTACGCTCGCTCAATATAGATTGGATTGCTAAATATCCAGGGCGCCGCAGCGCGGCCGGCGAGGTTTGCTTCAACCCGGTAGGCGCCGGGCTCGTCTACCGACAGAACTGCGTGTTGCGTTGCGGCCCATTCGCGAACTACCTGGCCTGCCCGCAGAATTCTGATGTGAGCGGGGTAGGGTGTGCTCACTTGCAGCGTGGCCCCCAATCCGAACCGAAGACGCTCGCCCATGATCGCCTTTCCATGCTCCGAGTGCGCGCTAAACATGAAATCCCGGGTAGGAGCCGACCGATCATATCCTACAAAGCAGCGCCCCTGTTCAACTGCCTGGTAAATCTGTTTTTCGTCCGCTACGGCCTCCCCAGACAGCGGTTCATCAAGAAGCACATGCGTGTTGACGGCATTGAAAAGCCATTCGTATGGAAAGATGGTCCGCCGAATCGGCCCAAGACGTACGGGCAGAGCATGTGCATCGGCGTTTCCAATGGCCACTACGTGGTTCCCCTCATCAAGCATCCGATCCCAGCGCTCGAGTAAGCCAATCTCTGGGCCGCGTCCAATTCGTGAGGGAAGCAGGCCATAAAATGCGGCATGAAATCGGGATCGCAGCAAGCACTTGAACGAAGTCATGAAATTCCAAATTTCGATTCCGGTGTAGCCCTCGACCTCCCAGTCATCCCACGAGAGTTCTGGCTGATCATATTGCGGCACTCCGCAGTCGACCGGGTGTGCCAGGAATGCCAAGCCCCCACGTTTCTTGACCTCACGGATCAAGACCTGCGGCTGATCGGCGAATCTAGAGAGGTCTTCGTGTGCGCCGTAGATGAGGAGATGAGACTTCTCAGGCTCGCGTCCTACGTCATGAACCTCCTGGCCGATAAGCCGCAAAATGCGCTCATGCCCCAAGTAGTAGTAGCCTGTCAATTCTGTGGGGAGAATGTTGTGATCAGTTACAACGATGAAGTCGAGCCCGGCTTTGATCGCCGCATCGGCCACTTCATCCTGCGATCCATGTCCATCGGAGGTTGTGGTGTGCATATGCAGATTACCGACAACTTCGTGCATTCAACGCCCCGAATCACGCGCAGTAAGCCAGCTTAAGGGCTCGAAGCATATCACGCCTGCATGGCTTAGAATGAGCTCTTCGACCAGGTGTGGGAATGAACAATGCAGAGGTAGCGCAGGTTTTTGAGGACATCGCAGACCTGCTTGAGATCAAAGGCGAGAAAGTCTTTAAAGTAATTGCCTATCGCCGAGGGGCGGAGGCCATCAGGACTCTGGGTCGAGACATCAATGCCATTTGGCAAGAGGACGCGCTCGAAGATATTCCGGGAGTGGGCAAGGCAATTGCGGAGAAGACCGACGAACTTCTTCGAACAGGCGAGCTGCAGTACTACGAGAATCTCAAAGCGGAGATTCCAATTGGCCTTCTAGATGTCTTGAAGGTCGGGGATGTCGGGCCCAAAAAGGCTGCTCGGTTTTGGGCCGAGCTCGATATTACTTCGATTGAGGAGCTGGAGTCAGCTGCTAAAAACGGAGAGCTCCAGAAGCTGTCAGGCATGGGAGCTAAGTCTGAAGCGCGGATCCTGGAGAGCATCGAAGCCTTAAAACGACGACAAACTGGCCGAATGTCCATCGGCGTGGCTCTCCCAATCGCTGAGCAGCTGCTGGAGGAACTTCGGCGACATCCGAAGGTCAAGGCGGCAGAGGCTGCGGGCAGCTTACGCCGGATGCGAGAGACGGTCGGTGATTTGGATCTCCTGGTGTCTACCGACCACCCTGATGAAGTGATGCAAACTTTCGTGGAGCTGCCCATCGTGGGAAGAGTACGCAGCAGAGGTGATGTGAAAACGAGCGTGGAGCTCATCGATGGTGTACGGGTTCAGGTGTGGACACATCCTTCCGAACGATTTGGCACCGCCCTGCAATATGCGACCGGCTCAAAAGACCACAACGTTCGTCTGCGCGAGCTCGCCCTGTCGATGGGATTATCCCTGTCTGACCAGGCATTCAAGCTGGAGGATGGCGGGGAAATTACCGTAGCGGCTGAGCAAGATGTCTACAAGAAGCTGGGGCTACCCTGGATCGCACCCGAGATGCGTGAAGACCGCGGGGAGATTCAAGCTGCTCAGGGCGGTGACCTTCCGGAGTTGATCGAAGTCAAGGATTTGAAGGGCGAGCTGCACGCGCACAGTACCTGGAGTGACGGAAAGAACTCGATCGAGGATATGGTTCAGGCGGCCAAAAAGGAAAAACGCAAGTATCTGGCGATTACCGATCATTCCCAGAGCCTCGGGGTTGCCAACGGTCTGACAGTAAAGCGGGTGGAGCAGCAGCGCAAGGAGATTGCCAAAATCCGAAAGGCTCTTGATAAGAACTTTGTCTTGCTTCATGGAACCGAGATGGAGGTGCTGGCTGATGGGACGCTCGACTTCCCGGATGAAGTGCTGGCCACGTTCGATATTGTGATTGCATCAGTTCACACCTCTCTGCGTCAGCCACGCGAGCAAGTGACCCAAAGAATGTTGAACGCGATCCAAAATCCGCACGTCGATATCATCGCTCATCCATCCGGACGCCTGATTGGAAGGCGCGAGCCGGCTGACCTGGACATGGATCGAATTCTGGAGGCGGCTCTCGAGCATGGAACCATCCTGGAAATCAACTCAAACCCTGAGCGGTTAGATCTTAACGACATTTATGCTCGCCGCGCGGCTGAGATGGGAATACTGCTAACCATCAACACCGACGCGCACCGACCTGAGCACCTGGCTTTCCGCAAGCTTGGCGTCGGAGTCGCGCGCCGCGCCTGGGTCACGAAGAAGCAAGTGGTCAACTGCTGGACCGCGGCCCGGATGCAGAAGTGGCTAAAAGCTCGAGGGTAGCGATTGTAGCGGCTCGTTGCCCAAGAAGGCTTCAACATTCGAGATCAGCGCTTGCCGCGGGTCAGCGCGCAAGATTGCTTCAACATCCGAGACCAGCGC
>CBDTZL010000031.1:0-17368 GCA_965364895.1 uncultured bacterium
TACGGCGGGAGGAATAGCAATGAAGCCTCGCTCTGCAGTTCGTTGGAGGCGGTTTCGACCTGGTTCATCAGCGCCGGAATGGCTTCGTCCAAAGGAAGGTTGGGCGCAAAGTACAGCTCATCGATGCGGGTCACTAAATTTTCGACCTGCCAACCTGCAATGCCCGCCGTGTGACTATCTCGCTCAATCATGAGGTACGCCTTCTCACCGAAGGCAGCCATGACGTCTTCGCGGTTCATCTTCTTCTTGCCGTGGGTAACCTGTGTGATGAAGCGGGCGATATCGTCGGCGTCCTGCGGACGGCCGCGGCGGACCACGAGCTGCCCGGGCTTCGCTTCTGGCGGCTGCTCCAGAAGGGGTTCCTTGGGCTTCGGGAGTTCCGCCCAGGCCGCTTGAACCTGCTCCCAGGTATTTTCAAAGGATCCTTCATTGCGAATCACGACCGATGCCATGCGCAATTTGCCGGTTTGCGGAGATTGGGCTGCGATACGCTGCTTCGAGGCTGCCTCAGAAAGCTGACGCTTATGCATCAGCCGCGAAACCTGGAGCTGCTCCTGTGCGTATACGACCCACACCGCATCACTGCCGGCGGCTAAGTCGCCCTCCAGCAGTTTGATAGCTTCGATCACCACCACACTGTGCTTTGCGCGGCGGATCAATAAATCAATGGCATGGGTAACCAGCGGATGGACGATGTTTTCAAGCTTTTCGAGCGCGCCTGGGTCAGAAAAAACGACTTTTGCAAGCCGGGCGCGATCGATCTGGCCCTCGTCGTCTACGATCCATTCCCCAAACGATTTCACAACCAGTGGGAAGCCCGGCGCACCCTTGGCCATAGCGCGATGCGACAGGGCATCGGCATCGATGCCGTAGGCGCCAAGATGCTCCAGCATCTTACGCACGACGCTCTTGCCCGTGGCAATGTTGCCTGTGAGACCGATTACGTACTTACCTGGCCAGCGACTCAAATGGTCGATCCTTAAAAGGTAGGTTGATTGTAGCTTTGCGAATGGGGGTTGTCAAAGAATGGCTCAGCGGCCGAGCTGGGCGTAGTAAATCTGATCCCCGGCGGCCACGAAGAGATCGTTCGGTGGCGCGGCGGTAATAGCGTTGACCTGGTCTTCGAAGTCCGTGGGGTACTGCGCCTGATACACGAGGCGCATGCTGTAATGAAAGACTGTGCCTTCTAGGCCATCCAGAAAGAACAGCGATGGCTCGGGAGGCGGAGAATACACAAAACTGGCCGGTTCGGCGCCCAGAATCGTGGACTGAGGGCCAAATCCGGCTCGTTCGTCCTGAAACTGAGGCTCTGTTTCGCATTCGACACGAATACGAAGGTTGCCATCGCCGGTTCTCTCTACGGTCCTGCGACATCGGTCAATTCCGCCATCAGCGTAAAGGATAATAAGCTCGTCCTGGGCCAATGCCAAGTCAACCGCCGTTCCTAGTTCTCGGGTCTCCTCTACGAAGTACAGGGCGGGAGTACCGCTAAAGAGGCCATCGGCAGCATCGTAGATCCAAACCGCGTTCTTTTCTGGATCCAGAACGAACAGGTCATTTCCGAACACTTCGATGGCCTGGATCTCTCCCCAACCAATATCAGGAGTTGCCAGCTTGCCGGTGAGTGGCTCGGCGCCAGGAGCACAATAAAGAAGGGAGCCAGCCGCATCGATCGCGACCACCCCTTCCGCCCCTAAAGCTCCAGGCTCAGGTTGAATCACCATGCTAACGGGTTGGCCAAAATCAGGAATACTGTCGGCGCCGGCCAGGCATTGAAACTGACTGTCAATCTCATATCCACGTCCCGTAGCCCAGGCGTGCCAGATGGTCTCCGCGCCCTCGTCGTAGGTATAAAGGTCGGTGGTTGTGGCCGCTACGGATGTCAAGTTGGCCTTAGGGCCGAAGCCTCCGCTCACGGCCGGGATAAATTCCAACCGAATGACCCGGTCCAGCTGATCCAGCGCAGCCTGAACCTCGCCGCGCAGCGAACTTGACACGTCGGTCGCCTGATAGCTTTCGGCCAGGTCGAGCCATTGCTCGGCCATGACCCATTCCGATCGCGATTGCTCGTCAAGCGGTTGAAGTTGAGCCGTGACGACGGCCGATCGCGCCTGTGTCAGGTAGCTCTCAAACTGCTCCACCCGACCATGTTTGAAGTACACAATGCTCGAGATACCCACCACGAGTATCGGTACCACCGCTGCCGTGAAAGCCAGCAGATTGGGTGAAAACTCATCAAATTGCTGGGCGTCTAGCGTTCCGGGAATTAACCGGACGATAACTCCGCTAAGGATGTGCCTTGCTCGCCGCGATGCGACTTTAAGACGGAAGGTCAGCTGCCGAAGCCAGATCCTGGGCGTCTCTGATTCGAAATCTGCTGGACCGGGCTGTGGGGTCTCGACCTCCGTACTTTCACTGGCTGCTGTTACTTGATCCGGTGCTGTCTGTTCGCCAGATGTTGCGGGAACTGCGACCGGTTCGCTCACGGCAGGCGCCGCTGAAATAGCTGCTGCCGTTGTGCCCGCCACTTCCATGGGAGGATCTTCGACAAATCGTGGCATCGCAACCGGGGCCTTCCCCGGAACTTGAATCACAAGGCCGGTGATGTCCCGATCGGTGCCCTCCACCAAACGATCGTTGACCTGGTCTATTGCCACACCTGAAAGGCCGGTGAGCGCGACATCAGACCACGGAACATCGTCCGCGGCGGTAAGAATGATGAGATCAGACTGCTGAACCTCCACGTGCTGGAACTGGATCATAGGGGCGAGTGAATTGCCGAGAGTGCGAGAGGATCCGGTCATACGGCTCACCGCTCCCGACCGAATCAATATTGTTTCCCCTGCTCCGCACTGGGAGAAATACAGGTTTTCACTTCGTAAAGCGCCCACCACCATCCCGGCTTCCAGTGAGCCGTCGATCAGCTCCTGATTCACAGCCATTGTGGCCTGACGAAGGGCAGCGGTTACCGATCCGGGGGTTTTGAAGAAAGACTGGGCGGCAACCTGCGCTAGCCTTGAAGCTCGACCCTCGCCCGCGGTGCCTTGGAGTTTGAGGCTGACAAAGAGAAAATCATGACTGCGTCCCCTCGCGGCTTTTCGAGGCGGCGATAGTGCAAGCGTGCCAGGTGGCGGGGAATTTCGTCCCTCTCCACCTGCCACATGCAGCAGGCTGACGTTTGCTTTTATTGGCTTATTCACGGCCGGCTATTCTACAGTTACCGCTTGCGGTCAGCAATCTTGTTGCAAGAAGCAGGCCCGTGGATTTGCCCCTGTTGACTGTCCCTAAGGGGCGTTTTATGGAGGGAGTTCTACCGGGGCCAAAAACCCAGCAGGTAGCTGATGCCCAAACCAATCGCTACCAGCGCCAGAAGAGCAATAGTAGCAACTATCAGCCGCAAGCCCGATCCGAGTCGGCTACCTGATTCAGCGGCTTCAGGATCCGGCATTTCGACGATGACCATCGTAATGTTGTCGTGGCCGCCGCGCGATCTTGCCATATCGACCAAGGCTCTAGCCGCCTCGTCCTGGGAATGCGAGGAAAGCACTCCTAATATCTCTTCGTCTTCTACAAGATCTGTCAAGCCGTCGGAGCAAAGCAGGATTTGATCATGCGCGGCTAAGCGCATGCCCTGGTTGGCCTGAGAATCTTCATCGCTTTCATCGTCAGCGAGCCGCAAACGCGGGTCAGGGAGTGGATCTCGATCTCCACCCAAATGTCGATGAAGGACGTGAGCGTTCGGATGGTTTCGGGCCTCCTCGGGAGTCAAAATTCCGTGATTGATGGCTTCTTGAACCCAGGTGTGGTCAATGGAAATCTGCCGAATATTGCCTGACCGGAGAAGATAGATTCTGCTATCGCCAACGGAGACGATGTAGAGGCGGTCCTTAACGATCATTGCTGTAGCAATTGTGGAACCCATGCCCTGCAGTGAATCGTCCCGCAAGGCGGATTCGGAAATTAGCCTGCCCGCGGCAATGATAGCCACCGAGAGTTCAGCTACCGGATCATCGCCGCTGGACTTGCCAATGTCATCGGTGATCTGATCCACTGCAATCTGAGCTGCGACTTCGCCGGCTTGATGGCCGCCAATTCCGTCTGCGACGATCGCTAGAGTGACCGAAGCGTCATCAGATTCTCGCGTATACGAAGTTACCGATAGGCGGTCCTCGTTGATCTCACGAACCTCGCCAGGATGGGACAAGGCGGCCACGATTAAAGGTGAGCGATCGGTTAGGTTCATTCCCTAGGTGGTCCCTCGTCTGGCGAAATCTGAATTTTGCGCGGCGGATGATCGCCAGGCAGCTGAAACCGGAATTCTACACGCCCCAGCTGAATATGATCGCCGTGATGTAGTTTCTGCCCAGATTTTGGCACCAGCTCGTAATTAATCCAACTGCCAGCGACGCTGTCCTGATCGCGAAGTAGATAATCGCCATCGGCCTGGCGAATCAAACGTGCATGCATGCGCTCAACGGAAGGATCATCCAAAACTACCGCAGAAAGCGAGGCGTCACGTCCGAGGACGACATCGACCCCAGTAAGTGGAACCGGGTCGCCGGAGGGTCGCAGCGGGATGAGCAGTGCTTCCGGTGGGGCGGTGCTCTGGAGTCGGGTCCGTTTCACCGGATTCAGCCGGACTCCGGCCGCTGGTTCAGGGAGCGGTGTCCTTCGGACGAGCGTCGTGAGTCCGATGATCAGCACCATCCCGGCCACGATCACGGCCAGCACCGCTACCAGAGAGTCCAAAGCGGGGGTAAGGGCGCTCAAGCCTTGATCGGGCCTGGATATCACAATCTGTACCGGATTTACGATGGTTTCCGCCTCCAGGCCAAGAGTATCTCGCACAAGCACTTTGAGCGTATGGGATCCGGTCCGACGGTACTCTGATAGATCAAACTCGAATCTGTCAAACGGTTCTTCTCGCCGCACATCGACAACTTCGTCGTCAACCAGCAGCGAGCTGCGTTCAATGCTGCGAGCATGCCCGTCTGGGAAGGTGGTCAATATCTGGAGTTCGAACGTGGTTGGAGCGATCTGCTCTACAGCCAACTCAGGGTCGTCGGTCTGACGCACGATCTCATTAGGCGGCTGAATGAACGCAACTTCGGGAGGCTGTACATTAATTTCATACTCTACTGGTGGCGAACTCGTCTCAAAATCGCCGTCAGTGATCTGAAGTTGTAGCGAGTGGGAGCCTGCCGTATTTGCTTGGGAGGAAAACGTGACTCTGTATTGAACTCGCTGATCAAGGATGCGGTCCGCGACCGACCCTATGCCACCTTCGGCATCGAACGCTAGAAACTGACCGCCAGTAGCCTCTGCCAACTCTCGTAGGGGTTCAACCTCAGGCTGTTCCAAAACCTCATCACTGGAAAATAGGATTGGGTAGATGGCGGTGCCGGACTCGCTCGCGCGGGAAATCGCGTTTGCGATCGGTAGATCGCGTGGCGTTTCAATGATGGGGGTCATAAAAACCAGTGAGCTCGGAAGCGCGGCAGCTTCCAACGGATCGGCTGAGAAATCCAACGCGAGCAAAAGCAAATCGAAGCCAGAGATGGATCCTTCAAATGTCGGCTCCATCACGTCCAAGGCGGCTGCAAGCTCGGCCGCCGCGTTGGAGTGCTGAATGAGCAAACCGTCAGAGGTCAGCAGGCTGAGATCATCGACTCCAATGAGGCTGGCATCCGGATCGCGCCAATATTCGAGCAATTCCTGCCGCACATAGTCGAATCGAGTCAACCCATGTGAATCGCGCACGCCGAGGCCGGGGGCGGTATTGATCACAAAGACCTGGCGAGTGCCGACCAACACCTCTTCGACGACGAGGTCGTCCACCGGAATGCCATCCTCAAGGATTTGAAAGTTTCCAGCAGTGAGGCCCGGAATACGCCGACCGGCGCTATCCGAAACGCTCACCATCAAACTGATGGTCGGAAAGGCCTGCGTATCCGGCTCGGATATGCTCAGAGAGGATTGGATCTGTGCGGTCGGGCGGAGCACAAACACGAGAAGAAGGCTGAGACGCCCCCAGCGGTGCATTTGGAGATTTTAGCACGCAAGCCTATTCCCACTCAATCGTAGCGGGAGGTTTGCTCGTGATGTCATAGACCACCCGATTGACGCCTGTGACTTCATTGACGATGCGACTGCTGATCAGAGCGAGCAGGTCATGCGGCAAACGAGCCCAGTCGGCGGTCATAAAATCCTCTGTTGTCACGACCCGCAGCACGATCGTTTCACCATACGTTCGCTGATCTCCCATCACGCCTACCGAACGCACGGGCAGCAAAATCGCAAAGGCTTGATCGGAGACCTGCCCATGGGATTGCAATTCGTCCGTGAGGATTCGATCCGCTGCGCGCAGTCTGTCGAGGCGTGGAGGGGTTAGCTGGCCTAAGCACCGCACCGCCAGGCCCGGACCGGGGAAAGGCTGACGCTCGAGCAGCGCTTCGCTCAAGCCTAGCTCGCGACCCACCTTGCGTACCTCGTCCTTAAATAGGAATCGCAGAGGCTCAACAAGCTCGAAATCCATGTCCGGTGGCAATCCGCCCACGTTGTGATGCGTTTTGATCCGAGCCGCGACTTCACGATCCTGGCCGCTTGATTCGACAACATCCGGGTAAATCGTCCCCTGCACCAGGAAGGTTGGCTGCTTCATGTGAGCTGCGGCCTGTTCAAACACCCGAATGAACTGCTCGCCGATGATCCTTCGCTTCTGCTCAGGATCGTCGACACCCTTCAGGTTGGTTAGAAACCTTTCAGACGCATCGACCACCTGTAATTGATCGCCAAGCAGGGGTCCGAGGCTGGAAGAGACCATCTCACGCTCCCCGCTGCGCAGCAAGCCGGTATCTACGAACACGCAATGCAGCTGTTGCCCCAAAGCCTGATACGCCAGCACGGAGGCGACGGCAGAATCGACACCGCCACTTACGGCCGCAATTGCGCTGCCACCACCTACCTGATCTCGAATGCTTCGTACTGCCTCGGAGCTAATGGATGAAGGCTTCCAGTCCGCATGCGCCCCGCAAATGTCCACCGCAAATCGGCGCAGGATTTCCCGGCCCATCGGCGTATGTTCGACCTCGGGGTGGAATTGTAGGCCGTAAATCTGATCGGTTGGGTTTCCCATCGCCGCGTTAGGCGAATTCTTCGAGCTGGCAATGGCTTGAAATCCGCGTGGTAGCACATCCACTCGGTCTCCGTGTGACATCCATACCTGTTGAGCGCCAAGTTCGAGAAGACCATCTCCAGTATCCACCTGGATTTCTGCTGAGCCATATTCGCGAGAATTGGCAGGGGCGACTTTGCCTCCAAGAGCTTCGGCTAGTGCCTGCATTCCATAGCAGATCCCCAGTATGGGCTGGCCAGACTCAATGACGAATTCTGGTATTCGGGGCGCACCTTCTTCGTAGATCGAGGCTGGCCCACCCGACAATATGTAGCCCGATGGCTCAAGCCTCAAAATGGATTCGGCAGGGGCGTCGTAAGGAAAGAGCTCGCAATAGACCTGCGCCTCTCGCACCCTGCGTGCGATCAGCTGTGAGGTTTGGGATCCAAAATCGATGATGGCGATGAGGTCGCCCATAGGAATTTATCTGGCCTCGAACACGATCTTGCCTTCGCTCATTTCTGTGATCACCGCCAGCGCTTCAATAGGAACGTCGAGTCGGCCCAATAGCTCGCGCCCGCCCTCGAACTGCTTCTCAATCAAGGTGCCAATACCGACCACCGATGCCCCCGCGGCACTGGCCAACCGCACCAAGCCCATGATGGTTTGTCCCGAGGCAAGGAAATCGTCAATGATCAGCACCTTTTCGTCGAGACCTAAAAACTCTGGCGATACGATGAGTTCCACAGTTCGGCCCTTCGTGTGCGAAGGTGCAAGCGTTAAGAAGATCTGATCGGGCATCGTGATGGGCTTGGACTTACGTGCATAGACCACCGGCAGACCCAGCTCGAGTGCGGTGGTAAGAGCCGGTGCGATACCGGAAATCTCCGCCGTCAGAACCTTTGTTGCGCCAACCTCGCGAAATTTCCGGGCCAGCTCTTTTCCGCAGGCTGCCATCAAGGCCGGATCAACCTGATGATTGATGAATCCATCGACCTTGAGGATGCCTCCACCAAGGTTGGCGCCATGCTTCAGAATTCGTTGTTCTAGAAGTTTCATACTATGAATCGCAGTGGGGTATCTCGATTCTACAGCGGGCGATCCGCGCGGCCAAGGTCAACCCAGAAATTTGGCTTTGTCGGCCGCCATCCAAGGGTGGCTTGACATAGAACGGATGTTCCGCTAGAATACGAACAAGCGTGCGGATATCGGCAAGCACGGTTAGCGCGCAATTCATGCAGGCCGATCAAACTGCAGGGTCCGCGCAAATGGCGGAATCTGTCGGATCCGTCCAAGGAGGTTCAAATGGCTCGAGGCAAACTCTCGGATCGTCAACGCAAGATGCTCGATTTTATTCGGATGTTCAGTATGCAGAGTGGATATCCGCCTTCCATTCGAGAAATTGGAGAGGCGGTGGATATTTCGTCGACCTCCGTAGTGAATTACAACTTGAATCGATTGGTCGATCAAGGATATCTCGATCGCGATCAGAACGTCTCGCGCGGCCTTCGGCTGACAGAAAAAGCCTCACCTCCGACAGCCGGCATCGTCCGTGTCCCGTTAGTCGGTCGCATTTTCGCCAGCGAGCCCGTGCCGATGCCCGGTACCGACTCGCCCATGTTCGGAGCGGATGAGGCGATCGAAATCACGGCGAATTTGCTCAGCACCAAAGAGGACCTCTTCGCGCTGGAGGTGAAGGGGGACTCGATGATTGATGCCATGATCAATGAAGGCGATATTGTGGTCATGCAGCGGGCACCAGAGTGGTCCAATGGGGACATGGTGGCGGTGTGGCTCAAGGATAAGGAAGAAACAACGCTAAAGCACATTTATCGAGAAGGCGACACCGTGCGGTTGCAGCCTGCCAATCCGACCATGGAGCCGATCTATATTGATAACCCCGAAAACCTGGAGGTGCAAGGAAAGGTGATGCTAGTACTGCGCCAGCTTCATTAAGTTTGCATCCATTGTGTTGATAAGCCCGGCGACGACTTGTCGCCGGGCTTTTTCTATTAAAGGGAATTCAGCTGTAGGAGGCCAATTCCGCACTTGCACGAGCGATTTCAAGCTCAAGGTTTTTGACGATCTGGCTCAACATATCCTGACCGGATTGACGAGCCATGCTGACGTTCAGCTGAAGCTGGGCCAGAGATGAATTGGATAGCTCGTTCATAGTCCGGTTCAATTTCGCGATGAGTCGATCAAGCCGTAAGACTTCCGCTGCCATCTTTGCGAGAAGTTCTTCACGAGTCTGACTAACTCGTTCGGGATGGCGATCCGGCTGCTGCCGCAGATCAAGCAGGGCATTAAGATCCTGGTTTTGGTAGGCGGCATTGACGGCGGCCATCATCTCCTCCCGCCACTTCTTTTCCTCGGGATCCGTAGTCAAATCCGGATGGAAGCGCTTGGCTAACTCGCGATACAGTGCCTTTAGCTCTGATTTCTCTGGCGCAGATGTTTTCCGTGGTTTCTTGGGATGCTGCTGACCGGGCGTCCAGGCTCGCTCAAATTGCTTGACAACATCCGGCGCTTGCTCAAGATCCTTGCCCCACTGCGCACGCCGCTCAGCGTCATGACGCGATTTCCGGAGCTGCGTTTGAAGATCGGCGAGCTGACGTTCCAACGGGCGGATACGTACTTCGAGCTTTCGCTCGAATTCTTCAAGCGAGACCCGTATGTCGAAGAGCTCGAGCTCCAGGTCGGCTACGGTATCCTGTCGATCGGAGATCTTGGCCCGCAGGGTTTTAATTTCAGGGTCTGCGGCTTCGCGAAGAGTATCGGAGAGCGAGGAACGATTGCGGCGCCCGAACATTCGAGGGATTGTACACGAAGCGGCGCCACAGGCCGCGATGGTATACTCGTCGCCGGCCGGGGTGTGGCGCAGATGGAAGCGCGCCGCGTTTGGGACGCGGAGGTCGGCGGTTCAAGTCCGCCCACCCCGACCTTTCCAAAGCCCCTGAGAAGAAGCTTGCTGTTGATCCTCCAACTATTGAAAAGACACGCGGGTTCCCCGAAACTTGACAGAGCATTTCCGCCGAACAATACACCTACTTTGAGTGAGTGTCGTGCGCGGTAGGCGGGCCTCGATCGCTAAGACAGAAGTTGATTTGGTGCTGGTATCTGCGCGCTACAAGCCTGTCGGCAGAATGCTCTTGTTTGCACGCGGCTACGCACGGCGCGGCCCGGTTTGGATGGATATCAAGCTCTACGACCGCGCGAGCATCCTTGAGGCCCTGGAACAGGGTCAGAATGTTGTGGCAGGGCGAAGCCTGAGCTTGGTCGGGGATTTCGAAATCCTGTCCCCGGTGCATTTGAGCCGGGGGGAGCATCTCCGTACAGGAATGAAGAGCGAGCACAGTGGCGACGATCTGGGCCTTCCGATCCTGTAGCGCTCGAGAGGCTCGCAGCCGTCATTTCAGGCATCAAAAAGCCGCGTGGTAGAATGCCCGCGCGACGCCTCCCGCAGATAAGCGGGCATAGCTCAGTTGGTAGAGCGCGGGCCTTCCAAGCCCGATGCACGGGTTCGAATCCCGTTGCCCGCTCCATTCAAGGGAAAGGGCCCGTAGCTCAGTGGTTAGAGCGGCCGGCTCATAACCGGTTGGTCGCAGGTTCGAGTCCTGCCGGGCCCACCAAAAAATCCCGCCTTTTGGCGGGCTTCTTATTCCCCGTCCCTGCTGAGAGAAGCTCCATTTAGAAATAGGAGTCAAGGGGAGTTTGAAGAATGGAATACTCTATGCGAGAATAGCCGGAACTAGGTGAAAGAAGCGCATGGACGAAGAGTCACAAAAGATCTCACTGCTGGAACGAATCACCAGGTGGTTTAGGGGTCCAAAGGAGGAGGCAGCTCCGGAACCAGACCTCGCCGACACGGCGCCTTTAAGCTCCGACAGCCTGGATCAAATTTCCGGTGCGAGGGTTCGCGAGAGCCTCGAGGCGGGCACCGCGCAATCCATAGGACTCGAGCGAGAGAACAACGAAGACTCGGTCTTCATGATGTACGGATCCTCCTATGGTGAGGAGGCTCTTCCAGAATTTGGCCTCTTTTGCGTGACAGACGGGGCAGGGGGCCTGGGCCACGGTGAGCTGGCAAGCTCAATCGCGCTGCGGGCGGTCGTCAGCAACCTGATTCAGAATGCGGTACTAAAAGAGCTTCAACTCGAAGAGTCCGACACGGAACTGGGTATCGAGGACATTGCGCGCCGGGCGATCGAGCACGCCAATGAGCAGGTGATTGAATCGGCCAATGGTGGCGTTACAACCTTGACCGTAGCGATGCTCATCAACGGTCAAATGGTCATTGGTCACGTCGGCGACAGCCGAGCTTATCTGGTAGAAAACGGCAGGCCGAGGCTGCTGACCCGCGATCATTCCTACTCGTGGCGCCTGGTTGAAATCGGACAAATCACACCCGAAGAAGCGATGGAACACCCGAAGCGAAACCAATTGTGGAATGCGGTTGGGCAGGGGAACAACCTGGTGATTGAAGTCGATACCTACCCACAGCCGCATGGTGGCTATCTATTGATTTGTTCGGATGGCCTCTGGGGCGAGGTTCCGGAGAGCGAACTGAGTTCTGCAGTCGCCCAGCACGATGAACCGAATCAGGCCTGTGAAGAAATGGTGCGGGCGGCCAACGCCGCCGGCGGGCCAGATAACATCACCGCTTTACTGGTTGCTTTTCCCGGGATCTAGCCATGTCGTTCCTAGACACAGTGATAATTTATACCGGCCAGCATGAACTGCTGGCCGGCTTCTATCAATCCGGCCTAGACCTCCCAGAGCCAGAGCCGTTTGGTGATACGCATCTGGGGATACAGATGGAAGGACTGTACCTGGGATTCGACCTGGTGGAAGGATTGGATGAACCTTCCATCGGCGGCGTTTCTTTGTAGTTTGGTGTACCAGATTTAGATGCTTATTTTGCCAAGCTGGTTGATCTTGGGGCGGAAGTTCGATATCCGCCGGAAGAAAAGCCGTTTGGGGACCGCCTGGCTTCGGTATACGATCCGGACGGGAATATCATTGGCCTCGTCCAGAGAGATAAGGCAGGACCTGTAAAGGAGCGCCAATAAAAAAGCGAACCGCCGAATGTGGGGGGTGCATCCGGCGGTTCAAAACACTTCGGGGTACTACCGTCCGTGCAGGGGGAACACGCGTTCGGCAGCTTATTTCCCCTGAGACAAGCCGCAATCTAACGACCACGACCGTCCTGCGAGGATATTATCATAGGCGCAGGACGTGTTGCATTAAGGGGGTGTAAACGCTGTTTTCAGTACCGCAGGAGAGCTGCCTATGCTATGATCCGCCGCCGTGGGAAGCGTGCGTCGGCCGACCTGGCGGCAGTTCTTGCCGTTTCTGCTCATCAATGTAGCGGTTTCCGCCGCTACCGTGCTTTTTGTGTTGAATGTGTTCGGTAACGGGGATTCGTTGCCTTCAGCAGCTGCCACGCCGACATTTGACGTAGCAAGCCGACTGGAGAGCGCTCTCCCGACACCCGTGCCGACCGTTCCGCCCTCACCTACACCCATAACCTACACGGTTCAGCCCGGTGACACGCTCGGAGCGATTTCCGCCAAGCTTGATATTCCGATCGAAAACCTGATGGCGGCCAATGGGTTATCAAACCCAGATTCATTGTCGGCCGGCCAGGTCCTGACCCTACCCTCATCGGACGAGCCGCTGCCTCCAACTCCTGAACCCGCAGGCGTGGTGATCACCGCTACACCCCAGGGGCTGCCTCAAGTCGTCATCCGCGGAGCCTACGAGCGAGAAAATCTCGAAGAAGAGTTCGTGTACCTGGAGAACGTCGGGGGAGTCGCGGTGATGGCCGGTTGGTCACTCTATGATGGAGAGGGAAACACATTTACGTTTCCCGGATTTACCCTCTATCGAGGCGGGGGCGTGAATGTTTATTCCCGAGGTGGCAACAATTCCGTGATCAATCTCTATTGGGGCATGGATGAACCTTTGTGGATCCCCGGGAAGGTTATTACTCTGCTAGATGAGCAGGGCGAGGTTCACTCCACATTCCGAGTTCCTGAGGGATAGAGAACTGTTAAATTGACTCAAGAAAAAGCCCCGGCACTTTTTCGCCGGGGCTTTGTTTTTCTTTAGATATCCGTGTCCAGATCAGTCAGTTATCTGAATTGCTCGGGGTTTGTTCGGCGACTGCTTCCGGTGTTTCCGATGACGCATTCTCGGAGGCTTCATCAGAGTCCCCGTCCTCATCGGACTCGTCACTCTGTAAGCCCTTACGAAATTCCGTAATCCCTTTGCCTAATTCGCCGCCCAGTCGGCCCAGCCGGCCAACGCCAAATAGGAGTACGACGATTATCAGGATGATGATGAGCTCAGTTGGCCCAAGGTTTGGCATGCTCGACTCCCAATCGTAAAGTCTTTAAGATTATAGCCCGCTTCCTCCGGAGGCGCGCTCCGCGAAAGCACGGGGCTCACTCGTACTACAATAGCTCACCGCGTTTCGGCGGAAGGAAGAGGATCGATGGCGCAGGCGTTATATCGGCAGTGGAGACCACTGAGCTGGTCGGAAGTTTTTGGTCAGGAGCATGTTGTGCGCACGCTGCAAAATGCGGTTGAGGGCGAGCGGATCTCCCACGCCTATTTATTTTCCGGACCGCGCGGCACCGGCAAGACTAGCACGGCCAGAATCCTGGCAAAGGCGGTCAATTGCCTGGACGAGTCCTTGGCGAAGAGGCCCTGCAATAAGTGCAAAGCTTGTGTGGCTGTGAATGAGGGACGTTATTTAGACCTGATTGAGATCGACGCGGCCTCCAACACGAGCGTGGATGATATCCGTGACCTGCGGGAGCGGATCAACTTCGCTCCAAACGAAGGACGCTATAAAGTCTATATAGTGGATGAAGTCCATATGCTATCGACCGCGGCTTTTAATGCGCTGTTGAAGACGTTGGAAGAACCACCATCGCACGCCATATTTGTCTTGGCTACGACCGAAGTACACAAGATCCCAGCCACCGTGCTCTCCCGATGTCAGCGACACGAATTCAGGCGAATCCCGACCGATGTGATAGCCGGCTACCTCGACGAAAAGGTTCGCGACGGCGGCTACGAAATTGAACCCGAAGCCTTGCAACTCATTTCTCGTCAGGCAACCGGCAGCCTGCGCGATGCGACTTCGCTGTTCGATCAACTGCTGTCGATGGGAGGGGCGGTAACTCTAAAACAGGCCCAGGAGGTCCTCGGGACTGCACTGGACGAGACGGTCGGAGATCTCGTTCTTGCTATCGCCAACGGGGAAATCGGGACCGGGCTCGAAATCATCAGTCAAGCTCTGGACGGGGGGACCGACCCACGCCAGTTTGCCAGACAGGTCGTTGAGTGGTTGAGAATGCTCTTATTGATCACCGCCGGTGACAAGATCGATCTGGAAACTGAACGGATGGTGGCACAGGCGGAATTGATGAAGACGGACGGTGTTCTGGCTGCGATGCATGCATTCAGTCAGGCGACCCGCGGTGAGCGCACGGCTTGGCAGCCTGGCCTGGCGCTGGAATTGGCGTTTATGGACGCAGTTCAGGAGTCTTCCTCATCGGAGAAGGGGCGAAAGGAGATCCAATCTGAGCCTGACGCAACTACGAGAAATATATCTGAGAGCAGATTTGAAGAGAGTGAAGCAGCCGAGGATGGATCTGCGCCCGAGCAGGCTGACCTTCTCACTCAATCGGAACCCGAGCCAATTGTCGAGCCCGCTCGACCCGAGCCTGAAGCCCAGCCAGTTGCCGAAGATGGATCTGCGCCGGAGCAGGCTGACGTTCCCACTCAATCTGAACCCGAGCCAATAGTCGAGTCCGTTCGACCCGAGCCTGAAGCTCAGCCAGCCGCCGAAGCGGGCGAGCTTGAAATTGCTAAAGACTCGGCAGGGGATGCGGATAAATCACAACCGGGATCACAGTTTCAGCAGGTGTTGGATGCCTGGCCAGAATTGCTGAGCGCCGCTTACGATCGCGATCCTCGGACGCAAGCGCTGCTCAATTCATGTAAGCCGCTTGCGGTGGACGACAATTTGCTGGTCCTGGGATTCAAGAGCGATCTTCTCCGAGAAAAGATGGAGAAGGGCCACAACCAGGAGCTGGTGATCGAATCGCTGGGCGAGGTTATGGACTCTACCCTGGGCGTTCGGTGCGTGCTGCTGCAGGACTGGGGAGACGATCGATCCACCGCGCCCACAGTACCGCTGCCGGAAGGTGGGATGGTTGCGGCAGCGGTGCGCGAGCTCGGTGCGGAAGTCATTGATTATGGTCCGGAGAGCGAGGCCGCAGGCACAACTGAGCCGCGCGTTGAGGATGTTAAGGAAGAGGAGGAGCGGTGAAGAGCGAAGAAGACGAAGGAACCCTGCGCGAACGCATGGATCAGGAGCTTCGTAAGGCGCAGTCTGAGCTTGCCCAATCCAGCGTGGAAGCCTCGGCTGGACGCGGCCAGGTGAAGATTAGCATATCGGGCACTCAGGAGTGCCTGAGCGTCGAGATTGGTCAGGACATATTGGATTCTGGCGATAAAAGCAGGCTGGAAGGGTTGATCTTGCTGGCGGTTAATCAGGCGATCCGAGACTCACAGCTGATGGCAGCTCGTCGACTGAGTCCTTTTTCTGGAGATCTGAACCCATAGATGAGCCGAGTTCTGCCTCAATCGGTTGAGAGGCTGATTGAGGCCTTTTCCCGCCTCCCAGGGATCGGTCCCAAGACCGCTTCCCGCCTTACCTATCACTTGCTTCGCACCTCTGAGAGCGAAAGCCGGGAGCTGGCGCAGGCGTTAATTGCAGTGCGTGAGGGCACCGTTTTCTGCTCGCGCTGCTTCAATATCACGGCCAAAGAAACCGATCCGTGTGAGATTTGCGAGGACCCGGGCCGAGAGGCAAATATTCTTTGTGTGGTGGAGGAGCCGCTGGACGTTCTGGCAATCGAGCGCACCGGAAATTTTGCCGGTCGATATCATGTACTGCATGGCGCCATTTCGCCGGTGGAGGGGATCGGCCCGAACGATCTAAAGATTCGGGAGTTGATCGCGCGCGTGGATGCGGAGGGAATTACAGAACTTATCGTGGCGACCAATCCGACCATGGAGGGGGAAGCCACCGCAATGTACCTCAAGGACGCGATCCACAATGAGGCGGTCCGCACGACGCGTTTGGCACGCGGCCTACCGGCTGGTGGCGACCTGGAGTACGCAGATTCTCGGACCCTTTCTGAGGCGCTTGAAGGCCGGCGCGAGGTTTAAAGAATTACGTTCACACCTTGACACCGGCCAGCGGGGCCTTATAATTTCAGCGTAGGACACCCGCGGTCTCGTTCCAAACGGAAAAGACCTAGACAACTGAATACGGTCAGAGACCTGAGTCTCCTTGGAGATTTGCTCGGTCTGCCATGGATGCCGATGCGTGGAACAATCGCGTCGGCGTTTTATGTCGTAGACGCGCGGGGCACTTTAACAACTGAATAGTGATAAGAAGCCAGTAATAAATGTTCGGGCTTTGTCTTTGAGAACTATCTCACATCTTCGGATGTGGTGAAGTTTCTACGGAGAGTTTGATCCTGGCTCAGGATGAACGCTGGCGGCGTGCCTAATACATGCAAGTCGAACGAGGCCCTCTTCCTTCGGGAGGAGGTGTCCTAGTGGCGAACGGGTGAGTAACACGTTGGTGACCTACCCCGAAGAGGGGGACAACCCCGGGAAACTGGGGCTAATACCCCATGTGATCCTAAGGATTAGATGCCTAAGGATGAAATGGAGCAATTCGCTTCGGGAGGGGCCTGCGGCCTATCAGCTAGTTGGTGAGGTAATGGCTCACCAAGGCGACGACGGGTAGGGGACCTGAGAGGGTGACCCCCCACACTGGAACTGAAACACGGACCAGACACCTACGGGTGGCAGCAGTAGGGAATATTGCACAATAGGCGAAAGCCTGATGCAGCAACGCCGCGTGCGCGATGAAGGCCTTAGGGTTGTAAAGCGCTTTTCTGGGGGACGAGAAAGGACGGTACCCCAGGAATAAGTCTCGGCTAACTACGTGCCAGCAGCCGCGGTAAAACGTAGGAGGCGAGCGTTATCCGGATTTACTGGGCGTAAAGCGCGTGCAGGCGGTTTGGTAAGTCGGACGTGAAAGCTCCCGGCTCAACTGGGAGAGGCCGTTCGAAACTACCAGGACTAGAGGGCAGCAGAGGGAGGTGGAATTCCAGGTGTAGCGGTGAAATGCGTAGATATCTGGAGGAACACCAGTGG
>CBDTZL010000032.1:0-17115 GCA_965364895.1 uncultured bacterium
GGAGCGCCCTGGGCGGTCAGATGAAGCCGCGGTTCTTCACGAACCTCCAACGAGCTGGAGCTCGGCGACTCAGCATGCAATCCGTCATGAAACGGAATCCATCGGACGGCTCCCGGATTCTCCGGCGCCAGTGCCAGGAACGGTACTTTTTCTCCTGGCGCGAGCTGTTTGGGACCGAACTGCATGACGGCCAACGATTTCACACTGTCGTTCGCGGCCCGCCCCACGAATCCGAACGAATCTAGCGCGACGTGTCTGTTCCCGGGGTTGGCTATGAATCCCAGAATGGCCAGCTCACCGTTTCCGGTAAGAAAAAACTCTTCCAATTCGAAGACGAGCTCCGGCCGCTGGTCACTTAGTTGACTGTCAGTTGTTAAGCCATCGGCTGAATCCAGGGAGAATATTTCAACCTGCGCTTCCAGAGCAGCTGCTGCACTACTAAAGCTCACTGAATAAGGGCTGGCTTCGCCTGGCAGCAAATTCGACATCAGGCCAGTTACAGATTGCGATTCGATCACCTCGCCCGCCGCGTCTATCAGGCTCACAAGGAGCCGAACCTGGCCTACCGGGCTTTCACTCTGGTTCTCCACCAGGCCAAGCACTTGCCATTCATCCGGATTCGGGCCTTGTGATATGTGATGCGAAATCACTTGGATGGGCGGGACAGAAGTCGGAGGCGGAGGGGTGGGAGAAGGGATGAGGCGGGCGGGTTGCGAGGTCACGTCAGTCTCGCACGCGACCGATGCAGCGCATAACGCCATCAAAACGCCAAAACGAAGGAACTTTGGTTGTGCCAATGCGATCTAGGGGGGTGTGTCAGTCGGAAAAAACTTCCTCGAACTCCAAATCGAATTCAAACTCGTCCACGTCGCTGGCACCAAATCCATCCCCTTCTCCAACCTTACAGAGGCCATAGGCACCATTTAGGAGGCAGCCATCTAGCAGCTCCAAGCTCATGGTCTCAAGAAGGGAGACCAGCTTTTCTTCGTCTTCTGCCAGGAGTGCGAGGGTCGTCGTACCATCCACGCGTACAACGCCGACCACCCCAATTCCCGCCGGGCTAAGCGCTCCGAATCCCGGTACGTGGAGCAGACCGTCGGGGTCGTCCGAGGGGAGCGTGATCTCGAGCGGCTCGAGATAGTCCTCCAGATCGGGATCCGGATCGAACAGTCCCAGAATGAGCAGATCCGCGTCTTCTGGTGGGTCGGCGGCGAGTATGAGCTCGATTCCAGCCGCGTTCAACGCGCTCTTTGTGGCCTCAATTGCACTCAGAGTTTCCGCCTGTAGTGAAAAGTCCCCGCTCTGGACGACAGCCACGGACCCATTGAATACAAATGGCAGATTCTCAAGCGCCGGCTCTCGCACTCCGGCGATCAGGAAATCTGCTAGATTCTCAATCAGCTGCCGGTTGTCCGTTACACCATCGTACGGGGGCTGCAAAAAGCTCAAATCACCCAGCGCCAGAGCCCTCAGATCCGGGCTGGCCGCGGCGACAGAATGTCCACCGCCCGTATCGGTGATCGACGAAAAAACGGTTTCCCCGCCAAAAATGAGGGGAGTACCAGCCTCCGTAATCACGGATCGCGCAGCGTACATGGTGACGATATCGAGACCTTCTGTCAGCGGGTTTTCGTTGAAGCTTTCGAAAAATACATTCCGGAAATTTCCCTCGTTCTCGAGCAGGTCATACAGATAGTCGTCAGAAAATGCGAGGTCGAACGGCTCAAGCAGCTGGTTGGCAACCGTAATATCCACTCCGTTGGAAAAGTCATCAATATCAAAAGAGTCGGAACTGGAACGAGTGGGATCCAGAATCACCAACAGACGACCGTCCTGTTCGACAAAGCGCCTAACCGCCTCGACTTCCGAGGCCGAGAATGGCTCGAAGGGGGAAACAACGATATAGGCGCTGGCGAATTTCAGCCGTCCTTCCAGGCCGAGCGAATCAAAACTGGCGTTTGAATCCAGAAGCTGGATCGATGCGCCGCGCGCTGAAAGCTGACGGGTCAGAGTGTCGAGCTCTGAGACATCGAATCGGTTGGAGTGTGAGGTATCGATCAGAACCACGCGTTTACTCTGCAATTCTATTTCGGGAGAACTGGTTTGCTCACCTGGAGCAGGCAGGCCCGGGACCGTGATCTCGGAGAACGGCGGGATGAGGATTTGATCTGGCGCTTGGTAGGTCCCACGGTAGAACCATAGGCTTCGACCGATGATTGGAATCAATAGCAAGCCCACGCCTACCAGGACAAGGATGCCAGTACGCTTCATGGTTTGGCTCCCTCCGAAGGCGGGACCCAAAGCAAATACAATCCGGGTTGGCGCGGATAAGGTGTTTGCGCGCCTTGCTCGGTTTCCATAAAAAATGGAAATACGAACTCTGATGGTAGGCCGGCGGGTTCTCGCAAATTGATCGTTCGGTAATTTGCGATTTTGGCCATGTCTGCTGCATGCTCGATGGCCTGACTTACCGAACCCAGTTCGTCCACCAATCCGAGCCGTTGTGCCTCACCCCCCAGCCAGATCTCGCCGCGAAGCAATGTCTCTGGGCCAATCAGAAGCGAATCCCCTCTGCCCAGACTGACTGCCGAGTAAAACGCCTGCTTGATCGCTTCCATGCGGCGCAGCTGCGCATCGCGGGCAGAGCCAAACAGCTTATACGGCCCGGTGGAAACGAGATCTTCGAACACTCCTGGCGCAGGAGGTAATTGCGATACTACGCCAACGTTGCCAACTGGTGAGGAAGGTCCTGCAAAAATATAGTCCGTGCCGACAGAGAGGTAATAGGCGCCGCTGGCAGCTACGCCCTGTGCCATCGTCACTACCGGTTTCTGCTCCCTCAGCCTGGCCAGCTCCAGGTAGACCGCTTCGGTGTCAATAACGGTTCCACCTGGGCTATCGATCACCAGCACGACCGCGCGTATCTCTGGTTGGTTCCGTGCATATTCGATTTGAGCGATCATCTCGGCCGATGAAAAGGCATGGATCGCATCGCGCAAGTAAATCAGTCCCACCGCAGGGCGGGGGATCATAGCCGCAAGAGCGATTCCCAGCGTTAGCGGTATCAGCAGCAACAACAGATAGCGCTTCCGAAAGGAACCGCTACCAGCAGAGGTTTTTTCGGCATTACTTGTCTCAGATGTTGAAATGGGAAACCTCCTCCAGAATGGCGCGCAATCGTACAACGATTTGATCCCGCATGCTATTGCGCGCGCCACACACACCAGTTGACTTCCTTTAAAGGAAGACAGGGGCCCGAGATGGCGCCCCTGTGCTTTGTATATCGTAACTACGCTGGTTCAGGCCAGCTCGATCTCCGGCAAACCCTGCTTAGCCTGCTCGATTTCCTCGGCCGGGAAGCCAAAGTCCTCCAACTCGCCCTTTTTGAAGGCGTCATAGGCGGCCAGATCGAAGTGCCCGTGGCCCGATAGATTGAAGGCGATCACCTTCTCGGTACCTTCCTCTTTCGCCTGTAGGGCTTCATCGATGGCGATTCGGATTGCGTGCGCAGACTCAGGAGCGGGGATGATGCCTTCGGTGCGAGCAAACTGCACCGCGGCCTCAAACACCGGCAGCTGCGATACGGCGACTGCCTCGATAATCCCTTTGTCGTACAGTCCGGACACGATTGGTGCCATACCGTGGTATCGAAGTCCGCCGGCATGGATTGGCGCAGGAATGAAGCCGTGACCCAGGGTAAACATCTTGGCGATAGGAGCCGCTTCGGCCGTGTCGCCATAGTCAAAGGCATACAGACCTGCCGTCAAACTGGGAGCTGCAGTCGGCTCGACTGCGATAATCCGCATGTCCTTCCCGTCGACGATCTTCTCCCTGACAAACGGGAGAACCAGGCCGGAGAAGTTGCTGCCCCCACCGATGCACCCGATCAAAACATCCGGATACTCATCGGCCATCTCAAACTGTTTTTGAGCTTCTTGGCCTACAACCGTTTGGTGCATCAGCACGTGGTTTAGCACGCTTCCTAGGCTGTAATTGGTGTCGTCGTTGGTGCCTGCGGTGAATACTGCTTCGCTGATCGCAATTCCCAGTGAGCCCGGATGCTCCGGATCCTGCCCCAGAAAGGCCTGGCCCATAGGAGTTTCCTCGTTGGGACTCGCCACAACCTCCGCGTCCCAAGTCTCCATGAGCACGCGGCGGTACGGCTTTTGATTGTAGGAGGCGCGCACCATGAAGACTTTGCATTCCAAATCCATGAGCCCGCACGCAAACGCCAGCGCACTGCCCCACTGGCCGGCGCCTGTCTCAGTAGCTAGTCGCTTTACCCCAGCTTGTTTTGCGTAAAAAGCCTGGGCCACGGCCGTGTTGGGCTTGTGGCTTCCGGCAGGACTGCCGCCTTCATACTTGTAGTAGATATGAGCCGGCGTATCCAGCGCCTGCTCCAGGCGATGCGCGCGAATGAGCGGAGTCGGCCGCCACATCGAGTAGATCTCACGCACCGGATCCGGAATTTCGATCTCCCGCTCTTTGCTGAACTCCTGCTCATTTACCGCCTCAGGGAACAGCGGCGGAGGCAGGATAGTCGGCTCCTTTGTCTCTGGATGTAAGAGCGGGGGTAGATCAAATCCCAGATCGGCCTGGATGTTGTACCAAGTCTTGGGTATGTCGCTCTCAGTTAATTGGTATTTGTATTGCTTGGTCATTTTTCTCCTCCTTCAGGATCGAACTCTCGCGGTTTGGTGTTCACTGCAACTCTGCTTGCTATCACCTGGATGTGCACCTCCTGCATTTGTAAATAAATAACGCCCGTCTCAGCGCGATGCGCTTGGAGACGAGCGTTTCAACACCCGCGGTGCCACTCCCGTTAGGCCTTAACCAAGAACCCCGTCGGTGATGCGACGGGGGATTGATACCAGCCTCACTCTCATCGGGCATAGTGATGCCCGCAGCCATGGTAACGGTGGCCAGCCCGGCTCAGGCTATTCTGTCGTCAGACATTTCGCCCTGCGGCTCCGAGGTCCATTCAACGCTGTCGTACGAACGGGACTTTCACTGGACGCCCGCTCTCTGGGTCGCCGTTTCAGCGCTTACTAATCCTCTTCAACGCCTTTGATGTATTCGATTGTCGAAAAAGTATACGTGCGGCACGCGAGGATCGTCAAGGTCGAGACTCAACTTACTCAATTGCGCATAGCCAAATCTACTGAGGGTTGGACTGAGGCTCGTCAGTTAGAGGCGCACGCGCCTTAATAGACCGGAAGGCTCGTATCCACATCACGTGCCCAGGCGTTGATCCCACCGCGGAGATTCTTCTGCTTGCGAAAGCCGGCGCCGGCCAGGAGCTCAACTGCACGGGCCGATCGAGCGCCAGTTTTACAAAAGACCACCATCTCGTCTGCGCTGTCGAGCTCGTGAAGACGCGCTGCGAGGCCACCTAATGGAAATAGCTCTGCCCCTTCGATACTTGAGATCTGCAGTTCGTGTGGTTCGCGTACGTCAATTAATCGCACCCGCTCGCCCTGCTCCAATCGTTTTGCAAGCTCGGCGGGGTCAATCTCCCATTCTCCGGCAAGCATCCCTTCTTCCCGATCGTGACTGGGCACACCGCAGAAGGCTTCGTAATCGATCAGTTCTGTAACTTCCGGGTTCTCGGAGCAGACCCGGCAATTTGGGTTCTTCTTCAGCCGCAGTTCTTCAAAGCTCATATCCAATGCGTCGAAAAGCAGCAGCTTGCCGATCATGGGTTCCCCGATTCCGAGCAGCAGTTTGAGAGCTTCAGTAGCCTGAAGAGTGCCAATGGTTCCGGGCAGTACGCCAAAGACGCCGCCCTCAGCGCACGAAGGCACCATTCCTGGCGGGGGTGGTTCGGGAAAAAGGCATCGGTAGCACGGACCCTGCTCGGCCCAGAAAACGCTGAGCTGGCCTTCGAACCGAAAGATTGAGCCATAAACGTTTGGCTTTCCGGTCAGGACTGATAAGTCGTTCACAAGGTAGCGGGTGGGGAAGTTGTCCGTTCCGTCGACGATAACCTGATACGGCTCGGCGATTCGGAACGCATTCTCGGAGGTGAATGGTTCATCGTAGACGTCGACCTGTACCTCAGGATTGATATCGAGCATGCGGTCCCGAGCCGAATGGACCTTCCGCTCGCCCAAGGTGGATGTGCCATGAATAATCTGGCGCTGCAGATTCGTGAAATCGACAACGTCGTAGTCCACCAGCCCGATCCGTCCGACTCCGGCTGCCGCCAGGTACATCGCCACGGGAGATCCCAGACCGCCCGTGCCGATAATGAGCACGGAAGAATCCTTGAGCTTTGCCTGTCCTTCAAGCCCAACCTCAGGCATCAGGAGATGGCGCGAGTAACGCAAGATTTCTTTGTGGTTGAGCTCGGCTCCATTTGAAGGCATCGACATGGTTTCCATCCTTTAACCCTAGTTCACGGGTTCGATTGCAATAAGCTCAGGTTGACCGGGAGAAATTACCCCGACTTCAACAACTCTATCCCACGGTTTCGATTGTATCTGGCTCGCTCTGTATTGGAGAAGCCTCTCCGATCGACAAGAGCTGATCGACCAGCCTCGGCGCCCGCGCCACGCCATGATTGACTCCTCTAGGGTGACCTTTCGCATCGATGATGAAGGTCGTGGGAAGCGAGAGTACTCCCCAAGAATCGGTGAAATGCGGATCCGCAAGCGCCTGCACCTTGATGATCTGAAGCCGCTCGCCGTATTGAGCCGCAACCTCTTCGAGCGCGGGATCCTGGACCGCTTGGCACGGCGCACATCCAGGATCCGTGAAATACAAGATCGCCGGCTTGCCCAGCGTGTAGCCTTCCAAGCTAATCCCGGCGCGGGCAAGCCTACGCATGGTAAGCCAACCATACAGCCGGTAGGCGAGATACCCAGCTATGATAAATCCGAGCGCGATGCCCAACCGCTCAAGCAACGTCAACTACTCCGGTCGACTCGGCCGCACGCCGGGGAATACACCCGGTATTGGGGCCTTCACAAAACCCGGAACTCCGATGCGGCTGAACCAGTAGTAGATTGCACACGCCACGCAGAAGCCTCCAAAGAGATTGAGTGCCGTCAGGCCGAAGACGATCCCGGTTAGCGCCCAGCCAACAACCGGCAGGCCTGCGAGAAAGGCTAGAGTGCCGCCGGCCAGGAACACAGCTCCAATGCCAAGCGCAAAACGATGCGGCTCAGAATTATCCGGGACTAAATCGGGCGAGACCCAGCCCCTCCGCCGAAGCCCCCTATAAACGAACACGAAATCTGGATGACCGCGTACGGTGCCGATGAACATCAAGATGCTAATGATGGCCACTAGCCACGGAGCATCCGCAACAAACGCCGCGAAAAGTAAACCCATGCGAACCGCCATACTGGTTTTCATCGCGCTGTGATCGAGGGCTTTCAACGATTCGCCCTGGCCTCCCGCGATGCTCGGCAGGATCATGAGCGTGTCTCCCTCCTGGATCGCGGTCTGCTCTCCCTCCAGAGTTCGTACGTCTTGGTCGTTGACAAATAGATTTACGTAGGGCCTCAGATCACCTTCTTCGTTGTACAGGTGAGGTCCGATGGACGGGAATTGTGCAGTTAGTTTCTGCAGCGCCTCCCCCACGGTGCTTGCTTCGACCTCGAGCTGCCCCTGTCCCTCGGTGTAAGGCCGCAAAGGCGTCGGCACGCGTATGTGGTTCATGAGTCACCTTCCTCAATTTTCAAGTCTTCCTCGACCATGCGCGAATGGTCTTCCAACATTCGCCAAACTCGCGAATCGGAAGCTGCACCATGTTTCACGCTGGTAATTAGATAAACGAACCAGGGCACTGCCCACTCCAGGTCGTACTGGGATGGGGCAGGGGGATGATCCGGGTGCGAATGAAATACGCCAATGACCTCCAGACCAAGCTGTTCTGCAAGCTGTTCGGCTTGAAGAGTCTCCTGTGGGTCAAGCCTGTAGCGATGGCCGCGTTCGTTGGGTTCGAAGTGATTGGGCATCGGGAGCACTCGGCGGGCTTCTCGGTGATCGCCTTCAATCAAGCCTAAGAGCAGGCCGGCGCCCTCCTCTGGGTAAAGCGCTTCTCCGTGCGCATGGATTTCTCCCATGACCTGAACCGGAATCGTGAGTCTCATCCTTCGTTCCAAAATGGCAGATCTAGGTATTTGAGCCCCGAGTCCGCAAACAAGGCCACGATGACGCCCGATTCGATCTGTTCAGCAAGTGCCACGGCGGCG
This sequence comes from uncultured bacterium, assembly GCA_965364895.1. Classification (GTDB taxonomy): domain Bacteria; phylum Chloroflexota; class Anaerolineae; order Anaerolineales; family E44-bin32; genus JADFRG01. The sequence goes on from CBDTZL010000032.1 coordinate 8,202, forward strand.
ACTGCTGCGGCCGCACTAGAAGGACCCACCAGCAGACCTTCCTCGCGCGCCAGCCGTCGCGCCATGCCGTAGGCATCCTCAGTTTTGATCTCGAGAATATCGTCCGGGAGGAGCGGGTCGAAAATCTCAGGCACATCGCTGGACGGAAGATTCTTCAAGCCCTCCAATCCGTGCAGCGGGCTTTCGGGCTGGAAGGCTACGATCTGAACCTCTGGAGCAGCTTCCTTCAAGTATCGAGCGGTTCCGACGACAGTTCCCGTTGTGCCCAGGCCCGCTACGAAGTGGGTTATGCGGCCATCGGTATCGCTCAGGACTTCTGGTCCGGTTGTTTCAAAGTGCGCGCGCCAGTTGGCCGGGTTAGCATATTGGTCTGCGTAGTAATAACGGTCCGGATTCTCTGCGGCTAAGGCGGCTGCAACATGGCGAGCGCCGTCCGATCCTTCGAGCGGGTCCGTCAGCGTAAGCTGTGCCCCCAGGGCATTCAGAATTCCCTTTCTGGCACTATTGGCGTTGGCCGGTAGGGTGAGGTGGACTGCTACATCCAGGGCAGCCGCGAGCGTGGCATATGCAATCCCCATATTTCCCGACGTCGAGTCGAGAAGGACTCGCCCATTGCCAAGATCACCCGAGAGAATAGCTTCACGCAGGATAGCGGCTGCCGGACGGTCCTTAACCGAGCCGCTAGGGTTGTGCCATTCGGCCTTGGCGTAGATCTCGACCGGAGTGCCGCTCAGGCGCTGCAAACTAATCAGGGGGGTACTTCCTACGGCCCCCAAAAGACCCTCGTGCTCGATTGTTTGTTGCGTTGAGGCGTTCATCAATTCCTACCTTAAGCAAAAAGCTCGCTCCCGGTTCGGTAAACCATCGCGGGGGCGAGCCTGCAAATCTCCGCTGAGGCAGCTCTTAACCTAGCTGGCTCCAATTCGGCGGGATGCATGCTGCCCCCGCCTCATACAAGTGCACTCAACCACGAAGTATTTTTTCATAGGAATATAAGAAATATTATATCGCTGTGATCGAGGTTGTCAACGGTTGGTTCCAACGAAAACCCCAAACTTGACGGCGCAGTACGGTGCAAGTTTGCGACCAGCTTCGATTTCGCCAGATGGGACTCTGATCCTACCCGACCACGCCTTACCCCTTGCTATAATGCCTTCGTCGGGATAGCATCCTGCCTGCCATGTCGAAGCGCACGGCCGGCGAACCCAAGCATTCCGCAGCAAAATCCTCGAGTCAGTTTACCCGGCACGTCGCCGTGACTTTCGGGATTGCTGCGCTGATTGCCACCGTGCTTACGGCGTGGAAGCCTGCCAGTCTCGATCCAGGTGAGCTGGTGGGCGAGTTGATGGCCGCTCTCGAAGGTTCTTCTGAAGAGCCGGCTGCTCAAGCGGAGCTTCCCGAATTGACCGAAGCATTGCCCATTGGGGTAGTGGCTGGACATTCGGGACCCCATCCGGATAGCGGTCTGGATGATCCAGGCGCCACTTGTCCCGACGGTCTCACCGAGGCGGAGATCAACGCAGAGATCGCCCGCCGGGTTGTGACGGGACTGGAAGGCTCCGGGTTCAAGACCGTCCTTCTGGAGGAGTTCGATGCTCGCTTAGACGGGTTCCGGGGTTCTGCATTGGTCTCGATACATGCCGACTCGTGCGCTGCGATCAACGACGAGGCCACAGGATATAAGGTCTCCGCAGCCATCGACACGGTTGTGCCCGACCGATCACAACGTCTGGTGGCATGTATGGCAGACCGCTACGGGAGGGCGACCGACCTGCGCTATCACCCGAGCAGCGTCACGCTGGATATGACCGAATATCACACTTTCTTCGAGATCGACAGCCTGACCCCAGCGGCCATCGTTGAAGTTGGCTTTCTCTTTCTGGACAGAGATTTCCTGACAGAGCAGCCAGAGAAGGCGGCCCGGGGAATCGTAGATGGGTTGTTGTGTTTCGTGAACAACGAACCCGCTACGTTACCGCTCAGCGACCTGCCCTGAGCAATTGCAGGCGCCCCCATAGGGGGCGAGCGGACCCTGAGAGCATGCCTTGACTTCTTTTCCGCCACGCACCCCTTCTAACCAGGCTACCGAAGCTCTGCGCGCAGCGCATGCGGCGCTGGGCCGTGGCGATAAGGTGGAGGCCCGTCGTCAGGCACGCCTCGCTGCAAAGCTGCTTCCTAATATGGAAGAGCCCTGGCTTTATTTGGCAGCCACGGCCGATACGAAGGCCGGATTAGCCTATCTAGCAAGAGCCCTGGAAATCAATCCGCGCAGCAGGCCGGCAAAGAAAGCCATTCGATGGATGATTCGGCGCTTGCCGGCAAGCGAACGTAAACAAGCACTTCGGGCAGCTAATCTCCCGAGTGTTCAACTGTTATCACTAGAAGCCCTCAGCCCTCGCAGATTGTTTTCCCTGCGCACTGCAGTTCCGGCAGTGGTCCTGGCGGCTGTTATTGGGGCGTGGATAGGTGGCCAGCCGGCGGACGCGTTCGAGCCACAAACCGCTTCGGGACTGGTTGCGAAAGCCACGCTCACTAACACTCCGACTCCGACCGCGACCTCCACCAGCACTCCGACGCCGACGCCTACTCCCACTCAAACTTTTACTCCCTCCCCAACGGTGCTTCCTACCAAGCGGCCGAATCTCTCCTGGACTTACTCTGAAGATCCAAACGAATTGGTTAACGAGGGGCGTTGGATCGATGTCGATTTGAGTGAGCAAAAAGTTACTGCGTATGAGGGAACTTCGCCGGTGCGGCACTTTATCGTGTCCACGGGTACCTGGCAGCATCCGACGCTCACGGGCCAGTTTCGGGTATGGGTAAAGCTGGCTTCCACCCCAATGGCCGGGCCTGGTTACTATCTTCCCGGCGTTCCGTGGACTATGTACTACTACCGCGGCTACGCACTGCATGGAACCTACTGGCACAGCAATTTCGGGACCCCAATGAGCCATGGCTGCGTGAACCTCACTATCGTAGAAGCCGAATGGCTATATAATTTCGCCTCTGTCGGGACCCTAGTAAACGTCCACCCTTAAGGGAAAGCGGCCCGAAACTTGCAAATTTACTTAAGTGCGGGCCGTTTTTGGTCTCTGAAACAAGTACATTGAAGAGAGCATGCCAAAAGGAATAGAACTTAACGACGCGCTTTCCAGACGCAATTTTCTCAGCCTCACGGGCTCAGGCCTAATGGCGCTGGGGATTCCACTTCACTGGTCGAGCAAAGCCGTAGAGACAGACCGCGGTTTGCTGGGCCGAGTGGTGGATCCGACGTTGGACATCTATACGCGCCCTTCATGGGCAAGCGACAAGGTAAAAACGCTCTGGCGAGACGATACCTTCGAGATTGCAGCGGCCTGGGTGGGAGATCCCATTCCAGAGCACAATCGGATCTGGTATGAACTTCCAGGCCTGGGATATGCTCACTCATCCACCATCCAACCCGTTCGGGAAGACTTGAACGAGCCTCTTCTTGACGTCCCGAAAGCGGGCGTGCTGACCGAAGTCACGGTGCCCTTCGTAGACGCTCACTGGCGCCCTCGAGAAGATAGCGAGTTTGCCTACCGCTTCTATTACGGGTCAACTTTCTGGATTACTGGCGTCTTCCAGGATGTCAAACTGCAGAAGTGGTATCGGGTCTTTGATGACAAATACACCTATGTTTATTACGCACCGGCCACCGCGTTCAGGCCCATTCCAATTTCAGAACTCATTCCGATCTCACCCGATGTGCCCCCGGAAGAAAAGCGAATCAAGGTCGATCTTGCTAACCAATGGGTGAGTCTGTATGAAGGCGATACCATGGCCTTCTCCACCAAGGTTTCAACCGGCCGCAAGTTTGGTCAGGATTACTACTGGACCCCGGAAGGGAACTTCGAGACCTTTCGCAAACGGCCCTCACGGCATATGGCGCGTGGCAATCGAGCGACCGGTTATGATGTACCGGGAGTGCCCTGGGTATCTTATATTGACGAAGAAGGTGTTTCATTCCACGGGACGTACTGGCACAATGATTATGGGATGCCGCGCAGCCACGGTTGCATCAACATGACACCGGCTGCCGCAAAGTGGCTTTACCGATGGACGCACCCCGTAGTCCCGAAGAACGAGCTGGAAGTGTGGAAAGCTCACGGCACGGCCGTTAGCGTCACTTTTTAGTCTCATATTCCTAACTATGGCGAAACAAGCACTATTTTCTGGGTTGGTTGCCGACGAGTCCGGCAACCCGGTCGAAGTCGCATACGTTGGCGGAGAAGCGTTCTACGTCATCGATGACGATGGATTCAAGCGGCATCTTGAGAGCGAGCCAGTGGATCGCCAGGTACTTGAACAATTTAGCGAGTACATTCGCGGCAACGAAGACATGGTCAGTGAAGGGACCATGAAAGCCATCGGCCAGGACGACATTTTCACGAAGGCCATTATCGACAATTCGCTCAAAGACTTGGACAAACAGTTCGACCAGCTCCTACAGAACGGTCTCCCCGATGACCTCAGAGCCTGGATGGGTATGCTGGGATTTAGAGTTCAGATCGATATGCAAGGAAACGTGGTCAATATCGAACAGCCTGGGATTCCAGACGAGGCTTGAACTAAGCGCGCCTCGGACCTAGCTCCAGAACAGGCAGCCCTCTAAAGATTCGTTCCACAATCAAAATCGCACATTGGCGGCAATTCCCTGCCGAACCCCCATGTAGTAGAATCCTTGCCTGTCATGGCTTTGTCTGAGTACATTCTCGACGTAGATGAGGCGACCTTCGAGAGCGAGGTCGTCCTGAGGTCGCACGAGGTGCCGGTGGTTGTCGACTTCTGGGCACCGTGGTGCGGGCCGTGTAGGACGCTGAGCCCTATGTTGGAGCGCCAGGCTATCGAAGCCGGAGGGGCGTTCCTGCTGGCGAAGATCAACGTCGACGACAACCCAGCGCTCTCGATCCGCTTCGGAGTCCAGGGTATTCCTGCGGTTAAGGCATTCCGGCACGGGGAAATCGCAGCCGAATTTGTGGGTGCCCAGCCAGAGACCGTGGTGAAGCGCTTCATCGACCAGCTGGCTCCCAGCGAAACACAACAGGCGATCGATGAGGCCTTGAGCTTGCTTGGTACTCGACATTATCAACAGGCCGAATCTTCGTTTCGTGAGGTTCTTGATAAAAACGAAGGCAATGCAGATGCTGCACTTGGTCTGGTAGAGAGCTTGCTGATGCGGGGCCAGGGAGGCGAAGCGCTTGAAATCCTTGAGCACTTTCCAGCCGGCACGGCCTGGGCAAAGGCCGAAACCTATAAGCCGCTTGCCGAATTGCTAGTAGAGACCAGTCAGCAGCAGTCTGGAATCGAGGACGACCCGATGGAAGCCAGCCTGCACCAAGCGGCGAGGCTTATCGAACGAGGCAACATTGAGGCCGCCATGGATGGTTTCCTGAGCATCCTGCGGGAGGACAAGAACTACCGAAGCGGAATGGTCAGGCAGGTCATGCTTGCGTTGTTTGAACTACTCGGAGACCAAGATCCTACAACCCGTAAATATCGTGAGGAATTGGCCTCGGTATTGTTCTGATCTTATTGTGAAGAATCGTTGGGGCCGGGCGCACTGCTCGGCCCTTCTTGCTGTCTACAAATGAGCACCCGCGCAACCACAGATTCTGGCAAAGTAACACTTAGTCGAGAGATGAACCTTTTCACCGTCACCATGATTGGTGTCGGTGGAATGATCGGCGCCGGCATATTCGTGCTCACCGGCATCGCCGCAGGTCAGGCGGGGGCGGCTGTAATCTTGGTGTTCCTTCTTAACGGTCTGGTCACTTCCCTGACTGCCATGTCCTACGCAGAATTGGGTTCGGTTCTTCCAGGCGCAGGCGGAGGATACATGTTTATCAAGGAAGCAATGGGGGGAACCGCCGGCTTCCTTGCGGGTTGGATGAGCTGGTTCGCGCAGGCAGTGGCCGGCAGTCTCTACGGGCTGGCTTTCGGCAGATTTGCTGCTGAGCTGATCCAACTCACAGGCTTTCCAAATTTTGGACTCACGATTGACCAGCTAACCCTGGGATTCATGACCATCATCATCATCACCTTCATCTTTATCAATTCCTTGGGTGCATCTGAGACCGCTGCAGCTGGAAACATCCTGACCCTCACAAAGATCGCAATCCTTGGTGTGCTGGTCGCTTTTGGATTGGCCGCGATCGCGGGCACCGATCTTAGCCAGGCCGAGATAAGCACTGATTTCTTTTCGCATGGAGTGATCGGAGTGTTGACGGCGATGGGGCTCACCTTTATTGCCTTTGAGGGGTACGAGATCATTGCTCAGTCCGGCGAAGAGGTAATCAACCCCAAGCGAAATATCCCCATCGCAATCTTCGTCTCGATCGCAATTGCGGTCGTGATTTACATTTTGGTGGCGTTCGTGGCCATCGGGGCGACCGTGGCTCCCGCGGGCACCACGGTCTCAGCCTATCTTGGAGAGCAGGGTGAGGTAGCCATTATCGAAGTGGCAAGCCAGGTCTTCCCATTTGGAATTGGCGCGCTGGTGCTGCTGATCAGCGGCCTGGCTTCAACCACTTCTGCATTGAATGCGACCACCTACGCCGCCTCGCGAGTGTCATTTGCCATGGGGCGCGAAAACAACCTTCCCAGTTTGTTTGCCAAGGTGCACCCGAAGCGGTACACGCCGTACTGGGCGGTGGTGTTCACAGGAATCCTGATGATCGTGATGGCCTGGACCTTACCGATCGCAGACATCGCGGCCGCTGCTAGCATCATGTTCCTGTTGCTCTTCATGCAGGTAAATTTAGCAGTGCTGTTCTTGCGACGGAGCCGTCCGGAGCTGGATCGCGGCTTCAAGGTCCCGCTATTCCCGTTTCTCCCGCTCGTGGCAATTGTGACGAACGCGCTGCTAGCGCTCAGTTTGTTCGGATTCAGCTCTGTGGCGTGGTATTTCGTGATCGGCTGGACCGTCATTGGAGCCCTGGCCTATTTCGCCTATTTCTCTCGCATTGAAGCCATGGAAAAACCTAAGGAGATCCTCCATGAGGAAGTACTGGTTAGTAACGACTACTCCGTGCTGATTCCGATCGGCTCGTCGATGCAGGCAGAGATCCTGGGGCGGATCGGCGCCATCATTGCCTCCGATCAGGGCGGAGAAGTGCTAGCCCTGCACGTTGTGCAGGTGCCGCAACAGCTCTCACTGACCGACGGGCGCATATTCCTCAAAGAATCCCGTCCATTGTTGGATGAAGCGATTTCGTGGGCTAAGGAGCGTGATGTCCCAGTCCACACGATCATCCGGCTCGGCAGAAAGGTGGCGGAGGCGGTAAGGCTGACAGCCGGCGAAAATGCCTCAGACCTGATGGTGCTTGGCTGGCCCGGATATACGAATTCCTCCGGGAGCGTGTTCGGTTCCGTCATCGATCCCATCGTTGATAATCCCCCAACGGATGTGGTCGTTGTCAGATACCGGCCTTGGAGGCCACTGAAGAAGATCTTGGTGCCGGTTACTGGGGGACTGAACAGCAGAATGGCCGTGAAGCTGGCCGCGAGCATGGCAAATGCAGAGAGTCAGGAAGACGTGAGCCTGACGATCTTGCATGTGCTGCCGTTAGGATCCAACCACCGTGCAGAAGTTGTGGGTCAGCGCGCCTTAGACGCCAGCCAGGAAGGTGTGGAGTACGATCACATTGAGGCCAAAATGGTGCAGGGTGATGATCGGGCGATCGCGATTTTGGATGCGGCCGAAGGCTACGATCTGATCGTGATCGGCGCCTCAGATGAACCCGTCTTCCGGAATTTCATGGTTGGCACGCTTGCCGAACGCGTGGCGCGCGACGCGAACGTTACGGTAATGATGGTGAAGCGAAGAAGCAGCCCCATACACTCCTTCGTTCGTCAGACGATCCTGGAACCCACCGTTCCCAAACCAATTGACTGACCTTCGGCTGAATGAGTAAGGGGCTGTCCACCAGGACAGCCCCTTTTTTTTGGTTTCGTAGACTTCAGGACTTGCGCCGCTTATTGCCCGAGAATCAGCGTACCCCAGGTAGTTGGATTCGAAAGCGTCCGAGAGCTGACGCTGGAAACCATTGATTGCTGAACCGGCGCTCCTTTTAGATCGTTGTCGGATACCGAGAGCGTAAAACCGTATCGCGCGCCATCAACCGGGCTCACACCAAATATCGACCACGGGATTTTGGCCTCAAGATCATAGCCATCTGATCTCGATTTCGCCTGGATTGTGATCACCGATAGCGGACCGCGAGTCGATTGCGGATACCAGCGCCAGGATTCCTGGCCCAGATTGCTGAAATTTCCGGGCGACAAACCGATTTGATAGTCGTCGCTGGAGAGCACATTCGAGAAGAAGTCGTCCTCCAAGTTGGTATCTAGCTGCAGCTCTACCTCATCGCCTTTGTAGACAAAGCTTCCGCTCGAAACCTGTACGTGGGTATCGTCTGTGACCTTGATCGCTACGTACAGAGCTTCATTGGTCCATCCGATGTAGTAAACGCCAGATGCATCGCTGACCCCAGTCCAATTGCTGGCGCCAAAAACGATCTGGTTTGCATTGAAGGTGGGTGAACTCCAGTCGCTCAGGTCGCCATCCAGAGTGGGCGGTGAGTCCATGAAGGCCGCCTCGACCGGGCTACCATTCGGACGAGTGTCCTTAGAAATCGGAGTGGTCGATCCTACCGGGACGGGCGTGCTCGTTGCGCCGCCGAGTATGACAGTTGGGGAAGGAGTCGGACTTGAACCGGGACCGAGCGTTATCGGAGACGGTTGTGTCGGAACTCGCTCCTCCGTCTCTGAAAACATCGCCGTCAGCGTGACGTCCGCCGTTGGAGGGGCGAATGGTGTTGGAGACGAAGTGCCCGGAAGCGTGCAGGCAAAGATCGCGCCGACCAGCGCCAGAAGCGCTAATCGCTTGCGC
>CBDTZL010000033.1:0-17039 GCA_965364895.1 uncultured bacterium
TCAAAACGGCAATAGAAGAGAGATCGAGGGAGGTAGTACAAATGACGAAAGAGAAATTTGTACGTTTGAGCGGCTGGGCGCTGATGTTGGCAGGAGCGACCTTTATGCTTGGATTTGCCCTAGGAGGCCAGGAAACATCTTTCAGTGATCCGTTGGGCGGACAGGACGCATTTGTCGAGTACAGTCAACTGGTCCTAATCCCGCTATCGATGGCGTTGCTCACAGTGGTATGCTGGGAATGCGATCCCGCTATGGCACCCAGGTAGGACGGTTCGGAAGCATCAGTTTATTGGTTGGTGCAATAGGCGGCGCCATCGGTTTTGTGGGGGCGATTGGGTTGGGCTTGATACTCAGGGGAGATGGATGGTGGGTAACGTGGCTATCCGGATTTTTGCTCGTACTAGTAGGGCTGCTCTTGTTTGGGATTGCAGCAGTCAGGAAAAAACCCCTGCCGCGCTGGAACGCGTTGCCTCTCATTACAGGCAGCTTGTTTTTGCTCGTACCAATCATGAGCCTGATAACAGGAAGCGATGATTTGAGTGGCCCAATCCTGGCAACCATCTTCCTTTTAGTTGCGGCAGGCTTCGTCACCTTAGGCTTTGTCGTACAAGGGGATTCGGTGGAGGAAATGAAGGCGGCTTAGCATCAAGAGTAGGGCACCAACCAAGCGTTTCTTACAACAAAAAAGACCCTGCTAACGCAGGGTCTTTGCTTTGGATCCGGCGCTTGAAATTATCTTCCACCGGTTCCTGAATCCCTTATTCGCTACGGCCGATCGCCGTTAGCCCAGTCCCATCCAAGCACAACAGCTACATCAATATCGGGCAAAGGATAAACCGGGCGCAGGACCTGACCATCTGTCAGGCCGAGCATTTCTGTTAGGTATCGAATCGTGTATGGATAATTCTGGCTGTGCACGATCAGGCGCGATTTGTCGTAATCATGACGGTCGGCATTGGAGATCTCTACAATATTCAGCCCCTGGCTGGTTAGGAACTCCGCCGTGTCCGTTGCGAGTCCTTCAATACCAGCTCCGTTAAGAATTGAAAGACGAGCGTTCTCGACCTGCGCAGCACCGGTTGCTTGTGGATCTTGCACCGTCGGCGCGATCGCCCCGGTGCCGGTGAAGATCTCATCACGCATGGCGCGAATCTTGTCCGGGATGGGCTTGAGCACCTGAGCCCCGTCAAAGTGCGTTTCCAATAACACCATGTCGGGGGGCGCGATGACCCCCCGTTCAACCTCGCTTGGAGACACCTTCATTGCCAGCAACCCGAGGCTCACCATTTCATCGAAACCAAGGTTCGTGTGTATCCCGCCGGCAAGTTCCGAATAGAGAATCGGCGCCTTAGCCAGGAGGGTTGGTACCGAATCAAGCTCGAAAATCGTGTCTCTAACCGCCATGATCACTTGCTGCTGTCGCTGAGCACGATCGAAATCGCCCCCTGCAGTTTTGCGCGCCCGAGCATAGGCCAGCGTTTCGGCCCCATCGAGATGATAGGCTTTGGCTTCCAGCCAGAAGCTTTGTTCTCCGATCGGCGAGATCTTCATCTCCTCCGGCACGAGCACATCGACGCCGCCGAGCTCGTCAATCATCCGCTCGAAGGTTTGGAATTCGAGCAGCGCATAGTAATTGACCTCGACCCCTATCAAGTTCTCCACGGTTGCCATCGCCAGAGCCGGTCCGCCGCCTGGCAAACGATTTGCTTCGCCCAGGAAATATGCGGTGTTGATGCGATTGTGCTCGAATCCCGGGATCTCGACCCATAGATCACGCGGGATAGAGAGCATCCCGGCCGTTTCGGCGATTGGGTCGATGGTGACCAGCATCATCGTGTCGGTGCGCGGCGGGCCATCTCCCGACTCCCAGTCTCGGAAATCCAGACCTAGCAGCAGGATGTTGATCCGGTCGACCCCGTTCCAGGCAGGAGTGTTGTCAATCAATTCGGGAGCTGCTAAAGGCACCGAAGTGCCTTCTCCCACCTGCTCAGTCTCATCTTCTTGAGAACTGAAAATCGAGGGCAGTCCGACGCCAGACCAAGTGGATGCGACCCCACGCACGGTGTCAAAGACTAGCGCCGCGGACAGCACCGCCAGCAGGACAAATGCCCCGCCCAGTCCCCATACAGCCCACTTTGGAGGACGTTTCATCAGCTAATTAATCTCGATTTCAACATGGGTTTGGGTTCGAATGGGCGCGCGGCGGCGAGTATATCACGCTCGATTTCATGCGCTGCGCTATAATCCCTGCCCATGTCTGGTTCTCAGTCCCGCGGCCTTTTTGCGACCGCGTTGCTCTTGATCGCGATCGGCTGGACCGGACTGTATCTGCTCCTGGCCACGACGCTGCCCACCGTGGGGCCTCGCTGGCTATTTTTCTTCCTACTCATAATCGCGGTAACAGGAACCGCGCTCCCCTTTGTGTGGGTGCTGCATAAGCGCTTTGGCGCTGCGCCCACCTCAATACTGCTCCGACAAGCACTATGGGTAGCCTTGTACGTTTCTTTATTGGTGTGGCTGCAAGTCAATCGCTCGCTTACCCTTTCATTGAGTTTGCTGTTGGGAGTCGGCTTCATCTTGCTGGAGTGGTTTCTCGGGTTGGTTGAGCGGAACGTGTGGAGACCTGACCGTTGACACTGCGCGATTTACCATCGGTCGACCGCCTGATAAGCGCAGACGATGCAAGTGATCTCATCGCGTCGTACGGGCGACCCCTCACAGTCCAAGCTCTTCGCGTGAGCCTGGAATCCGCTCGGATCGCAATCCAACAAGGTGAGGCAGCTCCAAAAGAATCAGACTTGATCTCAGGAACACGAGCCACGCTGCAAAGCTGGCTGCTTCCTTCATTAATTCCGGTAATCAATGCAACAGGCGTCATCATTCATACCAACCTGGGCCGCTCGCCGCTGAGCGTCGCCGCTCAACGCGCCATTTCAGAGGTGGCCTCCGACTACAGCTCACTGGAATACGATCTCGAGCGAGGGGCGCGCGGCAGCCGCGATGTCCATATCGAGCGGGTCTTGGTTCGATTGACGGGCGCAGAATCTGCGCTGGTGGTAAACAACAACGCCGCGGCTGTGCTGCTGGTTCTCACCGTTTTGGCCCACGAGATGGAAGTAATCGTCTCCCGCACGCAATTGATCGAGATCGGGGGCGGCTTCCGGATCCCTCAGATCATGGAACAATCGGGGGCGATATTGCGGGAGGTCGGAACGACCAATCGCACCCACCTCAATGATTTCGAGGGTGCAGTTACAGACAATACCGCTCTGATACTTCGTGCTCACCATTCCAACTTTAAGCTCGTCGGCTTCACCACCGAACCGAGCCTTACCGAGTTGATCGATGTAGGCCGCCAGCACGACCTGCCAGTGCTGGACGACCTGGGCTCCGGTGCCTTACTGGATACCGCAGAGTACGGCCTGGGCCACGAACCAATGGTGCAAGAATCGGTCCGCGAGGGCGCCCCGCTGATCGCTTTCTCAGGCGACAAGTTGGTCGGAGGTCCTCAGGCCGGGATCGTGGTGGGCGAGAAGGTGCTGATCGATCAACTGCGCAAGCATCCCATGGCGCGTGCGGTGCGTCCTGACAAGATGTCCCTGGCGGGACTATCCGCCACCCTCAATCATTACCTGATGGATGAGGCTCCGAAGACTGTTCCAGTGTGGATGATGATCGCTGCTTCTGAGGACCAGATGAAGAGCCGCGCTGAAGAGTGGAAGCAGCAGCTCGGTACCGGAGAAGTGGTATCAGGCCGCTCCACGGTGGGCGGCGGCAGCCTGCCGGAAGAAACATTGCCGACCAGATTGCTTGCACTCGAAGCTCGCCATCCAAATGAATTCGCCGATCGGCTCCGTCAGGTGGATCCACCCATCATCGCCAGGGTTGAAGATGACCATGTGGTCTGTGACCCGAGAACGGTGTTACCGAGCCAGGAAGAGCAGTTACTGATAGGGCTTCGAGCGGTGCTCGACGACTAACTCGCCGATGGGCACCCCGATCCCCGCCGATCAGGTCTGTGCTCAGCGAAACACCGCGGGATAATAAGTTGCACTAATGAAATCAGACATCGATCGGTTGATGCGGGAAGCTGATCTGGATGCACTCTTGATCACAGGCGCGGCTGCACACAACCCGAACAAGACCTACTTCACAGGTCTGGTACACGTGACCTCCGGATATTTATTGAAAAAGGCAGGCGAACCACCACTGCTTCTCCATCGCTCGATGGAGCGCGACGAAGCCGCGAGTACCGGCCTGGAAACCAAGTCGATTGAGGACTACCGGCCTACAGAACTCATTGATGAATCGAAGGGAGATCAGGTACAGGCGGAAGTTCTGCTATTGAAGAGGATTTTGGAAGACTTTGATGTCTCCGGACGTCTAGGGCTCTACGGTAAGACCGAACTCGGTTCCGGATTTGGCGTGTTCGATCAACTGCAGAAGTCTCTAGATGGTATAGAGTTGATCGGCGAGCCCGAGAATAGCTCCGTTCTATCTCGAGCTCGCGCGACGAAGGACGAGCACGAAGTAGAACGCATCCGACAAATGGGAAAGACCACCACAGAAGTAGTGGGTGACGTAGCCAATTTTCTGAGCTCACATCAAGCCAAGGATGGAGCGCTCGTCAATCAGGAGGGAGAAGTCCTTACGATTGGCGATGTCAAACGGCGAATTAGAATGTGGCTGGCCATGCGCGGCGCGGAAGACCTGGAGGGAGCCATATTTTCAATGGGTCGAGATGCGGGTGTCCCGCATAGCGCGGGCCAGGATGACCAACCGCTTGAGCTTGGCAAAACGATCATATTTGACCTTTTTCCGAGCGAAGCTGGCGGCGGGTACTTCTATGATTTCACGCGGACCTGGTGCCTGGGTTGGGCTCCCGACGAGGTAGAAGCGCTTTATCAAGACGTGCTAGAGGTATATCATTCAGTGTTTGAGCGGCTTCAGATCGATGCGCCATGTCGTGATTTTCAGAACATGACCTGCGATGAATTTGAGGCCAGAGGGCATGCGACCGTTCGCAGCGATCCTGGCACCGAGCAAGGTTATGTGCACTCGCTGGCCCACGGGTTGGGTCTGGCGGTTCACGAGTCGCCAGGCTTCAGTCATGTTGAGAGCAATCAAGACACGCTGCAGCCCAACATGGTGTTCACTTTCGAGCCCGGGCTCTACTATCCGGAGCGCGGCGCAGGGATAAGACTTGAAGATACGGTATGGGCTAACCCGAACGGTGAATTCGAAATCCTGGCTGAGTACCCGATGGACCTGGTACTTAAGATTCCAGGGGCTTAGTTCCAGGTAAACAATTACGGGATTAATTTATGGCGACGAATGAAACACGCATTCTAGGAATCGAAACCTCCTGCGACGAGACCGCGGCTTCAGTGGTCGAGAACGGGCGGTCCATCCGTTCCAATGTGATCGCTTCCCAGGCCGCCGATCACGCCGTTTATGGCGGTGTCTATCCGGAGGTTGCCTCGCGCCTTCACGTGGAAGCGATTTACTCCGTCGTGTCGGAAGCGCTTGATGCGGCCCATGCGGGGCTGGAAGCCATCGATGCGATTGCCGTGACGCGCGGTCCAGGCCTGGCAGGCTCTTTGGTGGTGGGCATGAACATGGCCAAGGGATTGGCGTTGGCTGCCAATCTTCCGATCCTGGGCATCAACCATTTGGAAGCCCACCTTTACTCCATCTGGCTGGTCGAAGACGAACCCGAACCCAATTTTCCGCTGCTCGCGCTCATCGTTTCCGGCGGTCACACCGAGTTAGTGCTAATGGAAGACCATCTCAAATACAAGCGCTTGGGCGGGACTCTAGACGATGCGGCAGGCGAAGCGTTCGATAAGGTGGCTCGGTTGCTGGGACTGGCATATCCAGGTGGGCCTGCGGTTCAGGAAGCTGCTGAGAAGGGGGACCCGGAGGCTTTCAAATTTCCACGCGCCTGGCTGGAAGGGACCTGGGATTTCTCGTTCAGCGGATTGAAGACGGCTGTGCTGCGGGAGGTTCGAGAGCGTCAACCGGATTTGAAGGCGGGAGTCGAAGTTCCGCGACCCGGTCTACCCATTGCAGATATTTCCGCTGCCTTTCAAGCGGCTGTTGTCGATGTGCTGGTCGTTAAGACTCTTGAGGCAGCGAAAGACCATAACGCCAAGGAAGTGCTGGTGGCGGGCGGTGTTTCAGCCAACACCTCGCTTCGTCAGGCATTCGAGGACAAATCAAAATTGCCTGTGCGAACTCCCCCGATTGAGCTTTGCACCGATAATGCCGCTATGACCGCCGCCGTCGGCCACCGGCGATTCGGAGCCGGCCAGCGCGATGCGCTGGACATGGACGTCCTCCCCAGCTGGCCGCTCGACCAAAATCCTACCTAGCTACCAATTCCAGATAGATTCAGAATCTACGCGGGATCTCGTGCGGTGTTTAGCCGCTGAATCAAGCATTAATCGAGCTGAAACCTGGGTCCAATCCCTCTGCGCTCGCGAGTGGATTCGCGTGCCGATCGGAGCCATGCTTCCGGTATGATGTAGAAACCGTTCCCTGTCTAGAACCAAAGGAGATAAGCCGATGGCCAATGGGTCTCCAGAAAAAGGCGATGTTTTGTTAATGGTAGGTACCCGAAAGGGGAGCTTTCTATACTGGAGCGATCCGGATCGGAAGGAGTGGCAGCGCAATATAAGCCACGAGGGTTGGATGATTCATCACATGATGCACGACCCACGCGACAATTCAATCTATGCCGCCACAAACAGCGATGTCTTCGGCGCGGTGGTGCAGCGCAGTTCGGATTTCGGCGAGAATTGGGAACAGCGCAGCGAGAAGCTGGACTATGAGGGCGACGGCGAGCGCCGCGTGCGCAAGGCCTGGCATCTGGCCATCAAACCAGGCGATTCACCTGGCCATCTCTACGCAGGAGTCGAACGAGCGGGCTTGTTCACGACTGAAGACTACGGAGCGACCTGGGCTCCCGTATCCAGTTTAAACGACCACGCTCAGAGTGAAGATTGGAATCCGGGGGGCGGTGGCTTGATCCTGCACACAATCCAGGTAGATCCGGAAGATTCCAACCGTATTTATGTCGGCATATCGGCGGCGGGTGTCTATCGATCCGATGATGGCGGCAAGACCTGGGCCGCAAAAAACGTAGGTGTGCGAGCTGATTTCCTGGAGGAGAAATACCCGGAATTCGGGCAGTGCGTGCATAAGTTCGCGATCCACCCGGCCAACCCGGATGTGCTCTATCAGCAAAACCATTGTGGCGTCTACCGCAGCGAAGATCGTGGAGACACTTGGATGGAGATCACGGAGGGACTGCCATCCGAATTTGGATTCCCGTTTGCTATCAATGCGCATGACCCCGACACGATCTATGTGATTCCACTCGTAGGATCGGAAAATCGGGTGGTGCCTGAAGGGAAAATGACCGTATGGCGCAGCCGCGATAAGGGCACCAACTGGGAGGCGCTAACAAATGGGTTGCCGGATGGTGCGTATCTGACGATTCTGAGAGAGGGGATGGCCGTCGATGATTGCGAGACCAGCGGAGTGTACGTCGGTACCCAGACCGGCCAAATATTTTTCAGCCCCGATGAGGGCGACCAATGGGAGCTGCTTGCAGACTTCCTGCCGCCGATCTATTCCATCTCTATCGGCAGGGTGAGCTGAGCGTTCAAGTTCACATCCCCAGCGCGCTTCAAGCCCTCTACCATACGCAGCGCATCGAGCAAGTCGAAGCAGGCACGATCGCCGACTTAGCGATCGAGCTCAATGAGCGCTATCCGGGAATTCATGACCGGCTGATGGAGCCGGATGGCTCGTTGCGGCGCTATGTGAATGTCTTTGTAGAGCAAGACGACGGGCGCTGGCCCGGCGAGGCGGATACACAGCTAGAGAAAGGTAGGCAGGTGTGGATCGTGCCGAATATTGCGGGAGGCGCAAACTCTCAATATGTGCGACGCCCAGCGACCATTTGCGCGGCGCCACTACCCCATAAAGCCCGGTAGTTCCTTAATTTCGCCCCCCTGCTCGACCTGCCAGTGCGGAAACCAGGCCACCCCGAATAGATCGATGTAGATATCCTTCTTCTTGGGGGTTTTCACAAGCTCATCGATCTCTGAGGCAGACTCTATCCATTGGTCGTCGAGCTCGTCAAGCTCCTCCGCCAACTCGTCTTCGAGGTCCTCAAGCTGCCTTTGAAAATCGGCAATCGCTTGAATAGATTCTTCGACGTCAGCCTTGGCTTTGGCGCTCATACGCCGCTTGGTGAGCGAGCCCGAGACCCGTCTTCGGCTGCGCGATCCACCAAATAAAGAGAGCACGTTCTCGGCATGGGTTGCCATTTCTTCCATCTTCCGGGCGGAGTGCTCTGCCTGGTCTTCGGCCAATTCTCGCTCTTCTCTTGAGAGCTTGGCCTTCAATGCATCGATTTTCTTTTCATATTTGCGACGGAGTTCCTTGGCCTCTTCGTCTCGCGATTCCTGAGCCGCGCGAGCGACTTCCGGCGCAAACTCCTCTTTCGATACGCCTGGCTGCGAGGCCAATTTGAGCTCGGGATTCCAGAACAGCGTTAGCTCTGCCTCGTGGTAAACGAAGTCCGCAAAGTCACTTTCTAACTGTTTCATAATCTTGGCGTCCACCATCCCAGCGTCTAAATCTGCAAACTCAGCCTCCGAAATGGGTTCCCGATCGATCATATCAGTCGGGACGGGTTCACGGAGGTGGTCTTTCCACCGCACTCGGTCGGCGTCAGCAACCATCGCCGAGATTATCAATTCGTGATCCAGGTCGAGCTTACGGTCCAGGATTCTAGCGCCTGCCTGAGCTAGCAGTACCGGACGATAGATCATCCCTTTTGTGGCGTATTCGCCATCGCCGGCCGCCTTAGTGGCTTCAGACACGGTTTGATTGTTTGGAAGAAAATACTCCTCAACCGAATTCGGAACGGTAGGTCGTGTACCGACCGCCGCGGTTTTTACCGACTCTTGCGCCTCTGCCTCGACTGTCGGCTGATCGGTGCCGACAAGTTGGTTTAGTTCACCTAATCGCGCGCGCGTGATCGGGCCGCGCAAATAGGCCATGGCCCAGCGCGTTTTGAAAATCTCCTGACCATCGGCGTGAACGTTGTGCAATAAGAAGGTTCGCTTGTCGATCGCAGACACGGTTCGGTCCAGCTCGCCTCGTTCCAGCCCCTCCCGGGCGCCTTCCAGACCGTCCAGCAAGCGGCTCTTATCTCGCTCCGCCTGCAGCTTACCGATAAACCAAGTGCCCGCGTTTCCCAGTCCTTTGTAATCGAGGTCCACCGGATTCTGAGTCACGAGCAGCAGCCCCAGACCAAAGGCGCGCGCTTGCTTGAGCAGCCTGAGCAGCGGCTCTTTAGAAGGCGGATTGGCCACCGGCGGCATATATCCGAACAGCTCGTCAAAGTACAGGATCGTTTTGAGCGACGACGACCCCGATTGCGTTCGTATATAGGCCTCAACTGCCGTCAGCAGCAGTGTCACGAAGAACATCCGCTCCTCATCGGACAGATGGGCCAAATACAGGACGCTGTGTTTTGGGCGGCCTTCGGTGGTCCACAATAGCTCATGAATATCGAGCGGCTGGCCCTGGGTCCAAACCTGGAAAGAGGGGGAGGCGATGAGGCTGTTGAGATCTGTCGCCAACTCTGAGCGCTCATCCTTTGGGTAAAACTGCTCCAATTCGAATGCGCCAAGCTTGGAAAACGGGGGGTCGAGCGTTTGCTCGATCAACCCTACAAGATCTAAATCCTGGCCTTTGCTCCATACGGCCTCAAAGATATTGGACAGAAGGATGTGCTCCTTCGATTGGAGCGGATCGGCATCAGCGCCGATGAGGCCGAGCAGGGCAGTTACCGTGCTCGAGATCTTCTCCCGGAGAATTTCTTCGTTTTTAGCCCACTCTAGATCGGGCGCCGCCAGAGAAGCGAGGATGCTGATCGGGATTCCGGCGGTCGAGCCCGGCGAGTAGATCGCGTATTGCACCGACTCTGCTACCTTCTGGATCCTGTCCGATGAAATCTCCCACTTCTTCAGCCCATTTCGCCACAGATTTGCGGTCTCCTCTGCCACCGTTTCGACGGGCTTGTCCTGCCGCCTGGCTTCATCGGGGTCAATCCAGGGCTGGAAGTCTTCCGGCGCAAGTTTAGGGAAGTGCAGCAGTAGATTGGTGATATCCCCTTTGGGGTCGACCAGCAGCGCTGGGATGCCTGCCAGCGCGGCTTCCTCCAAAATGTCGACGCACAGCCCAGTTTTTCCCGAACCGGTCATGCCCACCACTACACCGTGGGTCGTCAGGTCGTCGGGGTCGTAAAGGGTCTTCGTATCCTGGGTCTCACCGCTTTTTAAATCGTAGCTTCGACCGATGTAGAAGTCTTCCTTTGGGCTCACATGTACTCCTATTTGGATCCAATTTCGCGGAGGCGCGAGAATTCTATCAGGTACTCTTTGGCCAGCCTGGGGCTGTAGATGATCAGCACATTTTCGTCGTTCTTATCTTCGGCGTTGCGGCTGAAGTTATAGGATCCGGTGATCACGATGCTTTCATCGATGATGATCACCTTGTGATGCATCTTGCGCGGGTTGCCGTCCAGCGTGACATCAATGCCAGATTCGCCAAAACGCGTGACATCGCTGCCCTGGTTTTGAGACTGATCTGCATCGAACAGGCCTTGCACCTCAATCCCCTCGTCAGCTCGGCGGAGAATCGTGTCCGCGATCGAATCCAGGGTCAGGTTGAAGGCCATGACGTGAATGCTTTCCTCCGCACTTTGCAGCAGGGCCACGATGTGGTCCCCCGTGCGCATATCTGGCGAAAACAAGACTTCTATCTGGGTTCCTTCTACATCGACCGGAGGCCGCTGAACATCAGGCCAAGAGAGCTGTCCGAAACGGTCTTCGAGCAGCATTTCCTCGAATTCCTCCGTGTATTGGTCGGCGATCTGAGCCGATTGGATGCGTAACAAGTTATTGTTGTTGCGATAGGCGCCGTTGACGGTCAAATTCATCGATCCGGTCCATACTTCGCTCTCGTCGATCACCACAAATTTATTGTGCATCAGCGGCTGGCGTTCATCGCCCCGCACCCGGATGCCTGCAAGCACCAGCGCCTCCATCTCGGGATTTGATGCATAGTCGGTCTCGGTGACTACCCGCACCTGAATGCCACGCTCGTGGGCGCGGATCAAAGCATCTCGAATACTCCACAGGTCGATCTCCTGGGTAGCCACGTCGATGGATTGGGTGGCGCCGTCCATCGCAGCTGCGAGCATCGCATCAGGACCTCCCCGCAGAGTTGAGGCGGATGCTCCCTCTGGGTTTGTGAAGTAGAGGCTGTACCATCCGACGGACTGCGGCTGAACGACCTCCGCCGGATCTGGCGATGTCAGGAATTGGATGGCCAGATTGAATACGTAAAAAAGCAAGAGGGCAACGATGGATCTGGTTGCGCGCCGTCTGTCCATCTGCAAATCCTACCTGAGTGCGGCCAGAATTTCCCGAATTAGGCCCGGCCCCCGATAAATGAGCCCTGTGAACACCTGGATCAGATCAGCCCCCGCGTTGAGCTTCTCTTTGGCTTCCTGCGGCCCGAACACGCCGCCAACCCCGATTATTGGGAGACGCCCATCGCTCACTGAATGCGCTTTGCGGATCATTTCTGTTGAGCGGCGGAATAGGGGTAAGCCGCTCAAGCCGCCGGATTGGCCTCGAGATCGATCACGCAGCCCGGTTCGCGCGGTCGTGGTGTTGGTAACGATGACTCCATCCATTCCCGCATCATAAATAATCTCGATTGCCTCTTCGAGTTCGGAATCGGCCAGGTCTGGAGCCAGCTTCACCAATACCGGCCGGCGATCCCCAGACTCGGCACTCAAACGTGCACGTGTCTCTGACAGATCACCCAACAGCCCCTCAAGATAGCGACGAGCCTGCAGCTCTCGCAGTCCAATCGTATTGGGCGAGGAAACGTTCACCGCCAGATAATCGGCGGACCCATATGCGAGCTCCATCAGCTGCGTGTAGTCTCGATTCGCTTCTTCTATCGGAGTCTCGGCTGATTTCCCGATATTGATGCCCAATGCGATGTCGGATGGACGGGATTGAAGCCTTTTCAGCAGCCGAGCGACTCCTTGATTTGGGAAACCCATCCGATTGATCAGGGCCTGATCTTCCACCAGCCGAAAGACGCGGGGTTGATGATTTCCTTGTTGGGGTTCCAGGGTCACAGTTCCCAATTCCAGATGGCCAAAACCAAGGCACGCCAGTCCAAGCATCGCCTGGCCGTCCTTGTCGTACCCCGCTGCCAGTCCCACCGGATTGGCAAACTCCAATCCAAATGCCTGTACTTTGAGCCCCGGATCCTCAAATGAAAAGATCCGGCGCAGGCCGGATCTAAGTGCTGGAATTGCGCCCGCATATGCGAGCAACTGCAGTGTCAGTCGGTGAGCGGTTTCAGGCTCCAGCCGAAACAGAAGCCGGCGGAACGGGCCATAGTTTGCCATCCTGCTGGCATTTCATCATGAGCGGACCACTTAATCAAGTGGTTGGTGTGATCATGCGAGTTCGACGGGAGTGGAGCCGGGATCAAGCAAGACGATCAGGCCCAGCGCTCCCATATTGGCGAACAGCACGGGCGCCATGGAGGGAGTTCCACGGAGAAATGGCTCGGTGATGAATACGCCATCCGTAATTAGATTGGTGCGTACATGCAGGAACAGCCTGGCCATCCCCACCAGAATCAGCACAAGCATAGCCACGATATGGATGCGTACTCGGTCATCGAGCTTTAGATTACTTTGACTAGTGAACTTTTCGCGGGCAATCAACCGCTCATCTCAAGAAATTGAGACTGTGGAGAACTTCTCGCATCTTCTCGATCAAGCTCGCCCTGTCGTACTCCTCGAGCACGAGTTCCGGAGCAAAGTGGGCAATCGACAACACATGTTCATAAAAGATGACTTCGTAACATATACCTGCATCGGCAGTGCGGTAAGCGATTTGGCTGTAGAACTGGCCCATTCCGCCGTCGGATGCGCTCCACTTGGAGTAGTCATGGCCATTGATGGTCTCTTCGCCTTCAGCGTGTTCATATAAACCCATCGGGCCGATACAGTCAGAGACAATCCCCGGATCGTCGGACCGTGCAGTAGCCACAAATGCGCCTTGCAGATTGGTACCTTCGAAATATTCCGTTCCAACAAACGCAAGCCTTAGCAGTTCCTCGCCTTTCAGGTTCGGAATTAGTCCAGGCCGCATATTGATAGCGAAATAGTCAGAGTACTCAAGTTCGAAATAGCCTTCTGGATCGGCGTATGCAATAAATTGGGTTTCTTGGCCGGCCGGAGCGATCGCGATCGACACCGAGGCCGAATCGTCGATCCCACCGAGATCGAGAGTATCTAGCTCGATGAAATAGTCCTGGCTGAGCGGCAGCGTTCCGCGCCAGAAATCCTGTGATAGGTAGCTGGTCATCAGCATCGAACCATCTTCTCCCCGGATGGTGAGATTCGTCCCCTTACCGCTGACAAACACCTGCATTGTCTGTCCCGCCAGTGCGTAAAGCACGAAGCGTTGAGTTTCTCCTCCTGTAGTCGGTGTCTCAGTGGACCATGTAGTCGCCCCCGGTTCGAACTCAATACGGGTGACGGAGGCGGTTGAGTCCACCGCCCAAAGCTCGACCACATCACCGTCGGATTTGCCACCTTGCGTATAGGCCAACAAGTAGCGTCCATCTGGCGAAAATCCCACTTTTCCGACGTTTCCCGAATCAACGTGGAGATTCGCGATCATGATCCCTCGGGAGACATCCCAGAGTCGGATCCGGCTGCGGTCCCATGTTGCGAGAAGACCTCCGTCGGGCGAGATCTCCAAGCTCCATACGATGTCTCCGTGGGGAAGAATGCTGCGTACGGCCCCAGTTTCAACGTCATAAAGACAGACGTTCCTTGTGCATTCGCTGTCCATCCAGCCGGTTTCCGAGGTGGCCAAAATGCGACCGTCGAGTGTAAACGCCATGGGTTCGCCGATGAACTCAAACTTCTTCTGTCCGGTGGAGAGGTCATAGAGCTCTCCTCCAGCTCGGGCCCAGAACGCAAGCGAACGCCAATCGGGGGAGAAGCGCACGGCATACACAGGGGCCGCCGTTGAGAACCCGGTGATGGTCTCCAATTTCTCGCGGCGCTCAACGTCCCAGAGCGTCACGCCGATTTCCCTAGAAGATTGCAGTCCAAGCATGCTCCCGTCCGGGGAGAACTCTGCCCAGTCTTGAGAGCTCCATGAGAAGAGCTCCCGCTGCTCCTGCAGATCCAGAAGTCTTTGCACCACGTCGGATCCCAAGTCGGAATCGGGATCTCGATCTGCCACAAGCAGCATCCGGCCATCTGGCGAGAAGGTGAGCGCTAGACAGCAGTCTGGGGAGAATAGCTCGAGCTGTTGGTCCTCCGCTCCGCTAGTTAGATCTCGCACTCTGACCCTCCCGCCTTCATCCGCCCAGGCGAGGCGCCGACCATCGGGGGAAAACGCGATAACGGTTTCGGTCGGCAAAGATAGGGCTGGAGAGCGCTCATCGATGTCGAGTATCTTGATGTCGTCTTCTGTGATCCATTGCAGATGCTTCATGTTCGGCGAAAAATAAATCTTCCCAGGCACTTGGCCCACGCGTTGAAGGGACCATGCATTTTCTGGGCTGATGCGAGGGGTATCGGGCAGGGAGTCAAGCGGGATAGGAACGGCTGGCTGCGCCAAGATAGCGTCACCATCCTCTATCGCCGCGACGGGCGTGGTCGGATCGGGAGCTAGCGTCGGAACTAGAGTGTCCGTCGGCACAGGTTGGGAAGTTTCGGGGGTTGTGCAAGCGACGAGTACGGAGACGAGCAACGTGATGAGGAAGGTGGAGATCCGCCTCAATCCGCGGGTCCTATCTTCCCCACTCCGCTCCGCTAGATCACCTATGCGCCTTGCCGTGTCGATAGTGCGATCAGCCATTGTCCCAGCCAGTATGTGGATAACACCAGAGCTTGAGCTGAACGGAATGGTACTCGAAAGCGATCGATGGCCAACATCGAGTCCGAAGCGAGAAAGAGGATCGCCCCTGCCGCTGCGATTGCCAGGCCGATACCCTCCGACTGAACCGCCGCGCCAATCGCCTGTATGGTCATAATCGTGATGAGTACGACGTATGCAAGCACCGGGATTTGAAGTGATCTTCGCAGCCCAGGCCAAAGAAATCGGGTCATGATGACGGTAAAGAGAAGTAGCGGAATAGTGGAGGGATTAACAAGCGCAAGCCCGGCTGCCGATATGAAGGCTGCCAGGTAGAGCGCATGCGTGGCTGCGAAGCTTCCGATTCCCAGCACAAATCGGCTTTCCGGCAGCATCAGCAGAATGTCGCCAAGGAGCGCGAACGCCAGACCGCCTGCGATGAGAGGAACGTAAGCGTTCTCCGAATCGGCCACCAAAAGCAAGACCGGCACAAGAATTAGCGTCGTCGTGAGCGGCTTGCTGATGTAGAAGATGTTCGGACGCCAGCCGAGATATTTGCTGAGGATGGCAATCGTCGCTGAAACGAAAGTTAGAACAACGATTACCGGGTGCAAGATCTCAGTCACTTCCGGCCGTTCCCCAAGCACCGTGATGAATGACTTCGCGCAAAGGCCGCCGGCCACGCTTCAAGGACGGCGAGCGCTTGTCTGGAGCCGGATGCCCGATCGGGATGACTCCCATGGGAGTCACCTCATCTGGAATTCCCAAAAGATCTCGCAGCTCATCGAGGTTCCACACACCCGCGAAGCCAGCCGCAAGTCCCTCGTCGACAGCGGCCAGCAAGATCACCATCGCTGCTGCTCCAATGTCCATGAACCAGTAAGGCACCGGCCAATCGATCTCAGTCCCATCCTGGCGGAGCTTGTCAGGCTCTTGGTATCGACGATGGTAAGCGGCTTCATTTGTACAAGGAACGATCAGAACTGGAGCGCCAGAAATAAACGGGTGAAATCCACTTTCGACGTAGGATTTTTCTCCACAAAGCGCTGCAATCTCGAGCTTCTTGGCCTTATCGTTAACGACAATGAAATCCTGTCCCTGTGAAAAACCAGCACTCGGTCCCCTGCGCGCAAGATTAAGGATCCGATCCAACTTATCATTTGAAATCGGTTCGTCACTAAAGTTGCGAACCATGCGACGTTTTGTCACGACCTCAGTGAAATCCATATGTTTCCTCCTGCACGTCAATATGACGCGCAAAACCAAAGATCAGGGTTGAGCAGCTGAATTCAAATGCTCGTCGCTAGTATGTGGGTGGAGTGTCAGAGTCCGGGCTGCTTAGCGTACGACTTCCAGTTCGCCGGCACCTGCGCCAGAAGGAGTCGGAGTAGATGTAACGATTAGCGCCCCACCAATCGTTTCCAGGGACCAGCGCAATTCGGGGTTGCGTGTGTCCCGGGCTAGCGAAGTAACTGCGTTTATTAATCCATACCGCGATTCATCCGCGTCTTTTGCAAAGCGCCGGTGCGTCTCCTCCAAAATCTCGCTTGCTTGATCGGCGGGCAACTGGGATAGAAACGGCATGAGCGTTTGGCGAGGGTCGAAAAACAAACTTCGGGCGCGCTTCATTTTATCGGCGTAGCCTGCGAAGTCTTGCTCCTGGATGCACATGCGCACCGACTCCCGCAGGTCAATTTCCATCTCGACCGGACTCACATGCTCCGTATTCATCACATGCTTTGTCGCCACGGCCTGAGCTACGATCGCTCCGTTGATGCACACCCGCCGAAATACGTACGGGTGGACCCAGATGTCCTCCCAGGCCGCTTTTATCGCTACCCCTTTGTCCACCCGATCTCTGCGAGCCAATTTCTTGTTTGTTGGAAGCACGGCGCGCGAGAACAAGAGCGTGCCGTCATCGAATGAATCGGTGACCTTGCCGCCGGCTGATTTGACCTCTTCCTCGAAAATCGCCTGAATTTGTGATGTAGTTAGTGATGCACTCCAGCTCATGGGATACGACTCCTTTCCCAGCCTGTCAGA
>CBDTZL010000034.1:0-16885 GCA_965364895.1 uncultured bacterium
ATGCCAATTCACGCCCTATCCGACGAAGTTTCATCTGCCATTGCGGCTGGCGAAGTCGTCGAACGTCCTTCATCGATCGTAAAGGAATTGATCGAAAACTCGCTGGATGCTGGTGCAACCAGGCTGCAGGTACAGATCAACGATGGCGGAAAATCCCTAATCGAAGTTGCCGACAACGGCTCTGGAATTCCTCAGTCACAGGTCGAGCTGGCGGTCAAGCGTTATTCAACCTCAAAGGTGGAAACGCTCGCCGACCTGCGATCGATCAGCACTCTTGGCTTTCGCGGGGAAGCGCTGGCTTCCGTTGGCGCGGTCTCCCGAATGGTACTGTCCACGCGCGCCGAAGGCGAAGAAGTGGGCACACGTTTGTCCGTTGATGCGGGCCTGCTCGGGGATGCGGAAAAGGTCGGGATTCCTCAGGGCACAGTCGTTCAAGTGAAGGATCTATTTTTCAATGTGCCTGCCAGGCGACGCTTTTTAAAGACGGACACCACGGAAAGGAACTGGATTTCTCGGCTCGTGACCCGCTATGCCATGGCATATCCCAACCGCCGGTTCGAACTGGTTAGCGAGGGTCGGACCAAACTCCAAACTACAGGGAATGGAGATTCATTGGAGGTATTGGCGGAGATCTATGGCCTGGATATCGCTCAGCAAATGATCCCTGTCGCCAAGGCATCCAGCGAAGGAATCATTGTCTCGGGTTTTGCAGGAGCGCCGTTTATTAGTCGCTCCAACCGACGCGAGATTACTTTGTTCGTCAACGGGCGGTGGATTCAAGACGTTAGCTTGGGATCGGCGGTCACGCAGGCATATCATACGTTTCTGATGGTCGGACGTTTCCCGATAGCCTTGATATTTGTTGAGGCACCGCCTGAAGTGGTCGATGTCAACGTACATCCTGCGAAATCAGAAGTCCGCTTTGAAGATCCGGGGCTGGTCTTTTCGATTGTCCAGCGGGCTGTTCGCGCAACGCTGCTCGGGCAAGCACCCGTTCAACCGATGTCGATGGACTCGATTTGGTCGGGAGAACGGTCCCCGCAGACCATCGGTAGCCCGGAGCGCGTAGAAAGGAGCATCGAAGCTCCTGCCCAAAAAACGATGACCGTCCCGATCTTGAGGTCGGTTGGTCAGGTTGGAGCCACCTATCTGGTTGCAGAAGGTCCGGACGGTGTTTATCTCATAGACCAGCATGCAGCACATGAGCGGGTGCTTTTTGACAAGCTCATGGCACAGGTCGAGGCCGAGCTTCCAGAATCTCAGGGGCTGCTCGAGGCAGAGACCGTAGAGCTAACGCAGGCCGAGGCCGAAGTGGTGGAGAGCAATCTGAAGGTGCTCGAGTCGTTGGGATTCTCGATCGAACCGTTTGGCGCACACGCATTTCGAGTCAGAGCCTTACCGGCCTCAGTATCGAACTTGTCGCCTGAGCGAGCATTGAGGGTGGTGGTCGAAGATTTTGAAGAAGATGAATCCCCGCTTGCGGCAGTCAAGGAAGCGCGGTTGGCTGCGCGAGTCTGCAAACGGGCTGCCATAAAAGCAGGGCAAATTCTGTCATTGGAGGAACAGAGGCAACTGATCTTGGACCTTGAACAAAGCGCTTCGCCTCGAACCTGTCCGCATGGACGTCCCACGATGGTGCACCTTTCGGTTTCCGCTTTGGAGCGACAGTTCGGGCGAAGGGGGTAGGGTTGCAACCAACCAACAGGTTGCAGGCAAACCAAAGGTTGCAAGCAAACCAAATGGAGTCCGCTGGGTCTCCAGGAATTGAATTCAGTAAAGGGACAGGCTAGCTGCGCGGTCGGGCGGCTAACTTTGTTGACGTTTCAACTGGGAGCGTTACTGTAAAAGTAGTGCCTTTTCCGAGGGTGCTCTCGACCGATATCGAACCTTCATGGCTCTCCGCAATTCGTTTGGCGATGACGAGGCCCAGACCGGTCCCCTGGACATTGTCTTCGGTATCCCTGGCACGGTAGAAGCGCTGAAACAATCGCTCCTGATCGTCGGCCGAGATTCCTCGCCCGGTGTCACGAACCTCAAGCTTCACTTCATCCCCTTCTAATTGTAAGATCACCGTCACAAGATCCCCCGGATCGCTGTATTTGATCGCATTCGTCAAGAGATTCAACACCAGCTGTTTGAGAACCTTTCGATCACCGTGTACCGGTACCAACGAATCATCAATTTCGGTTTCCAGCCCGATCTCTTTGGATTCCGCCTGGGCGCGGACCAATTCCAATGATTCCTGAACAAGCCCGCCCAGATGAACCGGCTCACGCTTGAAGTGCATGCGTCCAGATTCCAACCGTGACAGTTCCAGGAAATCGGTGGTGAGGTCGTTCAGACGCTGGACTTCGTCCAGAATTGTTTGGCCCAATTTGTTGCGCTGATCATCCGGGAGATCCGGCCGCTGCATCAAATGCGAAGCCGCCGTCAGCGCAGCTAGAGGGGTTCGCAGTTCATGTACGATCTCTGCGATGAGATCGCTTTGCATGAAGAGTTGGCTGTTCTCGATAGCGATGGCGGCCTGCGCGGCCAGGGTCTGCAGGATTTGTACGTCTTCGTCGGTGAAGATTCCCTCCACCTTGTTGACCGATTCGATTACTCCCAGAACCTTATCCTTCGTGCGCAGCGGAACCCCAAGGATGCTCTGGGTTTCAAATCGTGTCAGCGCATCCAACTCTCGGTAGAAACGGGGATCGTTAATCACGTCTTGGGAGACGATCGGTTCTCCATGGGTGAATACCCAGCCTGCGATGCTGTTGTCGGCGGGAATAGCCCGTTGCCCAACGCCGCTTACGAGCGCGCCTGTGGCCGCCTCGAAGTAGAGCGAATGGGTCTGTTTCTCATACAGCAGGAGCGATGAGGCTTCGCTGTCAGTTAGCTCTCGAGCCGCTACTACGATCCTCTGAAGCAAAGTGTCCAGGTCGAATGTGGCGGCCAAATCCGAAGTCAGCTCTAACAGGCGCTCGTAGCGGTTCAGCAGTTTTGGATAGTTCCGAATGGCAGTATCTGGACCGGGAGGTTTGCTACTGCTCAAGATGCACCTCACCAACGATCATAGGAAGCAGCTCCGCGACGTCTCCTGTCAAGACCACATCGGCGCGTGAGTCCAAATAGGTCGGGTTTTGATTGATGATCACCAAACTGGCCGAGCGCTCGAGCGCACGAAAAGGGAGCTCCGAAGCAGGTGCGACTTCCAGCGATGAGCCACCGATGATGACCATATCCGCCGAATCGAACAGCGCATTTGCCGACGCAATCGGTTCATGAGGTAGCTGGGCGCCGAAGAGAACCACCTCCGGTTTCAGATGGCCTCCGCATGAGGCGCAGTTTAGGGCGATGCCCGTAGCCACGAAACTTTCAAAAAGTGACTCTGAGTCGTGCCGTTGGAGACAGTCGACACAGACTGCAGCGCGTAAATGCCCATGGATTTCATTCACGTTGATTGAGCCGGCCCGCTGATGCAGCCCATCCACATTCTGCGTCACGATCCCCTCAAGCAGACCGGATTGCTCGAGCGATGCCAACGCGGCGTGAGCGTCATTCGGTTCAGCAGCAGGTCCGCTGCGTGACTGGTTTGCTGCTGCAGATTGGTTTCGGTCAAAGGGGATTTGCGACGGTCAGTTGGGAACTGATCGTCTCTGTCATCTTGCGGAGCTGATCGCCAGTCAGTGTGTCGCGGTGCAAGATCACCAGCGGCTTCCCGTTCTGGGCTGCCTGCTGAGCGAGTTCTGGGGCAGGAGAAACGATGCCCGCCAGTTCGATGCCGAGATCGGCTTCCACCTGTTTCCATGGGATGTTCAAGCTGGTGCGTTCGCGGGTAATCAAGGCCAGACTGGTCTTGATTCGCTCTAATCCGCCCGAGAACATTTCCTCGAGCACCGCCCGGGCAATTACGTTGGAAGGATATATCGGTTCAACAACCACGATTACCCGAGTGCTCATTCCTAATAATGGCCGGGTATAGGGGCGTATCCCAGAGCCGATATCCAAAATG
Source organism: uncultured bacterium (assembly GCA_965364895.1). Classification (GTDB taxonomy): domain Bacteria; phylum Chloroflexota; class Anaerolineae; order Anaerolineales; family E44-bin32; genus JADFRG01. The sequence goes on from CBDTZL010000034.1 coordinate 3,998, forward strand.
AGGACATCGCTCATGGTGGCCAGGCTGCTGATCACCGTCTCCATTTGAGATACCGCATCATGCAGCTCGGCCTCCTGCGGCTGATAGGAGGAGAGTAGAAAGCGAACGCCGCTGTTATGGTTAACCAGTTCTGCCTCGACCGACCTGAGATGGATATCTTTCAGTGACCGAGAGAGCAGGGCGCTCAGACCAGTGGGAGTGGTAATTCCCAAATTCAAGGCCATTGAGCCCCGGCCCGGATTGATTTCTGCAACGATAACGTTTATCCCGCTTTGCTGCATTGCGACCCCAACGTTCAGTGCGAGGGTCGACGTCCCCAGTCCGGCCCGCGTGCCGAAGAAGCTGATGATCTGCGCTTGTTCGGGCGCTTGGGTAGCCGGGGTTGCTACTGACCGGGACAGCACCGCCTTGACATGGGCCGTTAACTCCGCGGGGTGGGTGGGTTTGGTCAGGTAATCATCGACTCCAGATTCAAAGCCTTTGACCTTGTCGTCCACCATCGTCTTTGCAGTGAACATCACGATTGGGATGTGCGCGAGCGAGGGGTCGGATCGAAGTCGCTCGGTTACCTGATACCCATCCATATCGGGCATCATGACGTCCAGCAGTATTAAATCAGGCTGCTCTGAGGCAGCCTTTGAGAGCCCGATGGTGCCGTTGCTCGCGACAGCAATCTGATATCCCTGCCGTTCTAGCATCAGCCCGACAAGCTTCAGGGTGTCGATGTCGTCATCGATGATGAGGATTTTTTCGGTCACATTTTCCAGAAAAGAGAGCTAAGGCAGTCTAGCATAAAGGGCAAACCGGAGCAAGGATTCGCCATTCCCACACCTTATGTTAGGTCGTTTCGCGGCTCCAAGGAAGCATTGCTCGGCCGACACTCACAATTTCGGAATCTTTCCACGGCCTGTATAATCCCGGCGCCGTTCTTGAGTTTGGAGGCCCGATGAACGTGGGGAGTTGGGGATTTGGGGGATCCTTCTATTTAGCGTTACCCATCCGCGATGTCGGGTACGTTCTCATCGCCGTCTATGGTTTGCTGATAATTCTGGGTCTGCGACACAAGCGACTCAGCCTTTCGACCACAGCTGATCGAAACTTATTTATAGGCTTACTCATTTCCGCGCCGCTGGCTGCGGCTCTGCTGAGCGTTCAGTTTCCGGTCGGGGTGGGGGTCGCATCGCCTGGCCTCCCCATCGAACCGGTGGGTGCTTCATTCCCACTATTCGGTGCAGTGCCATGGGTGCTGGCGGCAGGACTGCTCGGTGAACCCCACGCGATTATTGTCGCGTTCTTTGGGGGTCTGGCGCGCGGAGGTTGGGAAACACAGCGCCTGCTGACCCCGTTTAGCGTTGCCGCGCAGGCAGCCATTTTTGCCTGGCTTATTCGGCGAAACTATGCGGATTGGCCTGGACGATTGGCAGCCCGCCCGTTGCCGAGCGCACTAGCGGTCGGCTTGCTGTTCGGCGGTCTGCACTCGCTTGAGAACTTCGCCTACAGCAGCGGCGATTTCTTCACCGCGCTGGACTACACACTTTCGCTTCTTGGTCCAACGATGTTGGCCAGTGTGCTCGAAATGGCCATCGCCGGTGTGGTTGCCGAGAGTATCCGGTCTTTGGTGCCATGGCATCGTCCAGCTCAGACTGAAGTCGGGCCCTACAATCGCTCCTTGTCTGCTCGAATGGTCACGGTGATCATCACCTTCGGGGTCATCGGTGGATTGGCCCTTACCACCGGCAATTGGCTGCTGGCACGTTCCTCGGCCACGGAGATTATCTCCGATCAGATGGAGCAGACCGCACATCAAGCTGGAGAAGGGATTCCGTTCTTTATTCACACCGGCAGGACCCAGATTCGTGATCTCGCGACCAGCGCAGAAGGCATCGGAGCCGGCGATCAGTTTCTGACCACCTTACTGGCAGATGCTCACCGATCTCTGACATTTTTCACTCGGCTCGCAGTGCTCGACTCCACGGGGAACGTGCTGGCTGATTGGCCGCAGGGATCCGTGGCTGTCCCGGTAGAGCTTCAAGCTGCCGTTCAAACTGGAGTACCTCAGGAAATTAGTGTGCCACCGGATCGGGCGGGGGAGGGTGTGCAGCTGATTTTCGTCTCTCCTGTGACCGGAACGGATTCCACAATTGTCGGGTGGGCAGATTTGGCGCGCAATCCGTTGCTCCAACCAGTGCTGGCGCGGTTGGCGGCCTACCGGGACGGCCAGGCGCTGATTGTGGACGATCGCGGAAGAGTGATTTCTCATTCCGATCCAGATCAATGGTTAAAGCAAGCTGATTTTGCGACAGGTCCCGAGGGTGTTTTCTTTGCGGCTACCAGCTCGGAGGGCACCCGCTTTCTAGTTTTTTCTCACCCGGTGGCAGGCTATCCGTGGAATGTTTTGGTGTCGACACCGCAGCGTACCCTCGACACCCTGGCTTTTTCGACAACAGCCAACCTTTTCGTCCTTCTGGTGACGATTGGCGCGGTCCTAATTGTCGGCGTGAATCTGATGAGTCGACGGCTAACTCTCCCGCTGCGCCAAATGGCTTCCACCGCGGAGTCGATCGCGCGCGGAGATCTGGATCGTCATGTTTCTTCCAAGGGCGATGACGAGATTGGGCGACTGTCGACATCCTTCGAGCGCATGCGGGTCAGCTTGAAGGCCCGATTGGATGAGCTCAATTTGCTGCTGTCGACCAGCCAAAGCATGTCGGAGAGCTTCGATCTCGATCAAGCGCTGCCGGCCGTGCTAGGCAAAATTCGCGATCTAACCGGGGCTGAAACTGTTCGACTGGTGCTGGAATCTGGATCTTATCAAGCCGGGCAAGCTGGACGAGGTTGGGCCAGCCTAGATACGGGAATCATGAAGCTTTCGCGCGAGCGTGGGGAGTTTGCACTGGAAAATCCATCCAGGGCGGGCGCAGTGCTGGATATGAGCGAAATCCTCGACCGCTTGGAATCTCTGATTGCAATCCCAGTTTCTGCCGAAGATGAATTTGTCGGCGCATTGTGGCTTGGCTATCGGAGTCCTCGGACCTTCGCCGCGTCGGAAACGAAGCTACTCACCATTTTTGCGAGCCAACTGGGAATCTCTCTTGCCAACGTTGATCTGTACCAACGTGCGGAGCAGGAACGAAGCAGGCTAATGACGATTTTGGAATCGACACCGGATGCGGTAATTGTTACCGACTCCGAAGGGAAAATCTCGTTGGCCAACCCGGCTGCCGAGGTTGTGTTGAACGGTCGGTCGGCCGATATGGTAGGGAAGTCAATCGAGGATGCGATCGGTCCGCCGGAGCTGAAAAAGCTACTGACGCGACCTACAATGAACGAGCAGGCGATTGAGATAAAGGCCGAGGGCGGCCGAGTGCTCTATGCGGTAGCCTCCGAGGTGCCCGGAGGGCAGACCGGCAGGGTCAGCGTTTTATCGGACGTAACTCAGTTCAAGATCCTCGATACGCTTAAGTCAGAGTTCGTATCAACAGTCAGTCACGATCTGCGAGCGCCGCTTACGCTGATGAGAGGCTATACGACCATGCTGCCGAATGTGGGGCCGGTCAATGAGCAGCAGCAGGAATTTCTGGACAAGATTTTAACCAGCGTTGATCGCATGAGTAAGTTGGTCGACGATTTGCTGGACCTGGGTCGGATCGAAACTGGAATCGGCCTATCTCCTGAACTGGTAGAGATCTCGCTTGTGGCTCAGGACATTCTCAATACATTCCGGCCTCAAGCGCTAAACAAGCGCGTGTCGCTTGAGATTGAACTCGATGACTCGATGCAGCCATTACAGGCAGATCCGATGTTACTGCGACAAGCTGTATCAAACCTGGTGGACAACGCAATTAAATACACCGATTCTGGCGGTCGAGTGATCCTGCGGGCCGAGCAGGTAGATGGTCGACAGATTATTCAAGTGGAAGACACGGGGGTTGGTATCGCACCCGCCGATCAACCCCGTCTATTCGAGAAATTCTTCAGACTTGGGAAAGATGATACGAAGGGTTCTGGGCTTGGTCTCGCAATTGTCAAGTCGATTGTTGAACAACACCAGGGGAGGGTAAGCGTCGAAAGCCGGCTTGGAATGGGAAGCAAGTTCACGATTGCGATTCCAATGCTGATACAGCAGAAACAAGTCGCATCAGGTGGTATGGAACGCTCTTGACTTTCGAAAAACACGGCGTATAATTTAGGGTTACATGGCAAAGGATCGCCGCGAGGTTTATGCCTGACAGCGCTCGAAGCCGGTGAGCTTGAGCGCTGGTTTTGGTTGTGGCGATTCTAGCACGTTTGTTCGAAATTCGTCGATCTACTAGTCTAACCACAAAGCGGAGGTCAACGCGTGGAATCTAAGAGGTTTCGAGCGTTACGAATCAGCCTGGCTTCACCGGACACTATTGGTAGCTGGTCGTATGGCGAGGTATTAAAGCCGGAAACCATCAACTACCGGCGCCTGCGTCCTGAAAAGGACGGGCTATTCTGTGAAGCGATCTTTGGCCCCACCAAAGATTGGCAGTGCTACTGCGGCAAGTACAAGAACATCCGATTTAAGGGCATAACCTGCGAGAAGTGCGGCGTCGAAGTGACCCGAGCCTCGGTGCGTCGAGAGCGGATGGGTCACATTACCCTGGCCGCTCCAGTTGCGCATGTCTGGTATACGCGTCGCGTCCCTTCTTATTTGGGTTTGTTGCTCGACATCTCCCGACGTAATCTTGATCGGGTGCTATATTTCGCGCAGTACATCGTCACCCACGTGGACGAAGAAGCGCGCCGTAAGGCAATCGCACGAATCGATGAACAGATTACTGGCCAGCAGGAAGCTCAGAATGAGGCGGTCAATGAGCGGCTGGAAGAAATTAAAACTCAAAAGAAGGAAAAGCTAGAGCAGCTGAAGGATGACCAGAAAGCGCTAAAGTCAGCATACGAAGAGGAAGTCGCCGAGCAAATAGACCCCATTATTCGGGAAGGTCAGCGACTCGAGCGCGATTTGCGAGATAAATCTGGCAAGACGATTCGCGTATCAATCGAATTCAAGGCCGTCAATCAGCAGATTGCAGAGAAGGGCGAGACGATCTCTAAGGATCACATCGCAGCAGTTCAAAAGATCGTAAGTGAACGGCTGGAAGATGTTGAGGGTGTCGCCAAGGCCAAGCTAGATGAGAAGCTTGAAGAAATCAAGACCGAAATCGAAGCAGTCAAGGAAGTCTCGGATCGCGAGACTGAAGAAGTCAAGGGAGCTCCCCAAGAAGACAACCTGGCGCAGATCGAAGAGTTGGTGAAGGAGCGCGAGGAAATCGAGGGCATTACCCAGATGATGTTTCTCGGCGAAACTCGGTACCGGGAACTAAAATCGGGCTGGGGGCAGGTGTTCCGAGCCGATATGGGTGCGGAGGCATTCTACGATATTCTCCAGCGGCTGGACCTGGATAAGCTGATGGTTGAGCTCTGGGAAGAGATTCGCACCACAAAGAGCAAGCAGCGCCGCAAGAAAGCCACCAAGAGGCTTACGGTGGTTGAAGCCTTTCGCCGCTCGGGAAACAAACCTGAGTGGATGATTCTGACCGTGCTGCCGGTGATCCCGCCCGATCTGCGACCGATGGTGCAGCTTGATGGTGGGCGATTCGCCACATCCGATCTGAACGATCTCTATCGTCGGGTGATCAACCGGAACAATCGCCTGAAGCGATTGGTCGAGTTGGGCGCACCGGACGTCATCGTTCGAAACGAAAAGAGGATGCTCCAGGAAGCGGTCGACTCATTGATCGATAACGCGCAGCGCGGCAAGGCGCTCTCGCGCAGAGGCCGCCGCGAGTTGAAGTCGCTCAGCGACATGCTCAAAGGCAAGAAAGGGCGCTTCCGCCGGAATCTGCTCGGAAAGCGTGTGGATTACTCCGGGCGATCAGTGATTGTGATCGGCCCACACCTTAAGCTATATCAATGTGGTCTGCCAAAAACTATGGCTCTAGAGCTATATCGGCCGTTTGTGATTTCCAAACTGGTGCTCTACAACTACGCCGCGAATGTGAAAGGTGCCAAGCGCATCATCGAGCGCGAGCGCCCAGAGGTATGGGAGGTTCTCGAGGAAGTTATCAAGGATCGACCGGTGCTTCTAAACCGCGCTCCGACCCTGCATCGTCTGGGAATTCAGGCCTTCGAGCCGGTGATTGTGGAGGGCAAAGCAATTCAATTGCACCCGCTCGTGTGCTCCGCATTCAACGCGGACTTTGACGGCGACCAGATGTCGGTACACGTGCCGCTTTCCAGCCGCGCAGTTACAGAAGCCCGTGAACTGATGCTGGCCAGCGTGAACTTGCTCAAGCCCGCAGACGGAGAACCTATCGTGACTCCGTCCAAAGATATGGTCTTGGGTGTGTACTACCTGACCATGCAGGTTGAGGGCAAAGGGCGCAAGGGTGAAGGTCGGGCCTTTGCGAGTGTAGAAGAAGTAGAGATGGCCTGGGCGCTGCGACAGGTCGATTTACATGCTCCCATCAAGCTCCAGATTAGCACCTGGTATGACGATGACGGCATTCGCTTGGAGCAGGCTGAATTGCGGGTGGTCGACACCACTGTCGGACGCGTGATCTTCAATAGCGTCCTGCCCGAAGAGTTGCGTTTTGTGAACAAAGTCCTGGACAAGGAATCCACGCAAACGCTGGTTGGCGAAATCTACCATCAGCTGAGGGAAGACGGAACGCCAGCTGTTGTGGACGCGATCAAGGACATCGGCTTCGAATACGCTACCCAGTCCGGGACCTCAATCGCTGTTTCAGACATCACGGTGCCAGAAGAGAAGGGTGAGATCATCGCTCGCACCCTGGAAGCGGCCGAGGCGGTGCGGACTGATTTCCAGCGTGGACTGCTCACACAACAGGAGCAGAATGAGCGCATCATCGAGCTCTGGCAAGCAACCACCGCTGAAGTTGCAGCTGCTGTCAAAGCCGGAATGGATCCCGCAGGAAATCTAAGCACGATGGCAATCTCAGGTGCGACCAAAGGCGGCTTTGGTCCAATTTCACAGTTAGCAGGGATGCGTGGCTTGATGGCCGATCCCTCAGGCCGGATCATCCCGCTTCCCATTCGGTCCAACTTCCGAGACGGACTAAACACACTCGAATACTTTATCTCCACCCATGGAGCCCGCAAAGGACTCACCGATACGGCCTTGCGCACTGCCGATGCTGGATACCTAACGCGGCGACTGGTGGATGTCGCGCAGGACGTGATCATCAACTCTGAGGATTGCGGGACGGAGTTAGGAATCATCCTGCGATCGGCTGACGATGTCGCAGGTCAGGACTTTTCCGCGCGTGTGATTGGCCGCGTGTTGGCTAAAGCAGTGGCAGATCCAGAAACCGGCGAAGTGATCTATCGTCGAGGAAAATTGTTGAACGGGAAGGCGGCGCAGCGTATTGGAGATGCTCTGCCTGATGAAGTCACGGTTCGTTCACCAGTTACCTGTGAGCTGCAGTTTGGGCTGTGTGCCGAGTGCTACGGGATGGATCTGGGTAGGGGCAAGCGGGTGGAGCTTGGGGCAGCGGTTGGAATCGTTGCTGCACAATCGATCGGCGAGCCTGGAACCCAGCTGACGCTGCGTACTTTTCACACCGGTGGTGTTGCCGCGGGTGCGGATATCACAACCGGTCTCCCGCGCGTTGAGGAATTGTTCGAGGCGCGCAAGAAGCCCAAAGGCGAAGCGATCACCTCCGAAATCGAAGGAACGGTCGAAATCCTAGCTCCCGACACACCCGATGGACAGCGCGTTGTTCACATCGAAATCAGTCAGATGCTGCACGATGAATACAAGGTGCCAGGCAATTGGTCGCTCCAGACCGAGGATGCCGACGAGGTGGAGGCGGGTGATCTCATCGCGAGTCGCGGTGACTCACAGATCACCGCCAGCCACGGAGGCAAAGCCAATGTCAAGGACCGGGTCGTAACAATCTCTTACGAACAAAATGATGAGGTCGATTACGACGTTCCGGCCAGTGCACGGTTACTCGTGAAGCATGGAGACAAGGTCAAGGCTGGGGATCAATTGACAGATGGATCTCTAAATCCGCACCGAATTCTCATGATCTTAGGTCGGGAAGCCACTGAGCTCTACCTTTTGACTGAAGTGCAGCAGGTGTATCGATCGCAGGGCCAGAACATCAATGATAAGCACTTCGAAGTGATCCTTCGGAAGATGCTGTCGAAGGTACAGGTTTCGCATGCTGGAGATACAGAGCTCCTTCCGGGCGATCTCGTGGATCGCCGGTATTTGCTGCGCCTGAATGAGCAAAGTCTGAAGGAAGGAAAATCGCCCGCTCGATCGATTGAAGTTCTGCTCGGAATCTCGAAGGCTTCGCTGAGTACTGAATCTTTCCTGTCGGCCTCTTCGTTCCAGCACACCATCAAGGTGCTGGCCGGGGCTGCCATTGAAGGCAAGGTGGACTATCTGCGAGGTCTCAAAGAGAACGTGATCATTGGGAAACTAATTCCTGCCGGAACCGGATTTCCCGGTGAGGAAGTCGTTCTTCACGATCAACGCATAGATGGCGAATTCGAACCGATAGTAAAAGAGCCGGAACCCGAGCCGGAGGTTGTCGAAGTCCCTGAAGCGGAAATGGTCGCGGCTGACTAACTAGCCGGCAGTACAGTCTAACGAACCCAACGATCCCCGGAAGTCGCGAACTTCTGGGGATCGTGTACGAAGTGCTAATGGCGAGGGGAACTTGCACCTTGTCCAAGGTCGCACGAAGGTTGACATCGCGTTTTGCGGGCCTTTATAATGTTCCGTCGGACAGATTGAGAAGAGCACCGAATGAAATACGCAATCGTCGAACACAGTGGTAGGCAATATCTGGCGCAAGAGGGAAGCCTCATTGAGGTGGACCGAATGTCGCTTGAAGTCGGCAAGCCGATTGTCTTCAAAGATGTCTTGCTGGTCTCCGATGGCAAGAAAGTGGAGGTCGGCGCGCCTTTCGTCAAGGGCGCCAGCGTCAAGGGCAAGGTACAGGGCCATCCGAAGGGTAAGAAGATCACGGTCTTCAAGTACAAGCCCAAGCAGCGCTACCGACGCACGCAAGGGCACCGGCATCTGCTAACCCATATAGAAATCGAGAACGTTGGTTTGCCAGCCGCTGCAGCAACAAAGAAGGCTGAAACGAAGAGCAAATCGAGTACAAGCAAACCCAAGAAGGCCGGCGACAAGAGCAAATCGAGCGCTTCAAAGGCGGCTGCCTCGAGCAAGAAGAGCACAAGCGCTTCAACAAAGAAAAGCACAAGCAAGCCGAAAGCAAAGAAGAAAGAATAAGGAAAAAGGTTATGGCGCATAAAAAAGGTGGCGGATCTAGCCGCAACGGGCGAGACAGTCAATCTCAACGATTGGGTGTGAAGCGATTCGGCGGACAGCTAGTACGCTCTGGCAACATCCTCGTCCGCCAGCGGGGCACTCGCATCCATCCTGGGCTGAATGTCGGCAAGGGTTCAGATGATACGCTCTTTGCAACAACCCATGGCACGGTGATGTATGATTTCGCCCGCGGAGGAAAGAAGCGGGTCAATGTGCTGGAGGCGGCCAAATGAAGCCCGGCATTCATCCAGAATACTTTACAGAAGCTACCGTAGTCTGTTCCTGCGGGAACTCATGGACCACGGGCTCCACGGTAGAAATGATCCACACCGACGTATGCTCCGACTGCCATCCATTCTACACAGGTGAGCAGCGAATCGTCGACACGGAGGGGCAGGTCGATCGCTTCTACCGCAAACTGGAGGCTCGAGAAGGATACATTCAGGTTGCGAAAGATCGAGAAGCAGCCAAGGTTTCTCCCGACACGCTAATCGCCGAACTCGATATTGGCAAGCGGGCGCAGACCGCGCTCGAAAAAGCAGGAGTTACGGACGCTGGCCAGGCATTGGCATTGATGGCAAAGGGTGATATGGCGTTGCTTGAGATCGATAACTTTGGGCGGAAAAGCCTGGCGGATCTAAAACGCCGAATGAAAGCGCGCGGTTTTGAGCTGCCAGAATTTTCCGGGGAGCCACAGGCTTAGCGTTACAGCTTTGAAGTAAACTCAAGGCAGGTGCCGTGAGCGCCTGCCTTTTTCGTATCTAAGGGGTGGTTAGATTGACAGGATCATTGGAAGTGATTACCGGGTCGATGTTTAGTGGAAAGACGGACGAGTTAATCCGGCGCCTGAGACGCGCAACGATCGCCCGTCAGAAGGTGCAGGTATTCAAGCCGCTCATCGATGATCGCTATGAAATCGAGATGCTCACCTCGCATGCGGGAGGCCAATTCGATGCCACCCCAATCGAGCAGGTGGAGTTAATCCTGGATCAGATCGATGGAGACACGACCCTGGTTGCGATTGACGAAGCGCAATTTTTTGACGACATGATCTTGAAGGTCTGTCGCGATATGGCGGATGAGGGAAGACGGGTGATTGTTGCAGGACTTGACACCGACTTTCGGGGCAACCCCTTTGGCCCAATACCGCGGCTCATGGCCACTGCAGAACGAGTCGACAAACTGCACGCGATTTGCATGGTTTGTGGGAAGCCGGCCTCTCGAACGCAACGCCTGATTGACAATGCGCCGGCTCGTGCCTCGGACCCGATCATCGTGGTGGGGGCGAGTGAGATGTACGAGGCACGCTGTCGAGAGCACCATGAGGTGCCCGAATGAAGGATTACCAGGAGTATTTGGAGGAGATCCTGATCAGCCAGGAGCAGCTACAGGATCGCATTCGCGCGCTTGGACTGGAAATTAGCGCCGATTATGCAGGCGAGGATCTGCTGCTGATTTGCATTCTGCGCGGTGGAGTTTTGTTTCTCACGGATCTTATGCGTGAGATCAGCCTGCCACACAGCATCGACTTTATGGCCGTCTCTTCCTACGGCGCCGGTGCACGGCAATCCAAAGGCCAGGTGCGGATCACGCTGGATCTGACGACCTCCATCGCGGATCGCAATGTGCTCCTGGTGGAGGACATTATCGATAGCGGGAACACGATCGCTTCTGTTCTTGAGCTGCTTAACGTACGCAGGCCAAAGTCGTTGAAGGTGTGTACGCTGCTGGATAAGCCTGAGCGTAGAGAGTCCGAGGTTCCTATCGACTATCGGGGCTTCGAAATCCCAAACAAGTTTGTCTTTGGTTATGGACTGGATCTTGATGAGTACTACCGAAATTTACCATTCATCGGCGTTCTTCGTCCTGATAAAGTTTCTGAGTTTGCCGACGCTAGTTGAACAGCTCCTGGAATCAGATCTGGCCGATCTCATACGGTCGAACTCCAACGATCAACAAGTTTGGCTGGTCGGCGGAGCGCTTCGCGACCATTTCCTCCAAATAGTCCAACCGGATCTCGATTTTGCCGTGAACGGCGATGCAATATCCCTCGCCCGTGAATTAGCAGACGCGATGGACATTCCATGCTACGTATTGGACGAGCAGCGAGATACGGCGCGGGTGATGCTTCCTGGGCAGGCCACGCTTGATTTTGCCCGCCTGAGGGCACCGACGCTTGAGGCGGATCTTAAGCTTCGAGACTTCTCAATAAATTCGATGGCGGTTGACCTCGCCCAACCAGATCATCTGATTGACCCGCTGGGGGGCCTTCAGGATCTCAAAGATAAAGTCCTCCGCGCCAGCGCGATCGATTCAATACAGAAAGATGCCATTCGATCGCTCAGAGCGATCCGTTTGTCCACCACCCTTACTCTCCGGATCGAAAACCAAACAAAGCAGCAAATTCGCCAATCTGCAGAGCATTTGCTCGCGTGTGCGGCAGAACGACGGAGAGACGAGCTATCCAAAATGCTCGAATCCGATTGGGTGGCAACGGCCATGCGGCTGATGCGAAGGTTACAGCTGCTGCCGAGCGTACTGCCGAGGCAGGCCGCATTGACTACTGAAGCGTGGGACCGAACGCTAAGGGTTGTCGACAGGTTGGCCGAAATGCTGGGAGCTGTGGCCAAGCCGGATCAGGTGGGCAATCTTCCGCTCGCCGAACTTTCTTTGAAGCTTGGCCCCTACCGAGCGAAGCTAGATAGTCATCTCAATGCAACAATAGCGGGCGGCCATCGTTCCAGCCAGATTCTGTTCCTGGCAGCATTGCATACCGAGGTAGAGGATGCAAAAGAGTCGGCCTACACGAGCGCTCGCGAATTACGCTACAGCGAGGCCGAGGCAGGACTGGCTCGTTCGATCGCAGGATGCCGACTCAGAGCAGCGGAATTGGAGGGAGACATCGCGGATCTGGGCGCACATCGCTATTTCCGAGATTGCGGGAGATCCGGAATTGAGGCGACTTTGTTGTACCTGGCGATCTCACTGTCGGAGTCTCCAACTCAGGATCGGTGGGAGATGCAGGTCAACGTCGCACGAAAGTTGTTCGAGGCATGGTTCAAGCAGCATGATCAAATCGTAGCGCCTCCCCAGCTCGTTCCCGGGGACAGGCTTGCTGCCGCTCTGAATCTCGAGCCCGGCCCTATCATCGGGGAGCTGCTAGCTGCACTGACCGAAGAACAGGTGCAGGCTGGAATTGCGACCGAATCCGAAGCGCTGGAGTTTGCTCGTGACTGGATGCTTAATCGTGGCTGATTACGGAAAAATTTCAGTAAGTGTAGGTTCGTAGAAGCAGCGGCATTTCAAGGCATGAGAGCAGCCGCGCGTTGGAAGTTCCGGGACACTGCCTTTGTTGTATTCGCCCTCCTGCCGCCGACACGCCGGACAGGCGTCATGAGCAACGATCAGTCGGATTTTGCTGACTCTAGGATTACTTTCCAACCTTGACAATGCAGCTTCTTGTCGCGTTTCCACAAGCCGAACCCTTTCGTTGATCTTCCGGTGCCCTTCGGTGCCCTTCGGGCATAATCTTACTGTAATCGTCTGAATCTAAT
>CBDTZL010000035.1:0-15939 GCA_965364895.1 uncultured bacterium
TTTGAGGCTGGGCGCTATTGGGCGCACGGGCTTTCCCGAATGGAGATGCGAGATGGGGTGATTTGGAGCTCGCTGCTGGTATCGGACCGAAAAGACACGAAATACCCCGGCACTGACGACGCAGATTTGATCGATGTCCTTACCACTATCGAGGGGCCACGGGTTGCAGTGCTGTTCATTGAGCAATCGGATGGAAACGTAAAAATGAGCTTCAGGGCGCTTCCTGGCATGGATGTAAGCCGCCTGGCAGCGAACTTCGGTGGCGGCGGCCACGAGCTTGCGGCCGGAGCCATGGTTGAAGGAAAGCTCCAAGAGGTAATGGATCGGGTGCTAAGCGCAACCTTTACGGCGATGGCAGAGGCCGAATCTTGAGCGCCTTCGGGATCATGGTGGTCGACAAGCCAGAGGGCCCGACCTCGCACGATGTGGTGAGCATCGTGCGCCGAGGGACGGGCGTCCGGAAAGTAGGTCATGCTGGAACGCTCGATCCGCGGGCCTCAGGTGTATTGGTGCTCTGCTTAGGCCCGGCCACGCGGCTCTCAGAATATCTTTCATCGTCAAACAAGCTCTACGAAGCCAAGGTTGGCTTTGGGAAGTCCACGGAGACCTATGACGCGGAAGGGGCAACAACAAGCTCCACCGGCGAGGCGCCAACCGAGGACCAGGTCGAAGCAGCGCTCGAAGGATTTCGGGGCGAGATTCAACAAGTCCCACCTGCCTACAGCGCGATCAAATTGCAGGGGAAAAAAGCCTACGAATTGGCGCGTGAAGGAAAGCCGGTCGAATTGGATGCTCGGAGCGTAACGGTGTATGAGCTAACCAAACTGCACTACGATCCACCGGAATTGACCATTCGGGTCGAGTGCTCTGCAGGAACCTATATCCGATCCCTGGCACATGATCTCGGAGAAACGCTGGCTACTGGCGCGCACCTTTCTGCGCTCCGTCGACTGAGGGCTGGCCCCTTTGGATTGGAAGATGCAGTGACCCTGGATGAGCTGGAGCGCGCCATGGGGCGGGACGAGTGGCAGGATTTGGTGCGGCCCGCGTCGGAGGCTTTGCCCGATCTCCCGATTGTGACGGTGGAGGAGCCGGAGTTAGAAAAGATTCGAAATGGTCTGCGAATCCCATCCAGTGAGGGAGCGGCCGGAATGGCACGCGCGCTGGCTCCGGATGGAGAACTGGTCGCAATCCTGGTATCTGCGGAAGATGGCCAGGAGTGGCAGCCGCGTAAAGTATTCCTCTCTTAAATGCAGCACGTTCAAAACCTCAGTGAACTGCAAATAGAACGAAGCTCGCTCACTATCGGTTCCTTCGATGGGGTTCATCTTGGTCACCACGACTTGCTAAATCGAATGGCCGAACGGGCGAAGGAAGCCGAAGTCCCGGTGGTTGTCCTGAGCTTTTTTCCACACCCCTCCGTGGTTCTCCGACAGCGAACTCCTGCCTTCTACATTACGACGCCGGATGAGAAAGCTGAGCTGCTCGGGCAGGAGGGCGTGGACTATGTGATCACGCAACCGTTCGATATCGAGCTTTCCAAGGTGGAGGCTGCTGATTTTCTCGACCAGCTCACTGCCCAGCTTGGCTTTGTTGACCTCTGGGCCGGAGAGGACTTTGCGCTTGGCCACCAGCGGCGCGGCAACCGACATTTTCTTGAGAAGGAAAGCCGCGCAAGAAACTTTCATTTTCACCTGGTCCCGCCGTTGCTTGTTGGAGGGGAAGTGGTCAGTTCGACCAGGGTGCGGGAGTCACTTCGCTCCGGTGACGTGGCGCGAGCGGCGACTTATCTAGGAAGGTCGTTCAGTCTGGTGGGGGTCGTTCAAGAGGGCGCCGGCCGCGGAAAAGAGCTCGGAATCCCGACTGCTAATCTTAAGATCTGGGAGGAGCGCGCAACCCCGGCGGTTGGTGTTTACGCGTGTATTGTGGAGGTTGATGGACGGCGAATACAAGCGGTAACCAACATCGGATACCGACCCACCTTTGAAGACAAGCCTGAGGGGCCGATCATAGAGGCGCACATTCTTGATTTTGAACGCGAGTTGTACGGACAAGAAATCAAAATCGAGTTTATCGATCGACTGCGCGACGAGATGCGGTTCTCGGGCCCGGAGGAACTGGTCAAGCAGATCGAGCTGGACATCAGCCACGCGCGCAGCCTGCTAGAGAACCAGACGCTCGACTGAGGTTTGCCCGGCGAGCTGATCATCATGCACCCAGGCAGCTTTCTGAAGGACCAAACGCCGGAATGAGGTTCGATTAGTCTTTGACGAGATCCGCGAGCCGGCTCTCCGCCAGTGCTACGTACTCTCCTTCGATTTCATAACCAACGTAGTCCCGCTCGTTTTTCAGCGCCGCGACGCACGAAGTTCCCGACCCGGCAAAAGGGTCCAGCACCACGTCCCCGCGGAAGGTATACATTTTTATGAGGCGTTCCGGCAGCTCTTCCGGGAACGGCGCTGGATGCCCGATCTTTCGCGCCGATACGGCGGGGATATGCCAGACGCTCTTGGTCCACTCCAAGAACTCGTCCCGTTCGATCGTACTGTCGCGATCATTCGCCTTGCGTGAAAATGACTCCTTCGAGAACACCAGAATGTACTCGTGAACATCGCGCAGTACCGGATTGCTCGCCGATAGCCAGGAACCCCAGGCAGTTGAGGAAGCGGCGCTTGCCCCCTTGTCCCAAATAATCTCTCCACGCATGTGGAACCCGGCCTGAATCATGTCTTCAATTACAAAAGCGTGGATTGGGAGATAAGGCTTGCGGCCGAGATTCGCTACATTGACGCATGCGCGGCCGCCGGTGACCAAGACCCGGTACGTTTCGTTGAAGACATTGCTCAGCAATTGCCTGTACTCCTCCAGGGAAAGGTCCTCGTCGTAGTCTTTTCGAACGTTGTAGGGTGGAGAGGTCACCATGAGGTGAACCGAGTGGTCTGGCAATTCACTCATTTCCTCCGATGAACTCTGAAAGATGCAGTTGCGGGCTTTGTCCGGGAGCTCCTGCTCTACGAATTCGGTCACCTCTTCAGGTTTTAGATCTTGATAGAGCCGACCAGAGTAAAAGTGGGATGAATCGTGGCTGAACCGTCCTCCCGTGCCAAAGCTGCTGGTTGTTGTCCGCTTTCGATCGGACTCACCCATAGCCCAGCTGCCCCAGCGCGGTAGCGTCGTCCCGCCAATGCGGCCACACCTTCACGCGCAGATCTAAATACACTTTCCGGCCCGACATCTGCTCGATCGACTCTCGGCCTCGTTTTCCAATGTCGCCCAGCATGGAACCACGCTTTCCGATCACGATCCCCTTCTGAGAATCGCGCTCCACATAAAGAGTGGCTTCGATGTAAGCGCCCCGCGTTCCTCGCTCTTTGTATTCTTCGATTTGAACTGCCAGGCTGTGGGGGACCTCGTCGCGCAGGAGCTCGAGCGCCGCGGACCGGATCAGATCGGCAGCGATATCGCGCTCATAGGCATCCGTAACTTCTGAGTCCGAATAATACTGGGGGCCGTTCGGGAGCCGGTCGATAACCTCCTGGGTCAGCAGATCCAAATTGTCACCGCGAGTAGCCGAGGTTCCAATCGCGATCGCATGCGGCAGCAACGCCAGATAAGCATCCCAATGGGCTTGGAGTTGATCTGGCCGTATGAGGTCCATCTTGTTCATCGCGGCTATGGTTGCAGTATCCTCCGCGCGTCGGAGAATGGTTTCTGCAACCATCCGGTCGCCGGCTTTTGGCAGCCTGTGAACGTCGAATACGCACAGAATCACATCTGCGTCGTTAAGCGCATTGAAGGCTACGCTGTTCATATACTTCCCAAGCTGATTCCGAGGCCGGTGGATTCCAGGTGTATCCACGAATACAGCCTGTGCCGTGGGAAGCGTCAAAATCGCAAGCTGACGAGCGCGTGTTGTTTGCGGCTTGGGGGAAACCGGAAGGATGTCTTGTGCCAGGATGGCATTGAGCAGCGTCGACTTTCCAACGTTCGGCCGCCCTGACACGGCCACAAAACCGGAGCGGTGCTCGCTGCTCACCGCCCCATTGTCCGGTCTAGCTCGCGCGCTGTCAAGCGAATCGTCTTGTTCACAACATTCCCTCGGAAAACTCGCGGGCTATAATACCGAGCCACCGAGCAGGATTAAGCACGGAATGTCTATTTTTCGACGATCGAAGAAGCAAAACCGGTTCATTGAGCTGCTGATAAAGCAGGCGGAGCATACTGCCGAAGGTCTGGAAATCCTCCTGAAGTATGTAAAGACCCCCGACGAAGATCTAGCGAGCAAGCTGACGCATATCGAGAAGGAAGCCGATGAGGTCCGCCGCATCCTGATCGACGAATTGAATCGAACTTTCGTGACCCCCATCGATCGGGAGGACATCTTCGCGCTCTCCCTTACCATCGACGACGTTTTGGACTACGCCAACACGACCATCGAGGAGATGGAACTGCTGGAAATTGAACCCACGCCTTATATGGAGAGAATGATCTCCCTGCTGAGCGAAGCAGCAACAGAGATTCATAGGGGCGTGGTACGCCTCGAGAAAAACCCGAATGTAGCCAATGATCACGCCGTGCGAGCCAAAGCGCTTGAGAATCGTACGGAAACTGTTTACCGAGAGGCTATTGCCGATCTATTTCACATGCCCAGAGATGTCGACCACATTGTAGAGATGCTGAAGCTACGCGAGGTATATCGACATCTGTCCAACGCGGCGGATCGCGGGGACGCGGCGGCAAATGTGATTGGGGACATCGTCGTCAAGAAAATGTAGAGCTGGCTGTGCATATCCTGGATGAAAAAAGGGCCATGCGGCCCTTTTTGATTCTAATTGTGTATGTTGATGTTATCCTCAGGTTCAGGCCAGTCTATCCAGTTTCATGCCCACTTCTCTCCACTGGATTTTCGAAATTCCAAGTTTCTGACGCAGCGAGTCTTTGTCCATCCCCGACTTGTAGTCTGTCAGCGCGCTGGTCCACCTACACATGTTGAACGAAAGGTGCTTATCGAGACCGGCGTCTTCGCCGATATCTTCCAATAAATATTCGAGGCGTCGTGGAGAATATGGAAATAACCGCTCGGAGGGCTCGTACTGCTTGAGGTATTCCTTATAGGCTGGAACCCAGTTGGATTCCAGCGAAAGCTTGCGCTCTCGGTAGCGCTTGCTCATATCACCATACCGAATCCACAAAATCTGGCCATCCGTGGATTTCAAATCCACATGGTTGAGGTGAATTGCAAGGCATTCGCTCTTCTTGATGCCGGTGTTCAGCAGGAGGCTGACCAAAGTAAAGGGCCGTGCATCCGGTACTTCCTTTTGTCGCGTTCCTTCCGCGGCTTTCAAGACCGCCAGGAGTTCATCTTGCGTCAGCACTACCGGCAATGGGCTCAGTACGGACTCCTGCGGAATAGCAGCCGCAGGATCTTCCACAAGAACACTGGCCTGAACCAGCCATCGGAAGAAGGCCTTCAGCGACGTCACTCGGCGGGAATAGGTTTTGGGGCTACAAGGAACGCCGCGCCGGTTGAGCATCCAATCCAGGAAATTGCGCAGATCGTGCGTGCCGATGGAATTTATCGGGTGTCCGGCTCCCATAAAGCGGGCCAGCAATCTCATATCACCCGTAAAGGCTTTCACGGTATTGATGGAGCGCCCACTTTCCTCGAGGTCTTCCCCCCACACCTGGATTGCAGCGCTCAGGCTGGAATCCGGTCGCAGCGGACCTTCCGCGATGCCAACTTCCTGGCCGGAGCTGGAGAAAATGGGCAGATTCTCACGTCGATCAGACATGGCTTACCCTGCCAGATCTGGGCAAAAGACCGGCCTGGGAGAATTTCTTTGTTGACTCACAAAAAGCGGGATACATGCTTCGCATAGCCACGAGCGGCGATACTAGACTCGTGCAGACGAATTGTCAAATGCTAAGGGTTGAATCGTGTTGGGACGGTTGGCTTATCCCAATTGGTCTCGCGTGGGGTCGAAACAAGGCTTGTAATCATCTCCAACGACAAGGCGGAAGGCGAATGGGGAGGTTGGATCTGGCTCCGCGGTCAAACGGGAATCCGAGAGGCCGAACGCTTCCAGGATCTCTGCAGCCGTCCCGTCTTGCGCCAATCCATAGTCGATTAGGTGGGTGGAGGTTCCGGCAGAGGGTGAGTGTGATGCAACATGTGTCGCAAAGCCGGAATACTCCAATCGTTCCGCGGCAAGATCGCCCCAATGGCTTTGTCCGGAAGCGTTTGCTACTTCCACTGTGAGCGCGACCTCCGGCACCAGCTCGTCGAACGCTTCAAAGTCCAAGGCGTCGGCCACAAGTGCGGCAACCAGAGAGGGTTTCGGAACTAAAACCTGAGCTCCAGAGCTCGGAATGCGCCAACTCGTAACCTCGTCCCGTCCGATAAAGCGACTGCGAACATCTGCCGTACCGATGCGCGCCGCAAGCGGCGCCAACGAGATGAGTTCGGTCACCGTCATATCCGTGGCAACCGAGTCTCGGAGATCAGAATATAGATCTGGGATGCGGGGGATCAATCCGACCGACAGAATTTCCTTGTACAGGGCTCTAAGCACTTCCTGCTGTCTACGACCCCGATCAAAATCGGATGACAGCTTCCTGGAACGTGCGTACCAAAGCGCCAGATCTCCATCCATGTGTCTTGCGCCGGTTGGAACGGTGTAAAGATGCCAGTTTTGCTCCTTCTCCGGATCGAGCGCAGGACTCTTCAGTCGCCAATCGCGATAGGAGCAGGTGACGTTCACCTCCACGCCGCCAACCGTATCCACGATGCTGCTGAAGCCGTTCATCTCGACCTTGGCATAGTGGTGGATCGGAATTCCAAAGTTGTAGCGGATGGTATCGGCGAACAGAGCCGGCCCACCGCCGGGATAGTTGATGCGGTCCCCAAGACTGAAGGCGGTATTGACACGCTGCATTCCGTATCCGGGGAGATACACGTATAGATCGCGCGGGATTGACAGCATGGACACTTCGCCCCGCCCTGGATGGACTGAAAGAATAATGATCACGTCCGTGTTGAACCCGGTCCAAGTTGGCCGCCGATCCGATCCCAACAATGCAATGTTGATGATTGCGGGATCGATAGATAGCGGGGCAGAGGGCGGCGGGATTGGAGTGGGTGGAGCTGGAGCATTTCCGTACGTGAACGGCGCCGGCCAACCCACATCAAAGATCGCAGGGGATGTGGGTTGTGGAGTGGAGCTGGCAGAAGGAGGGGTCGGAGATTGAAAAATCTCTGTTGGAAGCTTGTCCAGCCTCGGCGCATTGCGCTCCGATTTGGGGGATGGAAGGCACCCGACCAGCGCTAGGGTCAGGGTCAGAGGAATTAGTATGCTTCGCATTCGCATGTTGCAGCCGTCGCTTAGTTCACTGGGATAGACGTGGAGCTGGAGCTACGCCAGGGGTTCGGTGGATTGGGCCGGAGCCTGTTGGCCCTGTCCGATCCAGCGAAGCGCCAGCATGCCGTACAGTATCGTGAGCCAGAAGGTTATGCCGCGGAACGTGAGGGTGATCACAACTGATACTGCCAAGGATAAGCCGAGCGAAGTCAGGACAAGGGTCATGGCGCCCTCTACGAAACCAACTCCCGAAGGCGTAGGCGACACGATGTAGAAGAGATATCCAATGCTGAAACCTGCGATAAGCATGGTGACGGTAAAGGGTTGGCCAAAGGCTTTGAAGATCAAGCCCAGGATGATGATGAGCAAGGCTTTGCTGCTGAACGCCAACACTCCGGGAAGCAGAAGCTTGCCCGGAGATTTCTTAACGATCTGCAACCCTTCATAGACATCATCAGCGAAGGGTCGGGCTCGTGAGAGGTCTACCGAGTCGCGGCGGAGAATGGGATGCAGAATCCGGTTCAGGATCGTTCCCAGGCGAGTGAGCACATTGGCAAGCAAGATCGGCGAGCGCATACCCATGACAAGTACCAGGCCTGTGGCCAGCGCAATTCCGGCCAGTACCAGCGCTGCCAGAACGCTTGCGGTATTGAGCTGATTCAGCTTGAAAAGCAAGAACAGGCCAAGCAGGACGACTGCCAGCAGGCTAGATTGCTCGAAGAACACGAACACCGCTCCTGCGGTTGTGACCCTTCCCGATCGAAGCCCACGCCTTTTTCCATCCGCAACCATCACCGCCATGCCGCCCATTCCGGCGCTCGGCGCTATTACGCTCACAAATTGAGCCGATACTGAGACCAAGCCCAGGCGAAAGAACCGCTCTCGGATTCCAAGGATCCGGTATAGCACCCAGAACGAGGCGCTGACGTTCAACATCCAGAGGAATTGCACCATGACTGCCATAGCCAGCCAGGCCGGGTCACCTTCTCGGAGAGAGTCGATGACCTGCTCAAGTTCTGCAACTCGGGAAAAAAAGAAGAAGGCGGCGAGAGAGATCGCCAGCAGAATTAAAAGTCGACGCATAGCTAAGCCGGCAAGCTTTCCAAGCTGATGGGGTCGCCCACCGCAAATGCCTGAGCGCTGCGGTCAATGCGAGTGCAAAGCTTGGTGAGAACGTCCTTCGGCCCCAGCTCAATGAAGGTCTCAATCCCGAGCGCCCGCATGGCCTCGATGGTTTCAGTCCACCGAACGCGGGATGTGAGCTGCGCCTGCAGTTCTTCCCGTATCTCCGCAACGGTCGAAAGCGGTTTGGCGCTGACGTTAGCAATCACGGGGATTGCAGGCGGCTCGATGGGGGTCGCCTCTATCGCCTCGTTCAGTTGGGCTTGCGCGGGCTCCATCAGCGGCGAGTGGGCGGCGATGCTCACTGCAAGCGGGATCACCCGCCGCGCTCCAGCTTGCTTCAGTCGCTCAGTTGCTTCTTCCATTCCGGATTCGGACCCAGAGATCACGAGCTGCCCCGGGCAATTGTCGTTGGCAAGCTGGACCACTTCGCCGGATGCTGATTGAGCTTCCAGGCACACTGCTTCAACGATCTCAGGATCCAGCCCTAACACTGCAGCCATGCGGCCTGGACTGCGCTCACCGGCAGTTTTCATGGCTTCCCCTCGGACGCGCACTAGTTTGACCGCGTGCTCAAATGAGAAAGAGCCCGCACACACCAGGGCTGAAAATTCCCCCATGGAGTGGCCCGCAGCAGCAGCCGGCAAGGATTGGGGATTGAGGGCACGAAGGGCCGCGATCGAGTGAACCAAAATCGCAGGTTGAGTGTTAATGGTGTCGTTGAGTTGCTCGGCGGGGCCTTCCCAACAAAGGGTGGATAGAGGGAAGCCAAGGATCTCATCCGCTTCTGCGAAGGTATCCGCTGCAGCCGAATTTTTTGCGGCTAGCTCCTGACCCATCCCAACTTCTTGAGAGCCCTGGCCTGGAAACAGGAATGCGGTGGAGCGTGAATTGAAGGCCATGACCGTGGTCGTTAGTTGCTTTCGATCTCCACGACCTCGCGGCCAGCGTAGTGCCCGCAGTTGGGGCATACGTGGTGGGGGAGGTGTTTGTCTCCGCAATTCGTGCAGGTGATCAGATGCCGCGGCCGAAGTGCGTGGTGTGCACGGCGCCGGTTGCGACGACCTTTTGATGTCCTGCGCTTTGGTAGAGGTGGCATTTGCTTCCGTTCGTCCTTACAGAATGGTGCCTGCCCACTGGGCAGGCCGGATCATTATAACTGGGGCGAATGCACTGTCAAGAAGGCCGATCATGTCGCTCATGGCATGCTAATTTGAGATCGCAGAGAACGGCTCGCGAGCCCGTTCGGTATAATTCGGGCCGTGCCATCCAAGAAACTGACCCATCTCGATGACGAGGGAAGAGCACACATGGTAGATGTAGGCTCTAAACCAGTGACCGACCGAATGGCGGTTGCCAAGGGCGTCGTGCAAGTATCGGCCGAGACGCTGGCGACGGCCAAAGAGGGCAACCTGAAGAAAGGGGATCTCATTGCGGTGGCGGAATTAGCGGGGGTGATGGCCGCCAAACGGACTGCGGAGCTTATTCCGTTCTGCCATCCGCTTTCGCTGACCCACATCAATGTCGAACTGGAATTCGTTGATGATCCCCCAAGGATCGAGGTGGTTGCTGAGGTTCGAACGACGGGTCGCACCGGGGTGGAGATGGAGGCGCTTACCGCTGTGTCAGTGGCCTCGCTAACCGTGTACGACATGATAAAGGGGATAGAACGTGGGGCACGCATTACCGACATCCGCCTGGTTGAAAAACGGGGTGGAGCGTCTGGGGATTTGACGCTGGAGTAGGTATTGCTGATTGATATTTTGTACTTTGCGACGCTCCGGGATCTTATCGGGCAGCGAAAAGAAAAGCTTGAAATTCCGGATGGCTCGACCATCGGGGATCTCAAAGGCAGACTTGGCGAGCGCGGGGATCGGATCGCGCAAGCGCTCAATGTGGCGTTGTTCTCGATAAATCGCGAATTTGCATTTGCCGAGGAGATGCTGCAAGAAGGCGATGAGGTGGGCGTATTCCCGCCCGTGAGTGGCGGAGCGCAGCCTACGATCCTTTCGGTGACCGAAGACGTATTGGATCTGGACCAGATCGTTGCATCGATCACCAGCGAGACGACCGGGGCCGTCTGCGCATTTACCGGAATTGTGAGAGGAAAGACAACCCGAACGGAGCCTCGTGAGACTGCCTACCTTGAATATCAGGCGTACGAAGCGATGGCGGAGGCGAAATTACAGCAGGTTAGCGACGAAATCAGAAAAGAGTGGCCGGCTGTTGAAGGAATTGCGATCGTCCAGCGCCTTGGACATCTCGAGCCCGGAACGCCGACGGTATTGATCGCCTGCAGCGCTGGCCACCGCGATACGGGAGTATTTGAGGCGGCTCGATACGGGATCGATCGCTTGAAGCAGATCGTACCGATATGGAAGAAAGAGGTCGGACCTTCTGGGGAATCCTGGATCGAAGGCGAATATCGGCCAGAGCCGATGGATCGATCCTCATGAAGGGATCCAATAATCCAGACGGTTGGGCCTGGCCGTTCCGATGCAGCAATTGCGGAAGGGACTACCCGAGCCAGGGGTTCCCCTATCGCTGCCCCACCTGTGGGGGACACTTCGACCTGGTCGATGATTTGAGTTACGCGCCCGGATCCGGACGAGGCTTGGAGCGATATCGGACGAGCTTGCCGCTGCCCCCGGGCACGGGGCTAATTTCGCTAGGGGAGGGCGGCACGCCGCTGCTTGAAGAGAATCTAGCCGAGCGGACCGTCTACCTGAAATGCGAACACCTAAATCCCACCGGATCCTTCAAGGATCGGGGTACCGCGGTGCTCGTCTCGGCACTGAAGGCGGCCGGCGTGGAGCAGGCGGTTGAAGACTCCTCAGGAAATGCCGGCGCATCTTTCGCGGCCTATGCGTCAAGAGCCGGGATAAGTGCTCGTGTGTATGTTCCTGAGTATGCCTCGGGGCCGAAGCGGTCTCAGATCGAAGCCTACGGTGCGGAATTGGTCCCGATCGCTGGTTCCAGGTCTGCGACGACCGAGGCCGCGCTGCATGCAGTTGACGGCGGATTGGTCTACGCGAGCCATGCTCATATGCCTCATTTCGTGACTGGAATGGCGACGATCGCGTTCGAAATCGCAGAAGCCCTCGGAAGGGCGCCCGGAACGATGGTCGTCCCAGTGGGACAGGGTACATTATTGCTCGGCGCTTATCTCGGGTTCAAGGCGCTAATGAAGGCCGGGGTCACAGAGAGCGTACCGGCATTAATCGGAGTGCAGGCGCAGGCGTGCGCTCCACTGTGGGCCGAGTATGAAGGTGACTCCGTCGGGATTGATGGGTTGCAAGAGCAGGAAACTATTGCGGAAGGAATTCGCACCGTTCAGCCGCTTCGTGGAGAAGCGGTGCTCCGAGCGGTCGACGAGACCGGGGGAATGATCGTAGCTGTGGAGGAAGCCGAGATCGAGCGCGGCCTGGGCGAGCTCGCGCGGAGAGGTTTTCTCGTGGAACCAACCTCGGCCGTCATCTGGCCGGTATTGGAGCATTCGCTTTCCCAACTTCAGGATCCAGTGGTCGCGGTGCTGACCGGATCGGGATTCAAATCTGGGCCCGAAAGTTGGCCCGTTGGGATCAGCAGTGGTGCTGTCGAACGGACTAAAAACTAGCAGTTCTGTTTGCCAAAAAGAGAAATTATGCAAGGGAGAATGCAGAGTATGGAACAAATGGTGAGTGGAGATCGCATCCGATGAGACGCGTGGTGATAACCGGCATGGGGGCTGTTACTCCGGTTGGCAATTCAGTGGATGAGAGTTGGAGCAACATCGTTGATGGTGTCTCCGGGGTTGGCCCGGTCACGCTTTTTGAGACCGAGGATCTTCTGGTTCAAATCGCATGCGAGGTCAAGGGCTTTAATCCTGAGGACTACATGGAGAAACGGGAAGTGAGGCGGATCGACCGCTTTCAGCAATTCGGTATTGCAGCCGCAGAGCAGGCCATCGATCAAGCTGGGCTGGAAGTAACGCCCGAGCAGGCGAGCCGAGCCTCAGTAATTATTTCCTCCGCGGTGGGTGGGATGATCAGTGTTGAGGAGGCTATGATCGTCTTTTCTGAGCAAGGGCCTCGCAGAGTCACCCCGTTCATTATCCCGAAGTTCATGTCAAATGGAGCAGCAGGCTTGGTCTCGATTAAAAATGGATTTAAGGGTCCGACATTCTCTATCGCGTCGGCATGTGCTTCCGGCTCTGACGCAATCGGCCAGGCGGCGCTGATGATCCGGTCAGGCGCGGTCGATGTGGCCGTGGCCGGTGGGGCGGACGCCACCATTAGCCGGATCGGCTTAAGCGGCTTCGATCGACTCAGGGCGATGTCGCGGCACAATGAAGATTATTCGGACACGCCAGCCCCATTCGACAAGGATCGAGATGGGCTGGTCATGGGGGAGGGGGCGGCGGTCGTAGTATTGGAGGACCTGGATCGAGCGCGTGATAGGGGCGCCGAGATTCTTGGCGAGTTGGTGGGATACAGCTCCACCTCGGACTCCTTCCATATTACCGCTCCTGCCGAAGACGGCGCGGGAGGCGCTGCGGCAATGCTCGGTGCAATCGAGATGGCAGGCGTCGCGGCCGATCAAGTCGATTACATCAGCGCGCACGGTACAGCCACCCCGTTGAACGACCTGTCAGAGACGCGTGCCATTAAGGCCGCCTTTGGCGAAGCGGCTTATGACATCCCAATATCGTCAACTAAATCTATGACCGGGCACATGATGGGCGCCACAGGAGCGCTGGAGGCGATCTTCTGCATGCTGGCTATCCGTGACGACGTCATTCCGCCCACTATTCACTACCGCACGCCCGACCCGGAGTGCGACCTGGACTACGTCCCAAACGAAGCCCGCCAGGGCAAGGTAGATGTAGCCATAAGCAACGCCTTTGGGTTCGGGGGCCACAATGCGGTTCTAGCTTTTCAAGCCTACTCAAGCTAAAATCCCGCCCCGTGGCGGGTAAACGGAACCAGGAACGCGGCTAGCTCATCCTTTGGTATGGGAAAACCCGCGTTCCATTGATTCAGGCTGTTCGATGCTGACGCCGGAAGAATTTGTTCGGAAGGCTGGGCTGCATTTCAATGATCCGCAGCTGGCTCGGCGCGCACTGACTCATAGTTCCTACGTAAATGAAAACCCCGAGATCCAGGAGGACAACGAACGGCTGGAATTCTTGGGGGACGCGGCGATCGATTTTCTTATTGCCGCATGGATCTATCGCCACTATCCAGAGATGGACGAAGGTCAGCTCACGCGATTGCGCTCGGCGCTGGTACGCACCGAGCAGCTGGCGGCCTTTGCGGAGGAGATCGAACTGGGAGAAGCCGTGTTGTTGGGGCATGGAGAAGAGTCCTCCGGGGGACGAGCCCGCCAGGCTCTGCTCTGTGATGCCTTTGAATCATTGATGGGCGCCCTGTATATCGATTCGGGGCTGGAGGCTGTGGCCAGCTTCCTGGAGCCCAAGCTGCCGCAGGCGGTGAGCCAGGCAATGGCGGATGAGAGCTTGATGGATGGCCGCAGCCTGCTTCAAATCTGGGCACAGGCCGAGAGAGGTGAGACCCCACGCTATCGCACGATCGAGACCAGCGGTCCCGATCACGATCGGGATTTTGTTGTAGAAGTCAGCGTGGGCGAACAACCTGCCGCACGTGGACGTGGTAAGAGCAAGCAGGAGGCTGCGCAGGCAGCCGCTTCAGAAGCATTGAAAATCCTTCAGAAGGGTGAGGTATGAGAGTAAATTCTGGGAATCCGGCACGTCTCAAGTCATTGGAATTGCAAGGCTATAAAAGCTTTGCCAACAAGACCCGCTTTGATTTCGCAAACACCGTAACTGCTGTCGTCGGGCCAAACGGGTCGGGCAAGTCGAATATCGCTGATTCCATCAGTTGGGTGCTCGGGGAACAGTCGTATCGATCGCTCCGGGGACGCAAGACGGAAGACATGATCTTTGCCGGGTCGCAGGGAAGGTCTAGGGCGGGCATGGCGGCCGCCACCATAACCTTCGACAACTCGGAGGGTTGGCTGCCTATCGACTATGCAGAGGTCAGCATCGGCCGGAGGGCGCATCGCGACGGCCAGAACGAGTATCTGCTAAATGGCCAGCGGGTTCGATTGCGTGACATTCAAGAGCTGCTCGCAAACGGCGGCTTGGCCGAACGAACCTACACCATCGTCGGCCAGGGGCTGGTGGACTCCGTGCTTTCGCTCAGAGTGGAGGAGCGAAGCAAGCTTTTTGAAGAAGCGGCCGGAATCACGATCCACCGAGTCAGGCGTGAGGAATCGCTTCGCCGGCTGGAGAAAACAAAGCTAAACCTCGATCGTGTGAAAGATATCCTGTCTGAAATTCGACCCCGGTTGAAGAGTCTGGAGCGCCAGGCAGAGCAGGCTGAGGCCCATGATCTTGTATTGGATGATTTGAAACGCGCTCTCGAAAAGTGGTATGGACATCACTGGTATCTGCTTCACGACGGACTCCATTCGGCGAAATCGGAAGCGGAAATCGCTGCTCAAGGGCGCGATGAGCTTCTCAGCGAAACCGAATCGGCTACGCGCTTGCTGCACGAAGCTGGTGAACAGGTGAGCGAACTCCGGGAGCGCAGAACCAGCCTGGCGGCGAAAGTGAGACAGGTCGCAACGCAGCGGGAGACCCTCACCAGGGAGCTTGCGATAGCAGAACAGCGACTGGTTTGGCTGCAGGATGAGGAGCGATCATTCGATGGCGAAATCGTTGGCTTAGAGACCGCCAAGTCTGACGTGGGTGACCGGCTGGTTCAAGCCAAGCAGGAAGCGAATGCCAAGGGCAGGACTCAATCCCTTCCAGGATTTATTCAGGCCAGATCCGAGGCGCAAGCCGAACAGGATCGCAACAAGCTTAAACACCAGCAGGAACAGCTGGAAGATAAGCTCCTGGGGCAATCTCAGAAACTTGCATCGCTGGAGGCGAAGCTGGAGGTGGCCTCCAAGGCTGTGCTCGACTCTGATCAGTTTGTGCAGCGTATGCAGGAGGCCGCACACCGCGGCGCATTGCCCGGCCTGGTCGGTGATTTGGGACCCAATTTAACGGTTAAGGCCGAGTACGAAACAGCAATCTTGGCCGTTCTGGACGGATTCGATCGTGGAGTGGTATTCAAAGACTCCGATCAGGTCGACTCAGCGCTGGACTGGCTTACCGGTGAACACCCAAACGGCAAGTTGGGGCTGCTTCCCCTGGTTCGACAGCGCAGGCTGCCGCCGCTCCAGGTCCCAGGGGATCCGGATTGCTTGGGGCGAGCGGTAGATTTTGTGTCTACATCGAGGGATTATGACGACGCCATAGAGATGCTGCTGGGCCGGACCCTTGTGGTGCGAGATCGCAAGTCCGTCAAGCGTGTACTGGAGGACCTGCCTCTCGACGCGCGGGTAGTAACCCTGTCAGGAGAAGTGTTCTATCCAGCCGGTCAGGTGCTGGTCTCATCAAACGGGAAGT
>CBDTZL010000036.1:0-15592 GCA_965364895.1 uncultured bacterium
GGCGGGCGGTAGTACCGCAGTCGTCAGCTCAGGGATCACGGTTTGGATTTCTGGCGCGTTAGAGCAGCTTGCGAGAAGCAGCAGTGCGAGAGAAGTGAGAGCAGCCTGCGTGAATTTCACAGTGATTAGGCTTGATACCCTAATGAAAACGCCCCGGTGAGCGCCACCAGGGCGGGCCCTTTTCTGTTCATCCGGATGTCCTCGTCCGAGTTTCGGATGCAAGCTAGCGCGTCGATTGGTGAGAGATTGTCTTCCCCGGATCGCTACGCTTCCGGTGAATTATCCTCCAACTCGATCTCTCGTTGACCTCCGAGGTCCCCAACTGCGCGAATAAGACCAAGCAGTAAGAGCCCAAGCTTGACCCCATCGGTGGGCCCAACTTCGGGAGGCTCCTCTGAGCGCTGAACCATCACATAGGTTGCTCCGAGGCCGGTCAGGGCTCCGACGAGGCTACCGACAATGAGCGCTTTCGCCTTCCAACTTGAATTCATGATTTTTGTCCCTTGAATATTCCAGCAAGGTATCGGACCCCGGTGATCAATGCATAGGTTGCCGCGCGCGGCACGATGACCGGCCTGGTCGCGACCTTGCTTGCTTCCGAAACTGCGGCCTGTGCATCATATGCCGCTTCACGCGTTCGATCGAATGGAAGTGGGGTCATTCGGATCACATAAATCACACCGATCACCCCCACCGCGATGATCACCAATCCCACAAATCCTAGAATGATGGCTGCGGCTAATAGCAGAACGAGCGAAATATCCGCCCACACACTGGAGTCTCCAGTCTGCGACAGCCATATCATCCCAATAAGCAACCCAAGCAGCAGAAGTCCCATGCCAAGCGGAAAGTAGACCTGCATCCGAACCTGGTGTTTCCAGGCAGTTTCTACGTCCTTCGCAGTGATCGGGTAGCGCTTCTTGAGCTCGAAGGGATCCATTGCGCGGCTATTTTAGCATGCGGTCCATTGGAGCCTCGATTCTCGCTCGCAAAAAATTGACTTGCTTCCTACTTTCCACACCCCTGTCGCTGGTTTAGAATGTCACGCGATGAGCGAGTTTCCTGGCCGTGGCAAAGTCGCTGTAGCCAAAACCTCTCCTTCCTCCGTTGTTGAGGATATCGGCGAGGTCATGCGATTAGGCGATTTTGAGGCCGCCCTTCCCAAAAACACAACCACCGGTCTGAAAATTAACATCTCCTGGCAGACCTGGTATCCGGCATGCTCTTCGACACCCTGGCAGATCGAAGGCGCCATCCTGGCGCTTCAGGACGCCGGCTACTCCGATCTGGTGGGTGTGCATAACGACACTGTGGTGGTCGACACCTCAGTTGGCGAGTTCAACAACAAGCATCGCTTCGTAACGGACAAGCACGACATCCCCTGCATATACCTTTACGAAGCAGATTTCGAGTGGTTCGAGTACAAGCCTAAGAAACCGCTACTTGTGCTTGATAAGGTGTACCCGGATGGAGTGTTTATTCCCAAGGCGCTTGTGGGCCTCAATATGATCCAGCTGCCTACGGTCAAGACCCACGTCTTTACAACCATCACGGGCGCCATGAAAAATGCTTTTGGCGGGCTCTTGCACCGCGATCGGCACTGGACGCATGCCGTTATCCACGACACGCTCGTCGATTTGCTGACCATCCAGCAGGATATTCACCCTGGGTTGTTCGCCTTAATGGATGGAACGTTCGCCGGTGACGGTCCGGGGCCGCGCGCGATGCGCTGGCACCAGAAGGACATTCTGTTGGCCTCAGCCGATCAAGTTGCCATCGATGCGGTATCGGCTCGTCTTCAGGGATTTGACCCGATGCAGATTCGATTTATCCGGCGAGCGCACGAAATGGGCCTTGGGGTTGGAGATCCCAGCCAGATCGAGATTGTCGGTCACGATATCGAGACCGAGGAGCCCTGGAATTTTAAGCAGGAGGACACCCTCGCCAGTCGCGGACAGCATGCGATTTACCATGGCCCGCTCAAGCCGCTCGAAAAATTGTTGCTCCAGTCGCCGCTCGTTCCGTGGTCATACTTCGCCAGCAACTTCTATCACAACGTCTATTGGTACCCATTTGTGGGACGTGGTCGTGTTCGTTCAGCGCTGAAGAACGAGTGGGGTGAGCTATTCGCGTCCTACGGAGATGGCGAGGTAGTTATGCCCGGCATGGAGCCTAAAACCGTTATTCAGGCCGGAATCGCTCTCCTGGTGCTCGCGGCCCTGGCCGCCGTCGGAATAAGCATCGTAGCGCGGGGCTAGCCATCCGAAGCTCCCCGATTTGTGGCCAATTGAATTACCCGAAAATATGAAAAATCTCAGGCGAAAGCTGGCGGCCGGATTGGCACTAGGCTTTGTGGTCTTTATCGTCCTTGCCGCACTGGGCGATATCCAGCAGGTTGGCGACGAGCTAAGGGGATTTGCCTGGGAGTTAATTCCACTCATTCTGGCCTGCACCCTGTTTAACTATTTGCTGCGGTTCATTAAATGGCACTACTATCTCGGTCTGGTCGGGACCGACCAGATCTCGCTGAAAGATAGTGCGCGGATCTTTGTCGCGGGCTTTCCGCTAGCCGTGACTCCGGGAAAGGCCGGAGAGGCGCTGAAAGGAACCTGGCTGAATCAAACTGCAGGCACGCCGACTGCGAAAGGGGTCACAGTCGTTTTGGCGGAGCGGGTCAGCGATGGATTGGCAGTGCTGGTGCTATCGACGTTGGGGGTGATCGCCTTCCGCCAGTATTGGCCAATTTTCTCGATTGTGGCTGCGATATTGATTGGAGGAATCGTGCTGTCACAATTCCGCCCGCTGGGGCGGCGAATGATTGAGCTCTCGCGCAGACTGCCGCTTGTGCACCGCGTCGCGGATCCACTTTCTGATTTCTATGAAGGTTCCTATTCGCTTTTTCGCCCGAAAGCGACCCTCATCGCGGTTGCCCTGGGCACAGTCGCCTGGCTGGGAGAAGGCGTGGCGATGTATCTGGTGCTCTTGGGGCTCGGCGTCCCGCCTACTACCTACACCCTCGGGATCGCCGTTTTCGTGCTCGCCTTTTCGACCATTGTGGGAGCCATCTCTGCCCTCCCCGGCGGTCTGATTGCTGCAGACGCAAGCATCGCAGGAATGCTGACTCTGTTGCTCGGGCTTTCGGCCAGCACCGCGGCTTCCGCCACGCTTTTGATCCGCTTTGCCACCTTGTGGTTCGGCGTTGGCCTGGGTCTGGTAGTGTGGCTTGTGTCAAGAGACCTGATTGCGGGAACAGTTGATCCCCAGGCGGCCTAGCATCGCTAATCGCCGGATTTTCCGACCTCCATGCAGTTCTATGGGCGCCTCTAACGAAACGTTGACAATTTTCCAATCTTTTTCTTATAAAAATACCGTACAAATACGTTGGGCAGGACCGGACTGCCTTGTTACGTAATGTTTTATAGTGAGGCCTTAGATAAAGGGGAAAACGGTGAGTGATAACAAATTAGACGTACGCAAATTGACCGGAGCCGACGCCAATCTGAACGGCGGAACAGTCGGTCCGACAGTGGAGGACCTTGAGTTTGATTTCTCGGCACTTCGTGCGGCGGATTCGGGCGATTCGATTGCCCAATACTTGTCAAATGTCGGGCGCGTGCCCCTGCTTAAGATGCAGGATGAAGTGGACCTGGCCAAGAGCATTGAGCGGGGCAATAAAGCCAGCGAGACACTGGCCAAGGGCAAGGTCGGCGCTAAGCGCAGACGAGAACTTCTTCAGCACGTGCAAGACGGCATGGCTGCGTTCGAGCACCTGATTCTGGCCAATTCCAGGTTAGTCATCAGCGTCGCACGCAGATATCGCGGACGCGGGGTTCCGTTTACCGATCTGATCCAGGAAGGCCACATCGGGCTAATGCGGGCCGCTAAGAAGTTCGACTGGCGGCGCGGGCTCAAGTTTTCGACCTATGCAACATGGTGGATCCGCCAAGCGGTCACCCGCTCTATCTCGGACCAGAGCCGTACTATTCGACTGCCGGTCTACATGGGGGAGCAGATTACCAAGCTGCGCCATGCGGGAATGCAACTGACACAGGTCTTGGGCCGCGATCCCACCCTCGAAGAGCTCGCGGTGAAGCTGGAAGTACCCGTTACTCGGGTGGAAGAGCTCATTCGTGCAATGGAGCAGCCGCTTTCTCTCGAAAAGCCGATGGACGAAGAAAATGATCGAGAGCTTGGCGATCTGATCCCGGATGATGATGGAAACGATCCGGAAGAGTGGGCTACCGATGTTTTGTTAGGCGATGATGTTCGCGTAGCGCTTGAGGAGCTTCCACCAAGGGAGCGTGAGGCGTTGGAACTCCGTTATGGTTTGAAAAATGGTAAGCCGCACACGCTGGAGGCCATTGGGAAGCACCTCGGGGTGACCCGGGAGCGTGCCCGCCAGCTGGAGGCCCAGGCTCTTCGAAGACTGCGCCACCCCAACCAGCGTGGATTGCTGCTGGGCTACTGGGAGAGCTAACGAACCCACCAAAAGCAAATCAAGCTCTCAGCCAATGAGGACTGAATGAACGAAGCGCACCCCGAGCGGTGCGCTTCTCGCTTAAGCTCACGCTAATCGCTTAGAATTCGTTGGATTCGCAAAAAATGATCACGCAAGTACCCGGCATCCTGGTCGGTCATGCGACCGATAACAAACACCATACTGGCTGTTCCGTCATCCTGTGCCCAGAGAACACTGTGGGAGGAGTCGACGTCCGTGGCCCCTCGCCAGGCAGCCGCGAAACAGCCCTGCTCGCACCCGACAAGCACGTGGAAGATGTCACCGCGGTATTGCTGACGGGAGGCAGCGCCTTTGGGTTGGCGGCGGCCGATGGAGTGGTTCGATACCTCGAGGAGAACGATCTCGGACACTGGACTCCACGAGCAACCGTGCCGATCGTTCCTGCGGCGGTTGTTTACGACTTATTCTTCAGCGAAGGAAAGCGCCGACCTGATGCAGAGATGGGGTATCAGGCCTGCCAGGTTGCTAAGGCGGAAGAAGTCGCTCAGGGCAACGTTGGCGTAGGTGCCGGAGTTACGGTTGGGAAATGGGCAGGGTTCGAAGGCATTATGAAAGGCGGATTTGGCACCGCCGCCGAGGAAATCATGCTCGAAAGCGGGGAGCGATTGATCGTTGGAGCCGCGGCTGTAACGAATTGTGTGGGCGATGTTCTGAATGAGGACGGAAGCGTGCTTGCCGGAGCCCATAGGTCAGACGATGCTTGGTTTGCAGACAAAGATCCGCTGAAGCATCTTGCCAAGGAACCTGAGATTCCTGAGGGAACCAACACCACCCTCATCGTTGCGGCATCAAATGCTGCACTGAGTAAGGTCGATGTAAATCGTGTGGCCCAGCACGCTCAGAACGGGCTGGTAATGGCCGTCCGACCTGCTCACACGACTCACGATGGAGATATTGCATTTGCGCTGGCAACTGGCGAAGTAGAAGCACGTTTTGACCTGGTTGCCTACTTGACCGAGCTCGTGGTCGCAGAGTCTATTCGCAATGCGGTGCGGTATGCGGTCTCCCTGCGAGGGATTCCCGGACTGGCTGGCTGATCCTGGCGAATATTCTCACCGAACTTCACTGCCATACCTACCACTCAAAGGATTGCCTCATGATGCCAGAGCGTCTCCTAGAGACGGCTCGGGAGAAGGGCATTGATAAGCTCGCGATCACCGATCACAGCGAAGTCGACGGCGCGTTTGAGGCTTACGCCCTCGACCCAGAGCTCGTTATCGTTAGCGAGGAAGTTTATACAAGCCAGGGCGAGCTTCTGGCCTACTTCGTCAAGGAGCGCATCCCGCCCAGCCTCGAACCCATGGAAGCTATCCGGCGTCTCCGGGATCAAGGTGCCGTGATCAGCGTCGCTCACCCGTTGGATCCGATGCGCGGCGGCGCATGGCAGGAACCGGCCCTCAGGGAAATCCTGCCATATATCGATGCGTTGGAAATATTCAACGCACGTACGGTCGGCAAGGGCGCCAACGAGCGCGCTGTTGAGTTGGCCAAAGAAGCTGGACTTCCTGGGACGGCTGGCTCAGATGCCCACGCCTACATGGAGGTGGGAACTGCGGGGCTGCGTTTGCCGGCTTTTGATGATGCGGATGGGATGCGAGCCGCGCTAAAGGAGGCAGAAGTGGTTGGGAAGCTCTCCTCGCCGCTCGTGCACTTCTTCTCTCGCTATGCAACTCTTCGAAAGCGGCTGGGCTGGCGCCCTAAAACCTAGCGCGACCTCCGGCGGCCCGAAACCTCAGTCCCACTCACGGCGACTTCACTGACACCCGAAGATCTAGCACTAGTTCCGGCGATCCGAAACCTCAATTCCACCCGCAGCGGCTTTAGTTTTCTTTAGTCCGAAGATGTGGAAACAGAATAACCTCGCGAATGCTGGATCGGTCGGTCAGCAGCATCGTGAGCCGATCGATCCCCATTCCGAAGCCGCCACTGGGCGGCATCCCATAGCGCATAGCCCTTAGATAGTCCTCATCGAGCGGATGTCGGTCGACATGATCTTCCTCCAGGGCTCTCGCCATCTCCAGAAAGCGTTGCTCCTGTTCGACCGGATCATTCAGCTCCGTAAATGCGTTAAAGATCTCCATTCCCGCTATGAAGCCCTCAAATCGCTCGACGCGTTCCTGGTTGTCTGGGTCGGCCTTTGCGAGAGGGGAAATATCCCGCGGGTAGCCATACAGGAAGGTGGGTTGTATAAGCGCAGGCACCACATGATGGTCCAGCAGATGCTCGATCAGCTTCCCCCTGGAGGCTTTTTCGGGGGCTTCAATTCCAGCTTTTAAGATCGCGCTCCGCAGTGCCTTCTCGGATTTGTGTTTACTGAAGTCGATCCCGGTCTGCTCGGCAATTGCGGCCTGGAGTTCGATTCGTCCCCAGGGGGGTGTTACATCGATGGTTAGGCCCTGATACTCGAACTGCGCCCCACCCAGCACCTGTTCGACAACATACGCGATCATGTCTTCGGTAACATCCATGACAAGCTGGTAATCCGCGTACGCCATGTAGAACTCCAGCTGCGTAAACTCCGGCTGGTGAGTGCGATCGACGCCCTCATTGCGAAAGTCCTTGCCGATTTCGTAAACGCGTTCCAATCCCCCCACAAGCAGCCGTTTGAGATAAAGCTCAAACGAGATCCTTAGATAAAGGTCCTTATGAAGCTGATTGTGATGGGTCACAAATGGCTCCGCAGCAGCCCCCCCATAGATCGGTTGCAGCACCGGCGTTTCGACCTCCAGGAAATCAAGATTATTGAGGTACTGACGCAGCGCGTCGATGATGCGGGCTCGTGTTCTGAACACCTGCCTTACATCTGGATTTACTGCTAGATCGGCGTATCGTTCCCGATAACGGGCCTCGGGATTGTCAAATGCCGAATGAACGACGATCTCATCATCGACCACCTCTTCCTTGACGGCCGGAAGTGGATAGGTTGCTTTCGACACCATAAGAAATGATTCAACCCGCACGGTCACTTCCTCGGTTCGTGTCCGGAACATCACACCTTCCGCCTGAAGGAAGTCGCCGAGGTCGAAGGCTTCCATGAACAGATCAAATTGGTCCGGACCCAATTCGTCCTCGCGGAGATACAGCTGCAATTTTCCATCGCCGTCTTCGATATGTGCGAACGCAGTCCGGCCCATCTCTCGAATGGATCGAAGGCGTCCTGCGACCGCAACCCGAACTTCTTCATCTTTGGGTGCCGCCTCGAAATCCTTAACTGCTGCGCTCGAGGTATGCGACCGATTGACTCGCGCCGGATAGGGATCGAGTCCTTCTTTTCTTATACGATCCAGCTTTTCAAGCCGCACTTGCGTGAGCTTATCTGCCATGGAGCCCTCTCTCCCGAAATAAAAATTGCCCCGCGCCAGCACCTGGACGCAGGGCAATTAGTCACTTCGGTTAACTCACTTGATCTTTACGATCTTAAAGTTCAGATCACCTGCGGGTGCCTTGACCTTGATCTTATCCCCTATCTTGCCTTCTAACAGCGCGCGTCCAAGGGGAGATTCATTCGAGATTAAACCGTCCTTGGGGTTGGCCTCCGCGATACCAACGATAGTGTACGTTTCGACGGGCGACCCATCTTCTCTAACTTCTACCGTGCTGCCAATGCGCACCATGTCTGTCGAACGACGTCGCTTGATCTCTTGAGCCGCGGAGAGCATGTGCTCAAGTTCTAAGATTCGGCCTTCGACAAAAGCTTGTTCGTTTTTGGCTGCCTCGTATTCGGCGTTTTCGATTAGCTCGCCGTCTTCCATGGCTTCGTGCAATCGGCTAGCCACTTCCTGACGCTTGGTATCTTGCAAGTAGATTAGCTCTTCTTCAAGCTTCTTTCGACCCTTCTTCGTTAGATAAACTGCTTGGTTCGCCATTTACGCTCCATGTGCGCACTTGTAGTTCTGCGCGTTTTTTTTGATGCTTCCCTAATATGACAAAAATGAACTGAGAGAGGTCTCTCAGCCCATAAGCGCCGGAGATCATAGCATAAGTTAATTGGACTGTCCAGATAGCCATTTTTGGGGGTCCAGATGAGCCATATTTAATCGACCACGGCGCATTTACGGCGTGAGAAGTGTTAGGATTTGGCACTCGAGAGGTTGTTTGTTATGGCGCTGCCTAAAATCGGCGAATTTGCACCGGATTTCGAATTGCAGACTGATAGGGGCGAGTCGGTTCGCCTCTCCGACCTCAGGGGTAAG
Organism: uncultured bacterium; assembly: GCA_965364895.1. GTDB lineage: Bacteria > Chloroflexota > Anaerolineae > Anaerolineales > E44-bin32 > JADFRG01. The sequence continues at coordinate 8,713 of CBDTZL010000036.1, forward strand.
AAGGTGGTTTTGTTTTTCTATCCAAAGGCAGACACGCCGGGATGTATCAAAGAAGCTTGTGGCTTTCGAGACGAATATTCTTTGTTCACTGATCAAGACATCATCGTCCTGGGCATCAGTCCGGATACCGTAACCTCACAAGCAGAATTCAGTCAGAAATACGGTTTTCAGTATCCACTGCTTGCGGACGCAGATCACAAAGTGGCGCAATCTTACGGAGTTTGGAAATCCAAAAAACTGCTCTTCTTAGGGGTTGCCTACGTAGCTCGGACCACCTTTTTGATAGACGAAGCAGGGCGCACCAGCCATGTGTACGAGGGCGTGAAGCCCGTCGGGCACAGTCAAGAGGTCTTCGCCGAGCTGACTTCCGCTTCGGGTTGATAGCCAGCAGCGACTGCAGCTTGCCCACCGTGTTAAAATGCCGATCCGTGGGCCGTTAGCTCAATTGGCAGAGCAGGGGCCTTTTAAGCCCAAGGTTACAGGTTCGATTCCTGTACGGCCCACTAACCACAAGAAACAGATCCTGCGTTTCTGCGGGATTCTTATCTTGATAACGTCCGTTATCATAGGCATTACAGGTCGCTATCGCGTTGCTCCTTTTATCCTTCCACCGATTGAATCCGTGTAAGTAATGTAATCCGCACCTATTTGGGACCTAAATCCTGATAATCCCGCGATAGGCACATTATTAGGATTGATTTCCGTTTTCTGTCCTAACGTTGCGGATATTCGGAATTACTTTCCTATAATCATTAGTTAGCCCGCTCGGAGGAATAGATTGTCTACTGACTACAATCATCGTGACTACTTTCGAAATATCGCTCCGCAATACCGAAGTCTAAGAACAACCGATAGAGAGCCGATTATCTTTATCGAGCGTCAGTTGGACGCCCTACGAAAAATTGAGGCGGCAGACATCGGCTGCGGTACGGGGCGATATACACAGCTACTCTCTCGGCATTTACGAGACAAGATTAAGTTCATGTATTGCATAGACTATAGTGCCAACATGCTTGGACAGGTCGGCCGTAACTTCGAGAAAGCTGACTCTCGAGCACCCGACATGATTAAGTCCTCTGCCATGTGTCTTCCACTCAGGGACGAATCGCTGAATTGCATTTTTACGTTTAATGCCGTTCACCATTTCACACTTTTGGACTTTCTGCGAGAGACGGAAAGGATCCTGCAGGATGGCGGATTTCTGTTTATATACACGCGGCTGAGAAGCCAAAACAGCCGAAGCGTCTGGGGAAGGTTTTTTCCTATGTTCGATTCTAAAGAAACCCGGCTTTATGAAGAGCATGATTTGCAGCACGCCATCACCAAGATTCCAAGGTTGAGATTACAGAAATCCCAAACGTTCACGTTTGATCGAAAGAGCACCTTGGAGAGTCTCATCGGCAAAGCAGAGAAACAATACTATTCCACATTTGATTTGTACTCTCGGAGCGAACTCGAACTGGCCTTGGATGAATTTCGAGACAACTTGAGAGACCATTTCGATGATCCGACCAAGATTCAATGGGTTGACGGAAACATTTTGCTTATTCTGCAAAAGACCGATTAGCATATTGTTCCAGTCCACGAAGAGCTCCTTTTCAATGGATCGCTTCTGAGTATTCCCTGAATCGCCGCTCAGTTGCCATTCCATTTCCTGCGCCAGCGCCGGCTTCCGATTCCTTTTTTTGGACGAACAACGGTGAAGATGTCAGGTTCGACGACATAGTGCTCAACATATCAGAACAAGCGGAGGGGCAGGCTAACAACTCGCTGCCCTTGTCCCTAGGCCAAGGGTCTAGGGAGAGCGGACCGGGGATCCTTGAGGGACCCAACCTTCCGTGTTAGCCTCTCTTTCAGCCGGAGATTCTGGGGAATCGCATGGATGAGTGGGAATACTGTCTGCTGTGGGCTTCGCCCAGGAAGACAGTGGTAATCAAACCCGGGGGGCAGATGGAGAAGTTTACGCGAAACAGCCGCAGTAAGGGCATCCTGGCTGGCTTGCAAGCTGAGGGATGGCAAACTGTTGCGTTTGACATCGCACCTTCGGTAGATATGACCTACTTATTCAAGCGGCGAGTTCAAAATCGAGTGATTGCTGCAAAAGCCAAACCACTCGCGAATGCTCCGATTTATCCGCAGGCGCCAGAGCAGTACCCACAGATCACAATCTCACCAAACTAACATCGGAAACTTAGAACTACGCGCGCTCAATCCACCATACGCGACACCCCCATTGTGATTCTATTGCTGGGCATCGACGACACTGATGATGACTCCAGCCGCGGGACTGGATATCAGGCCCGGCGCCTTGGCCACGAAATACAAGAGAGCGGCCTCGGGGAACTTCGTGCGGTGACCAGGCATCAACTTCTTATCGATTCGCACATCGATTACACCTCACGCAACAGTTCTGCATGCCTTGTTCTAGAAACCACCGAAGACCAAATCCCCTCTCTGATTGCCCTCGCTCGCTCGGAGCTAGAAACTCACTGCGCGCCTGATTCGCAGGTTGGAATCTGCCTTGCTGCGCCATCCGCGGTCGATGCGGCGGTCCAAGATTTCAGTCAGGCCGCTAAGCGCAAGGTCCTGTCTGTGGACGCTGCACAAGCGCAAAGCCAGCAGCGGGAAATTCACCTAGAGGGAGTTAAGGGTTCCGGCGCAGGTGTTATCGGCGCGCTGGCAGCTATCGGGCTTCATGCCTCTGGCAATGATGGACGCTTTGTTTGGATTCCTAAGCTTCGCGATCTTGATGGGAGATATACGGTCGCTGGTCTGACGAAACTCCTGGATGTGTATGTCGAGACAATTTCCGGCGGTGCTTTGCCGCCATCGGCTGAGATTGACGCTTTGGAATGGATGCGCCCGATACTGCGCAAAGGACATGCTATCCTTCTAGCGGAAGAGGAAAACGTTGATGGCAAAATTGGATGGCGTTTCGCTGACAAACCAACTGTCAAGGCGATTTCGAACTAGCGCGGCCGCTGAGACCGCCTTTCTAATTGGGCTTGGTATCCTTGCAGTCGCTCTGCACGCCTATTTACGCCTTCCGGTCAATATTCCTGGCCACAAGGGTCTGATCTGGATCGGCCTTCTGATGGTCGGGCGCTTGCTCTCGCAGCGCCGATGGGCGGCAACCGCTACCTCAGCAAGCGCGGCGGCTACCTCGCTGCTTCCAATCATGGGATTCAAGGATCCGCTCGACACGGTTGTGCTTTTGATTTCCGGCATCGTTCTTGATTTCGGCTACAGGCTTTCCCCTCGGCTTGTTGTGTCGATCTGGGGCGTAGCGTTACTGGGTGCACTGGCGCACGCCGTGAAGCCAATCGCTAAGGTATTGGCCTCGGCGGCCTCAGGATTTCCTTATCCCTCCCTGATATCGGGTCTGGCCTATCCCTTGGCCTTACATGCGCTCTTTGGCGCTGTGGGCGCAATTTTGGCTGTGATCTCCATACGGCTGCTTCGACGCGGGAATAAGCATCGGTAGGTTTCTCCAAGCCCCACACTCCCCTGTGGGATTTAGATCCGCAGCCCCTTTATTTCCCCCGAATCCCCTTTGTGGCGGCGATATCCCGTTGTTCCTATCGCACCTTACAGTTCTGTAAGCCGCAACCACCTCCTGCTCTTGTACAGTCTATTCGGCAGAACTGATTCTCCCTGGCCCGGAGCCAGAGAGTCCGGTTCACGTATATGACAAAACGAATTCTTGTTGTCCAGCCTGAGCGCAAGCACCTTTTGGCGTTAGCGGAGCTCTTTGAGGACCGCGGCGACGTTGTGATCACCGCCGCCTCCTTAAAGGAAGCCGGTAACGTCGTGAAGCGCTACAAGCCGGATTTCATTCTTATTGACATCCATCTGTTGGGTGATAACTGGCATACAGCGATCCCAACGATGGAGCAGGCCGCCCCTGAATCGCGGCTTTTGCTGACCGGAAACGGCGCCGGCGCCGGATTGTTACGGCGCAGCAGGGAATACAAGGACTGGGGCGTCGTCAGTCCGCCATTTAACAACTCGAAGATCGAGAAAGCGATTCAGTTCGAGAGGAATGGAGTCACTCAGGATGGCAGCGCATCAGTCGCACGCAAGGGATTCCGTTTTCCGATTCGCTACAAGATCACACTCCCCTATATCGGCCTAGCTCTGGTCTTGGCCATGGCTGCAGCATATGTGGTCACGAATGTGGTTCTAGACACCATCGAGGAACGCTTCACGGCCCAACTCATTGAGACTGGCAGGCTGGGTGCAGAGTGGATGGTGAAGGAAGAAGACAATCAGCTTGAGCTGCTCCGTTCCATCGCACACACTCAAGGAGTAGCCGAGGCTGTTTCGGCCGGTGACGCGGAGACCTTACGGCAAATCACGCTCCCAATCGCGGTCAACGGTGGTATCGAGGCCATGGAGATTCTGGATGCGGACGGAATCAGCTTGCTCTCCCTGCGCCAGCAGGCGGAGGGCGACTTCGAAGACTACACCGCCTCGCGCGGCGAAAGCCTCTTTCAGGAATGGGGCTTTGTTCAGCAGGTCCTGAATTTGAACGTGGATGAGCTCGGCGATAAATATGCAGGCGTTGTTTCGGCGCCCTGGGGCGACTTTTTCTATGTCTCCGGACCGATACAAAGCCCGGGCGGCGAATTTGAGGGAGTGGTTCTTGTCGGAAAGTCGCTCGAGAGCATCACGAACGAACTCCGCCAGGCGACACTTGCCCAGACAACAATTTATGACCTCCAGGGCACATCTCTGGCTACTACTTATTTAGAAGATGTGGATGCCCTGAGCCAGGAACTCGTGGCGGGCGTGATGCAACGTCAATCAGAAGAGAGCTATGTGCGGGACCTAACTGTGGCAAATATCGACTACAGCGAAATCATTGGAACGCTTGAGGCACGAGGCGGCTCCGATATGGCAGTTATTGGGACATCCTTATCGCAGACCTTCCTGGTTCAACCCAGCAATACGACTCGGTCTCAGGTGTTCGGATTGGCGTTTGCCGCCTTCATCGTCGTGATTGCGGCCGGCTTATTTGTTGCCAATCGAATAACAAAACCGCTGGAAGGCGTTGTCAGGGCTTCCGAGGCCGTGGCCCAGGGCAACCTGACAGTAAAGCTTAATGCCTCAGGGAACGATGAGCTAAGCTCGCTCGCCAGCGCCTTCAACAACATGGTCAGCGCACTCGAGCATTCCAACCGCGAACTGATGGACGCATACGATACGACGCTCGAAGGTTGGTCGAAGGCGCTCGAGCTTCGAGACGAAGAAACTGAAGGGCACACGCAAAGAGTCACAGACCTGACGGTTCGCCTGGCGCGGCGGATGGGTCTGGACGGCGATGACCTGGTACAGATCAAGCGCGGCGCGCTACTTCACGACATCGGCAAGATGGGGATTCCGGACGGGATCTTGAACAAACCGGGACCGCTCACCGAAGACGAGTGGGATGTGATGCGAAAGCACACGATCTACGCCTATCAAATGCTCGCACCCATCGCTTACCTGAAACCGGCTCTGGCCATTCCCTGCTGCCACCATGAACGATGGGACGGAAGTGGCTACCCGCTGGGTTGGCGCGGGCAGGATATCCCCTTGCCGGCACGAATCTTTGCTGTGGCCGATGTCTGGGACGCGCTCAGTTCCGATCGTCCCTACCGAAAGGCCTGGCCGAAAGAGCGCGTAATAGAGCACCTGGAGTCTCACAAAGGTGTGCACTTTGATCCAGCAATTGTGGATGAATTTATCGGGATGATATTAGCCGAGGGCGTGGAAGGAAATATGGCCATGAGAACTCCGGCCATGCATGCCACGCTCTTGAGGAAGACGATTCCGTTCGGATGACGGAAGAAGAGCTTAACGAACGCCAACGGCGGCGGAGAGCGCTACTTCTTATCCCTCTTCTCCTACTTGGTGCTGCGCTCTGCTTCTGGACACTATTTGCAAGCGTTTCTCTGGGCGAAGCGGAATCGTTCATTCCAGCCCCACTGGGCTCCGACGCCTTGGCTAACTATGGGAAGGATGATATCCGAGGCCGGCTGCGAAGTCTGAGTATTAGTATTGTCGAAGCCGTGATCCGCGATCGGGATCCGGAGGAAGAGAATGTCGACTCCCGCGTGGAGGATGTCAGCGATAGCCTTAAGAGCCCCGTACCGACGGTGACCCCGAAACCAGGCGATCCAACCGGTACACCCACAAGCCCTCCAACCACGACAGCTACGCCAAATCTGAGTGTGACGGGTACGGTGACAGCAACCAGCTCACCGAGCCCATCCCCCGTAGCTTCCCGCACGCCGACCGCAACGAAGACAGACGTGCCGACCGCAGGTCCGTCGCCAACCGCTAGCAAGACACCGACCCCTTCGGCGACGCCGATATGTTTGGCTACACCTTACATCGAGATCATTTCTCCGATTGCTGATCAGCGATTCACGTTGGCCGAAGATCTGCCTGGTCAAGCATTCGCCTTCGATCCAGACAACGTCAATCCGTTCACTTGTTCAATCACGCCATCGACTTTCCCTGATGATGATGGGGAGGGGATCTCCGGTAACCCTGAGGTAGAAATGAGGATCGAGTGGTGGAGCGGCAGCTCTTGGGTACTGGTTCACACCGAGATGGAAAACAGCAAGGCATATTGCCCCTTCGGCGACATCGATCCTTTCTGCCTTAAACATGATTTGAGCACCGGCGAATGGCCGGACTCAACACCGATCAGCACCGGGAAACATCGCTTGAAGGCCAAGGTGCTCCAGGACGACGAGGGTGTATCGAGCGGATGGGTGTGGGCCGAATTCTACATCGATCCCTCGATTTCCATCGAAGACGTCAGCAGCACAGAGGGCTCCGACCTCACCTTCACTGTAACTCTCGATATTACGGTGGCAAGCGCATTTAC
>CBDTZL010000037.1:0-15345 GCA_965364895.1 uncultured bacterium
ACTTCGACTTCTACCGGAACTTCGACTTCGACCTCAACCGGAACTTCCCGGGTGACCTCGACTTCCTCCGGCTCCGCGGGCGCGCAAGCGCCTAACAGCAAAGCCATTAGGGCCAGAGACCCGAATAGGTACCAAAGATTACGTTTGGACATGTTTCTCCTCCTTTGAAGGCAATATAGGGAACGACGGGGATCTAGAGTCTAATGCAGTCACAGTAGAGCGTCAATTGACAATGTTCAATTGTGGGCAAACCTGATTTGACGCTCGGCCGTCGAGCGCTCATAATCATTAGGTTGGAAGATCGCAATATCCACTATGAGCCGGAGGGAAAATTCATGGATCTTCAAGTCAAGGATCAAGTAGCGCTGGTGGCCGCGGCCTCGAGAGGCCTAGGCAAAGCGGCCGCTACGGCTCTTGCCCGGGAAGGAGCCCGAATCGCCATCTGTGCCCGGAGCGGTACGCTCGATGCCACGGCGGAAGAGATCCGTTCCGAGACAGGAGCGGAAGTGCTTGCGGTTCGCGCCGATCTCACCAAGCGCGATCAGGTCGATTCATTTGTCAATCAAGCAATGGATCAGTATGGTCAGATCGATATCTTGATTACCAACAGCAGTGGGCCGCCGCCAGGCACCTTTATGGACCTAACGATCGAGGACTGGGAAGCTGGAGTGCAGACCACGATCATGAGCGTGTTATATCTAAGCTATGCTGTCATCCCACACATGTTGGAGCGTGGCTCGGGAAGCATCGTCTCAAATGTGTCTTACGCGGTGAAGCAGCCCCTGGATCGGCTTATTACCTCTAACTCACTACGGCTGGCGGTCATCGGGCTCATGAAAAGCCTGGCCAACGAACTGGGGCCGAAGGGCATTCGGGTCAATACCATCAATCCGGCCTGGACTTGGACGGACCGGATCGAGCAGCTCATGACTGATCGCGCCGAAGCAGCCGGAACCACAATCGAGGAGGAGTCCGCCAAGGCAGCTGCCGGCCTCTCTCTTGGGCGCATGGGGACACTGGAGGAATTCGGACAGACTATTGCGTGGTTGGCCTCTCCAGCGGCCGGATTTATTCATGGACACGCGCTCATGTTTGACGGCGGAGGGGTCTCTGCCCCGCTATAGACTGTGCGCTTTGGCTTACTGCCGCACCCGCTCGCTGTGCGGTAGAATCGCCCCGTAATGTCAACCGTAATTCCTGACGTCCATATCCAGAAGCTTCCAAAGCCACCCGAAAGGCGCCCTGAGTGGATCAAAGTGCGCGCCCCGAGCGGAGAAAGCTATGAGCGGGTGCTCGAAACAATGCGTTCAAAGCGCCTGCATACGGTGTGCGAAGAAGCACGCTGCCCTAACTTGGGCGAGTGTTGGGGAGCAGGCACCGCTACGTTTCTGCTCATGGGAGACACCTGCACGCGCTCCTGCGGTTTTTGCGACATCAAGACCGGCCGGCCCGAAACCCTGGATTGGCTGGAGCCGGAACGGGTGGCGAGGGCGGTGCGCGACATGGATCTCAAGCACGCGGTGATCACCAGCGTCAATCGTGACGAGCGCCCAGACGGCGGAGCACCGATCTTCGCCATGGTTATCCGCAGGATCCGCCAGCTGCAGCCCGGCTGCTCGATCGAGGTGCTCATTCCTGATTTCAAGGGATCGCGAGCTGCTCTGGCGATTGTTATGGAGGCTCGGCCGGAGATCCTGAATCACAACGTCGAGACCGTGCGTAGGCTGTTTAAGAAGGTTCAGCCGCAGGATCAATATGAGTGGGCCGAGGCCACCCTGCGCAACGCCAGATCACTCGATCCGGATGTGCTGACCAAGTCCGGGATCATGGTCGGGCTGGGCGAGACGACGGAAGAGATCAAAGAAACCATGCGCGATCTGCGCGACTGGGGAGTTGACATACTCACCATTGGGCAATACCTGCAGCCCACACTCAAACATCTGCCCATCGAACGCTACTATCGACCAGAGGAATTTGTTGAACTAAGGGACTTTGGGATGGAAATCGGGTTCCAGTGGGTCGAGAGCGGCCCGCTTGTGCGCTCCTCGTACCACGCAGAGAAGCAGGTTCGAGCACTATCGACCGTGCACCGCGAGCTGTACGGAACCAACTAATACTGAAATTGTCCAGATAAAGTGGCGCCCGCGGCAGCGGGCGTTTTTGCTGCGCTCACATGCGCTACCGCGCCGGAGGAACCCAGCCTGAAAGCGCCGCGTGGCACGCTTCGCAAGCCGCGTTGAGCTCAGAGTCAATCACGAAGCCCTGGTTGGCAAGCGTGTTGAGAGAGTGCGCCGTATGGCACATTCCACAGCTGCCGCGAGCGTCCGGCTCGCGTGAGAGCCATTCGGCGGCATATTCGTGGAAATGGTAATGAGAGCTGGTGACTCCGCCTTCCGTCCTTGCGTAGACACCTACCGAACTGGGGGCGTCGTGGCACTTTGTGCAGCCAACCTCCCCGATTGGGTTGGTGGTAATCGCCGGCTGTGCGTAGGTGCCAGAGACATAGGCCGCTAAATCCGAGGCTCCCTGCTGCAGTGATATCGAGCGACCGAAGAGGCCCTCCCCGCTGTGGCAATCGATGCAGCGCACTTCGGCCGGTGTGTGAACGGAGGCCAGATCGGTGGGGTCCGACAGACTGCGCGATACGTATTCGACTTCCGGTTCGGTGTGGCAAGCCGAACAGAATGGATCGTGCCCTTCAAGCGCCGTCGCAGCGCCTAACGCCACTGCGGGAAGCATGAGGATCAACAGGAGCCCAACCAATACCCATCCGAGTCTCATCACCTCTGATATTCTCGCTAAATTGTTGCGAAAGTGTGATGGGCGTTTTGGGGGAAAGCACAAACCATGCAGAAAGGTTCCGCTGGTAGCTCGCGCCAACTCAATTGTGTTCGCTTGACAGGATGCGATATCGGGGGGTATCCTGAATTCAAGGCTGGCAATGAAGGTGAGGGGCCATGAATGGTAACGGACAGGTCATAGTCGCGGGATTATTTCTCGTTACAAGCATCGCGGTCGCCATGTTTGCGGTTGGAATGTTCGAGGTCCCCACATACGGGCCGGAAGCTAAGCCCATCGAGCTGCTCCAGATCGAGGGAGGTGAGGCCATATTCAGTCCCGCTCCCATCGAATTGCTCGAGGTGAATGCCAATGCCGCCCCCTTCAATCTTGCCCCGATCGAGCTTTTGCTTCGGCAGATTGAAAGCACAGAGCATGGACTGACCCCGGAACAGCGCTTTCATGGGATTTCAGCACAAGCTCTCGCACAGGCCAAGGCCGTCAGCGAAGCAAAGGCATTTGCGCACCCAGGAGCGTGTTCGGGACGTTATTAGCGGGCACTGCCAGAGCAGGCTTCTATATCCCGCCCCTTTCGGGGCGGTTTTCTTGTCTAAGGTTTGCACGGCGAGCGGAAAATGAGGATCTTTTTTTAATCCGGAGCCCGCTGAATGGGTTGGTGCCTTAGGGCGGGTCGATTACCGTAACCTTTGCTTCCCGGATTTCGAGGTAAATCACGATCCCATTATTGGTCTCATCCGACTCTTGAATGAGGTTGAAGGGATCGGCGATTGACATTAACGCATAGGTACCATCTTTCAGTCCGGTGATATCGATGGACTGGCCAGCTAAATAATATTGATACACATCCGTCCAGCCTACGGAAAGTCCCTGGCGGACTGGCGAGCAGCTGGTGAACCCGGCGCGGTCAATCTGTTCGGCCTCCGCGCTGCGGTAGATGTCTCTCAAACAGTAGCTGACTTTGCCACTGGTGGCGACCACCTGATCCAACATCCCGTTGGGCTGCAGCGTCCACAACTCGTAGACCGAGAAACTGTCCAGATGCCAGTGATTGTGGCCGGGGTGAAAAACAAACTCACCGATCGACTTTTCGCTATATTCTCCATCGTCCTTCAATATGCGCTGAATCACATGTTGCGTCCCCGACCCGGTGTCTACGCCGCCAATCAACTCCAACGGACCGAAGCCTCCGTTCCAAACCGAATTGGTCAGCTTGAGCAATTTGGTTCCATCGCTCGAAAAGCGAGAAATTCGTAGTCCAGAAGGCTCCAGAGTTCGAAGATCAGGCAGCAATAGCGTGGGCTCCGCTTGTTCGGCGCCAAATAAGGCATCGAGCAACGCCGGCTCAGGCTCCTGTCCCTCCAGATAGATCTCCGTCATCGCAAGACTGCGATCAGGCGCAGTGCCACCTGCCCGGGGTGTCGTAGCTTCAGAGGCGTTTAGCGGGAGCACCATGGTCCCAGAGCCCACCAGCAGCTGACCCAAAATCGCGGGTTCCTGGTCCTGATACTGATAGGGAAGCAGAATAGTCGGCTCAAGGGATCGAGCGATGCTAGCAGCTTGCTCGGGAGAAAGAGAGGATAGGTTATCGAGGGTGAGCAGCGCCAGGTCGACGCTGCCAATTTGCTCGATATCAGGAATGAAATGTGCTTCGCCTGCCAGGAACAGTCGGAAATCTCCGAAACTCGCAAGGTAACTGTTCCCGAGATGCAGCCGTGGACCATCAGGCAGCATTTCGGCTCGGTACGTTGGAATTGCCTGAACTCCGATACCGTCGACAACGATGGGGGAATTAGGTCGCAGAGGCACGAACGAGAGTAAACCCTGTAGGTAGCGCGCGGAGGCCGGATCCACGATCAGCTGAGTTGAATCCTTGGAGATCTGCCGAATGGCATGTACATCCAAGTGCTCGGGAAGCGGATCGGTGATCCAGATCTGATCCGCCTTCGGCAGCGTCGAATAATCTGCTGCCTCAGACCACGGATTGACGTGCACGATGGTGTCGCCCAGCTTCAGGATCAGCGAGCCGTACCCCGCCTGCCGCAGCTTAACTGTTGCCTCTGGAGTATCGAAAACGATGGTTCGTTCGCCCAGCTCTCCTTGCCAGTTCAAACGGGCCATAAGGCCAGGTGAGTTGACGGTTTGCACGGGGACCGCTGTAGGCGGCACGTCCACCACAGGCTGCAATGAAAGGGGAGCGATCTCAGGCACGGAGAGCACAAAAGGCGGCGGCTCTTCTGAGCCTCCACAGCTGGCCTGGATCAAGGCTATAGCAGAGATTGCGAAAGCGGAACGAATGCGTGACATGTTGCTTGACACGCTTGATTACAACACGCCTCACATCTTCTGTGAATAGATCGTGCGTGCCAAGAATAGGCCGTGGGGAGCAGGGTTTAGCTCATTCGAGCACATTCAGTTCTCGCGCAGCGTAGCCAACCCAAGAAATCCACGGGCTCGATAGCCCGGGAAGATCTCATCGATCCGGTCATTGCCCAATCGCTTCTGCACAATCTCCGCCAGCACCTCGCGAAAGTCGGTTGTGATCGCAAGATCGCCGGGCCCGTACAAGTTATCCGGAGCCAGGCCGGGCCACTCTCCGTACACTTTTCCGCCCAAAATCCCTCCGCCCATCACGAACATCACCCCTCCATGCCCATGATCGGTACCACCCCCGCCGTTTTCTGCCAGCCGCCGGCCAAATTCGGACATGGTCACAACGGTTACATCGTTCATTTTCGCTCGCATGTCCAGGTGAAAAGCTGCCATGCCGCTTGCGAGCGAGGCCATGAGCTGAGGCATGCGTCCTTCATCCGCACCCTGCTGTACGTGCGTGTCCCACCCGCCGATGTCGATGCAGGCAATCTCCAGGCCGAGCTCAGCCTTTGCGAGCAGCGCGATCTGGGCCAAGCCCTGGCCGAACTCGTCTTCAGGATATTGCGCCCCTGCTGTAGGCTGGTAGCCGTCGGGGTCGAGACCCTCCAGCAGGTCTATGGCCTCGAAAGTGGTTGCGGCCTGGCTGGACAGCCCCTGAAACAAGCTTTGATCCTCCATTGGAAGTTCATAAAGCGAGCTGAGCGCTTGCTGAAGCACAGCAACACCTTGCGGGTTACCAGGCAAGTGGAACTCGGCTACTGACCGCAGTGCGGCAGCCGGCACCGGCCCCCGCAAGGAGGCCTGCAGCCCGACGCCCATGCCTATCGCTCGGAACGGTGAGTCGTTTTCCCACGGAGCGGTAAGCAGATGACGCGCGATCCAGCCACTCGCGATTTGCTTTTCACCCGGTGTACCGCGCTCCATATAGTCCATAGCATCAAAGTGAGAGTGGGTCGGATCCGGCGATCCGCAAGCATGCACGATAGCCAACTCGCCAGCTTGAAACGGGTCTAATAGCGGACGCAGACTCGGATGCAGACTGAACCGGTCGTCAAGCTCGACAGAGGTCGCGTCACTTGCAGAGCGCGGCTCTGCGATCGAAAGGTTCGCTCGAGAGTCGTAGTACTCCGACTCGAAGTGGGGAATGACGGCATTTAGCCCATCCATGCCGCCGCGCAGGAAGACGCATACCAGCAGGTCGCCGGAGGGAGCGCTTCCGGGAGGCGCGAAGGCCATTCTGGGCGCCCACCCGGGAAGCGAAAGCGGAGCCGCCGATAGTCCGGCGATGCGGAGGAATTCACGTCGGTTTAGTGTTTTAGTGTTCATATTGAGTCCTCGTTAGCGTATCTGAAAGTGAGGTGTCGATAGGATCAGGCCGGCTAGCAGAGAAGGCGGATCGATCTCCGTGGGTAGGTTCCCATCTTGGATCGACTGGCCGAATTCGATCAGGATCTGGCGAGCGTCGGCCGGCAGCAACTCACCGAGCAGGGCCAGGCTTAGGCCGTCAACCAGCTCAGTGGTGCTGGAATACCCACCAAGCTGGCTTGAGAGTTCGGTGCTAATTCCGGGAAGCAGGCCGGAGGCAACCATCAAGGCCAGGTTCCAGCGGTAGAGCGACTGATTCGTGTTGGTCCAGGCAGAGGCGTAATCAGGGTATCCATCCGGAGCCGGCCAACCGAAAGGGACCTGGCCGAGAACCTGCAAGAAAAAGCGGAGTATTCGATCCAGTCTGCCGTCGGCACCAGTCACTCGAATGGCCGAGACGACGAAATCCAGTGGGCGCTTCAATTTCAGACCTGCTGAGGTCGCAAATTCATCTGAAGTTACTATGGTTCTCAGCATGGCCGGGATTTCTCCGTCAGTCTGCTTATAGGTAGCGGCAACTCGGTCGATCAATGATTCGGGCGGAGTATCCGACACGAATCGTTGACTCAGCTTTGTCGCAAGAAAGCGCGCGGTAGAGGGGTGTTCGGCGAGAATCTCCAAGACTCGATCACCATCTCCCTTCCCGCCGGGCAGCTCCTGACCCAGGGCGATTTTCGGTTCGGAATCGTGCCAGTCTGAAAGGTAGACGAAGTCGCCCGCGCCCCGTCGTAACCGCTCGACCGACCAACCTGTGAAGGCGCGGGCAACGGCCTGAATATCGGAATAGGTGTACCCGCCGTCGACGCCAAGCGTATGCAGCTCAAGCAGCTCGCGGGCATAGTTTTCGTTCGGGCTTGGCTGACGAGACTGAGCGTTATCCAGGTAGACCAGCATCGCCGGACTGTGGGCGGAGGCTGCCAGCATGTCAGGAAAGCTTCCGAGCGCGTGGGCTCGGATCACTTCGCGGTCATCTTTGCCTTTGAGAAATATCTCCGGGGGTGAATAGGCGTAGATGCTGAAGTGGTTGGTCCAGAAATCGACCATCACTTCATATAGCTGATTGGGGCTGAAGATCTGGCGTACGATCGATGAGGCGCCGAGTTCTCGAGCGACCCGCCCGTTTTCCTGCAGATCTCTGAGCTCACCCGGCGACATTTTCAGCGTCTCAAATTCTGCCAGCCGGTCTTCCACATCCGGCGCATCCGAATCATCCGCAGCCAGCTGTTCTTCCAGCCAGCTTTCCAATCCCATCGTCGACGCCGCATTCAAATCCGTCTCGGTCGGCCCAAACGAAAAGCGGCGCAGAGTGTGCAGGATGAATCCCTTCGGATCGAGTTTAAGAGCCTCGGTGGGAACCGCGGTTGCTATGGCCTCCAACGTTTCGCCGGATTGAAGGGGGTTACAGGCCGCCAGAGCGGCCAGAGTTCCGCCCAGCCCGGATATGCGAAGAAAATCGCGTCTGGATATCTGAACTGCCATTCCCTCACTATGCGTTGACTCTGTTGGCGCGTGCTCAATTCCTTGTAACGGGGAAGTAAAATCAGCCTGATGAAGCTATGGAGGAGTGATGGGGCAGATTGAATGGGAAGACTTCGAGCGGGTGGATATGCGAGTCGGCCGGGTACTGCAGATCGACGATTTTAAGCAGGCTCGCAATCCGTCTTATCTCTTGCAAATCGACTTTGGGCCGGAAATCGGGACCAAGCAATCGGCAGCCGCAATCCGAGATCTCTACGATAAGGAAGAACTACGGGATCGGTTGGTGGTAGCAGTCGTGAATTTTCCTCCGAAGCAGATCGCGAATCATATTTCGGAGGTGCTTGTCTTGGCGGGCGTCAACCCGGATGGATCCATGCGTCTGCTTCAGCCGGATGCCGCGGTTGAGCTAGGAGCGCGGGTACGGTGAAATTTGACGCCCAAATCGCGCCTTCCTCATTGACCAGCATACCGGAAGTAGCGAAAGGCGCCGAGCGAGTAGGATTCGATGCCATCTGGTCCTCCGAAACGCAGCACGATCCTTTCCTGCCCCTTGCGCTGGTCTCGGAGCACACCGAACGGCTGCGATTTGGCACTTCCGTAGCGATCGGTTTCGCACGCAGCCCTGCCACGCTGGCCTACACTGCCTGGGATCTTGCAGAGACCTCCAACGGCAGGTTCATCCTGGGTTTGGGCACGCAGGTGGCGCCACATATCAAACGGCGTTTTGGAATGCCCTGGCCAGAATCTCCGGTTGGAAAATTCCGCGAGCTCATCGAAGCTGTTCGCACCTTCTGGCAAACCTGGCAGACCGGCGAGCGGCTCAACTTTCGCGGCGAGCACTACAAGCTCACGCTTATGCCCCCCTTCTTCAATCCAGGCCCGATCGATTACCCTGACATTCCGATCTATATCGCGGGGGTCAATACCGGCCTGTCTCGGCTGGCGGGTGAGATAGCAGACGGTTTTCACGCGCATGTCTACCACTCCCGCCGATATCTAGAAGAAGTCGTGCGGCCGGGAATCGAAGTGGGTGCCCGGAAGGCAAGTCGTTCTGTGGATGAAATTCAGGTGTCGACAGCAGCCTTTGCGGTCACCCGACCGGAAGAAGCCGATTTTGTGCGAACCCAGATCGCTTTTTATGCCTCCACCCCTACCTATCGGCCCGTAATGGAGCTGCACGGTTGGGGAGATACGGCAGATCGGCTGCAAGTCCTGGCTCGGAAGGGGGTTTGGCAGGAGATGGCGATGCTGATTGACGACGAAATGCTGGACGTATTTGCGGTGGTGTGTTCACCGAACGACCTCCCGGAAAAGCTCGCCGAGCGATACGCGGGCCTGGTTGATCGACTGGCGCTATACGTGCCATTTATCCCTGGCGAGCGGGATGAAGAGTGGTCTGAGCTACTGGCGGGTGTCCGAGCGCAACTCAGCTCCAATTGATACAATTAGCGTGGGGATATCGAGAAATCGAAGCCGGATCGCATAAGATGCTTGGGGCGAATTTATGACAGCAGCAGCACTGACGAAGAAACAAGCGATTGCGGCGCGCGGCTGGATGACAATGGTTTTGATCGGATTGTTCATCTTCCTGATCGGGATTTATCCCAATCTGATCGGCATGGATCGAAGCTCGGTAGTGGGATTCGTGCAGATCGGGGTTTGGCTGCTAGGCCTGGGGATTTTGTTGCTGGGAGCCACAATGGCTATGAAGGTCATTCGGAACGGCTATCCGACCACCTTGCGCTCCGAAGTCGGGCTGCGGCTGATCGCTACCGGCTATGTACTTGCTGTGACAGCTTCTTTTGCAGACTTTTTAGGAATCGGCTCGCATACCCTTCCTGGCATTTCGTATGGTCCGCTCCAGGTATCCGGATTAGCGCTGGGAGTGCTGGTTAGTCTGTTTGGCGTGATCCTTTATGGGCCCCGCAAGGACACTTCCGAAGGACCAGCCAAAGTGCAGCCGTCCGCTACGTAGCTCCTCCAAGAACCAATTTTCCTCCGCCTTCCCTGCCCAACAAAAAGAGGCTGCCAAGCGGCTTGCCCTGACCGCCTCGATGCGCTTTTTTTTGCTTATGCGTTGCTTGTTAACCCGGCTGTTACTCCGCCATTTTCTCGCTGGAATGTCCAGGAAAGACCTTCTCACCTGGTTTGATGGCCGCGTAGGCGTAGTTTACGGCCACCGTCACCTGACCATAGCCCACGACAATTAGATTGAGCGGATCTAAGTCCTCTTGCAGCGCCAAATCTCCTGCGGCGTATACGAAAGGCAGATTGGTTTCCATCTTGTTGTTCACGCGGATGTAGCGTCGCCCGATCGTCTCCAGGCCCCACTGGCGAATTGGCCCTAAATCAGCCTTGAATCCCAAAGCAAGGACAGTCGAGTCTACATCGATCGTGGTTTCCTCGTCGGTCTGATTGTCAAAGATT
This sequence comes from uncultured bacterium, assembly GCA_965364895.1. Classification (GTDB taxonomy): domain Bacteria; phylum Chloroflexota; class Anaerolineae; order Anaerolineales; family E44-bin32; genus JADFRG01. Next base: position 10,441 of record CBDTZL010000037.1, read on the forward strand.
ACGGCTCGCTCAACGTGGCTATTGCCCTGTAACTCTCGCAGTTCGTAGTGAATCTTTACATCGACGGCGGATTCGTTCAGCTTGTTTACGGAAGTGTCATGGGCTCGAAAACCGGGTCGGCGATGAATCAGGGTGACATGTTTGGCGATCGGCTCCGCGGCCAGCGCCCAATCCACCGCGCTGTCGCCGCCGCCCACGATGAGAACGTTCTTTTCGGCAAACTCTCCGATATCTGCCACAAAATAGTCGAGGCCCTTACCCTCCCATTGGTCCACGCCTTCAATTGGGAGTTTCATGGGGCGGAAGGCTCCAATACCTGCCGCGACGATGATCACTCTTGAGTAGTGATCTTCTTTATTCGTCCCGATGACCCAACATTCCTCGTCGGGCTCGCCGCCCGGGAGCGGCACCCGACGAAGCGTTTCAGCTCGTTCGCCGAGCGCGAATTTGGTGTCCCAATGGCCGGCCTGTTCGACCAAATTAAGAATCAGGTCCTTCCCAACAATGCTGGGAAATCCGGGTGTGTCGAAGATCTTCTTTTCCGGATACAGAGCCGTGATTTGTCCCCCCGCCTGCGGCAGCGCATCGATCAATATGCAGCTCATCTCGCGCATGCCAGCATAAAACGCGCCAAATAATCCTGTCGGACCAGCCCCAACTATCGTGAGATCGAAAACTTTGGGATTTTTGCTTTTTGCCATTAGATCCAATCAGCTCCTCTTTGGATGCGAAAAGAACATCGCGATCGGTTCCCCGCGCCACGATTTTAGCAAACCGTACGCATGGAGGAGAATAGTCCCTTGGCTAGTTTGTGGCCCGTGACATCATTTGCCTCGTGAGCTACAGAGGGCAAGGAAAGTCTCCTTGATCAGCCCGCGGCATCGGAAAGAGGCTACAGCTCCACACGGCGTGGATCTACTCGATGATGTTCGGCCTCAATAATGGCCAGGATGGTATCCACGGCCACATCAACTTGCGAATCGGCATTTAGCACGGCGTAGTCAAATACATCCAGATATCCAAGCTCCTCTTTGGCCGTTGCAAGTCTGAGCTGAAGATCCGCCTCCGATTCGGTCCGGCGTTTTCGGAGCCGGCGCGCAAGTTCCTCTTCATTGCCGGCAGTTAGAAATATCAACAAGGCCGCCGGCGCAAGCGCACGGATCGTCTTGGCCCCCTGCACATCTACGCGCATCACAACGTCTTGCCCGCTGTCCATTGCCTCTCGGATTTGCTGCCTTGGGACACCCTTGTGGTCGTTGTAGACGAGGGCGTGCTCGATCAACTCGCCTCTATCGATCATATCGAGGAATTCCTGCTCTTCGACAAAGAAGTAATCCTCACCCTCAACTTCACCAGGGCGAATCGGGCGGGTAGTTGCGGTGACGACAAAGTGGAACGGCAACCCCCGCTGCTTCATATGGTCTAGGACGGTGTCCTTGCCGACGCCGGAGGGGCCGGAAATCACGACGAGGAGTGGTTCTGCGGGTTGCTCAATCACGGTGCGGGCGCTGAGTATAATCCCATTCGCTGGAGGCTGCGATGCCAAGCTACGATTACCGCTGCGACAACTGCAATAAACGATCTGCTATCTATCAGACCTACGAAGAGTATGGTGATTCAAAGGTCAAGTGCCCGCACTGCGGGAGCGAAGACCTTCACCGAATCATAGGCCGGATCCGTATCGCCAAATCAGAAGATTCCCGGCTGGAGGATCTCTCAGATCCGAGCAGCTGGGGGGATTTCGATGAGGACGATCCCAAGTCCATGGCTAAGATGATGCGAAAGATGGGCAACGAACTTGGAGAAGACATGCCAGCCGAGTTCGACGAGGTCGTCGATCGCCTCGAGTCCGGCGAGGATCCTGAGCAGATAGAGAAGGATATGCCAGACCTGGGGGACGGAGACGACTTCGGTATCTAATCGTCCAGGCGCCTCGCGACAGTTTCCCTAATCTGTTCCTGAATCTCATCCTCAGTCTGAGCCGCGTCGATCTGCACCCACCGGTCCGGATCGAGCTCTGCCAGACGATGATAGCCTTCCCGAACCCGCTCATGAAAAGCTAGATCGTAATCGTCCAGGCGGTTCCAGCGCCCGTCATGTTTGCGGCGTTCTAGTCCCAGCTCGCTGGTGAGGTCAAGCAGGAAGGTTAGATCGGGGACCAGTCCACCGGAGACAAAGCCGGTGATGGTCCGAAGCAGTTCCAGATCCAGCTCGTGGCCGTAGCCCTGATAAGCCAGCGAGGAATCATAGAAGCGATCGCAAACAACAATTCCGCCTCGCTCGAGCTGAGGCTCGATCAACTCCCGTACCACCTGCGCACGGGAAGCGGAAAACAAGAGGAATTCGGCCTCAGGGCTCATGCTCTTGTTCTCGAGCGACATAATCACCTGGCGGATCTGATCGCCAATCTCCGTGCCACCGGGCTCTCGAGTAAGCAATACCTCATGCCCTTGTGCCTGGAGATGATCGACCAATCGCTTTGCCTGAGTGGACTTACCGCCCCCTTCGGGGCCTTCGAGGGTGATGAAATTTCTCAATCGCGAAAGATCCTGACCCGACGCCGCGGCTCCTTGCCGTAGGAATGGGATATCAAATCGGCGGTGCGAGCCATCTCGTGTTGCTGTCGCCGCACATAGGATGAGGCCGGGCTGAGGTCCACGGAACGGGCGCCATTCAAAACCTTGTCAATGGCCTCCTGTGCATCGCGAGAACCTTGTGTCATGCTGGGATCACCCATGGGCTCGCGATCCAGGTCAAAGAGATCCACCATGAAATTTTCCATCTGCCCCACCGTGTTTGCTCGCAAAACATAAATCGGCATTCGCCGGTTTTCTGCGTCAGCGATCAACTTGCGATGCCTGCGATAGTACGAACGGAGGGTGAGCATCACATCTGCTTGACCGATGTCGTCGGCAATCAGTATCGGTACATGGATGCGTTTTGCCGCCTGCCGCAGCCTGTTGCGTGCTACTCCGTAGGGGTAAACACGGATCGTCGCCAGCGGTTCTCCTGGAACTCTGGGGGTCGCGGCGATCGGCGCTTCGTCAGGGGGTTGAGCGCTCGGCACCCCCGACTGCCTGCGATAGCCAGCCGGGCCCCGACGAACCGAACTCCCCTCCGAATTGAGCTGATTGATCTGAAGCTCCCCCTTCTCGTCACGAAATCGTGCTTCGGTGGGGGGCGCTACACCCCGTAGAAGCGCGTCCACTGCGGCAGAAACGTCGCGGTGGATCGCTAGTTTCTCCCGATCCTGGATCTCAATTAATACATCGAAGGTGGGCGCCGCGCGCCGTTCTAAAACCGTCTTCTGGGTGCCTCGGCGGCGAGCTTCTTCATCGGACAAGGTGACTGATTCGATGCCGCCCACCAGGTCCGACAAGGTCGGATTTAGGAGTAGATTCTCGAGTGTGTTGCCGTGAGCCGTGCCGACAAGCTGCACTCCGCGTTCGGCGATGGTCCGGGCGGCTACCGCTTCCAACTCGCGCCCGATCTCGTCGATCACAATTACTTCGGGGTTGTGGTTTTCAACGGCCTCAATCATCACCTCGTGCTGCAAGCTCGGCTTACGTACCTGCATCCGCCGCGCGCGGCCGATGGCGGGATGCGGCACGTCTCCATCGCCGGCGATCTCATTGGAGGTGTCGACGATAACAACTCGCCGTTCTTCGGCCAGGATACGAGCCGCTTCGCGCAGCATGGTGGTCTTTCCGATTCCCGGCCGGCCAAGCAGCAGCAGGCTTTCGCCGCCGTTGATCAAGTCTTCGATGATATCGATCGTGCCATAGACCGCCCGGCCCACACGACACGTAAGCCCGACGATACGATTGTGCCGGTTGCGAATAGCGGAGATGCGGTGAAGCGAGCGCTCGATACCCGCCCGGTTATCGGCGTCAAAGTCGCCGGTGCGTTCCACGACATAGTCAATGTGTTCCCAGACGACCTCTTTGTCGCTCAGAATGATTTCACCGTCGACGTAGCGAGCGGTAGGCACCCGCCCGATATCCAGAATGATTTCGAGCAGATCGTCTGGTCGACTAATCTCAGTTAGTTTGTCGCTGACATGCGGAGGTAGGACACCCTGCAGGGTGTCCAGGTCGTCGGTAATGCGCCTTGTCGTCATTTGTAAGCACCGGCCGGATCCTCGATCCGAGCAATCGGTGCAGTTGGCTCCGGATAGGTTCCTTCGACTGCTGGAAGAGGGCTCGCAACCTGACTCCGAACTCCAATCGCCAGGCGTTTGACCATAACGGCTTGATCGACTGCGGGTTCAAACCACAATCGCTCCAGTGGCCTGCTCATCCAGCTCTGATAAGACCGGACGCACACATACACTGGACTATCCCCCCGCACGCCTTTGAGGTGAGCGCCGAGTAATCCCTGAAAACCTTCAACCGCTGGGTGGAAGTAGGGCTGGATCCAGGTGCCGAGAGGGCCTCGTTCGACATCGAGATAACCTAACAACTCCCCTTCACGCCAGTACACTAGGTTGTGACCAGGATGGGTTGGTGGAGGCTCGACCTGCTGAACCAGTCCCGGGACGATATTGTGAAAAAGACTCTGGGCGGCGATTTTGTCTTCCGTTTTCTCAACCCGCCAAATATCGCTCTGAACGGTCTCGAAACGCCAATTATCGTCTTCAGCGGGCTCGAAATCCTCCTTGGCCTCGACGAGCCGCCAAATCCTCTGCCGGGCATAGACCGCGAATCCCGCTGAACGAAGGCGTTCAAAAGCATCGCTTCTTTCATCTACCTCGGCAATCAAATTTGGTGCGCCGTGCTCACCGACTGCCGCCGCTAGAGATTCAAGCAGCTTGAGACCTGCATCGCTGTCGAGGGCCTCTGCCGGGCCAAAGAAAGAAAGCCGCGCGTTGGGGGCGTCTGAGCGGTAGATGCACTGCCCTACGGC
>CBDTZL010000038.1:0-15116 GCA_965364895.1 uncultured bacterium
GCGCCCGCCATGACAGCTGCCGCGCGGCCCCCTGCGATCCACTTGTCCACGGTCGACTTTTCGGTCGCGCGTGGACATGCCAGGAGGTGAATTCCTTGCTGTGCGTAGTGCCGAGCGTGCTCGGTAAACCAAAGCTCGGCACAGATCGCAAATCCTGCCTTAATAGATGCGGTCTCGACTGCTGTGAATTTTAGTTCGCCGCGCTCGTACCAGGTCGTCTCCCAGAATCCTGCTTCCTCTGGAAGATAATACTTATCATGAACCGCCCGGTAGCCTTGAGAATCCCACACAAACCCTTCATTGTGCCGTTGGGCGACGGTGCGAGAGGCTAACACACTGGCCGGAGCGAGCTCGCTCAGGCGCGCAATCCATCGCTCGTGCTCCGCAACCGAAGCCTCCCATTTTTGTTGTTCGAAAGGTTTCTCGGCCGCGATCCAGGAAGAGAATGGCATCTCCGGAAGCAGGACTAGCTCGCTCTGCTTGCGGGCCACGTGTTCAATCAGGCGCGACCACTCTGCCTCTTCCAGCAGATCACTGGTTTCGCATACCGTTACCTTGATCTCGATGCTCCTATTTGATTAGGCCATCTACGATGGCTTGTTTTCTAGAACACGTTCGATCCGTTCCATGATTTCATCATCTAACAGCGTCACGGCCTCCACAGCCTCCATGTTTTCCTTGACCTGATTCGTAGTGGTGGCCCCGGTGATCACGGTGCTCACGTTCGGATTTTTCAGACACCAGGCGAGCGCCAGCTGAGCCATGCTGATCCCAAGCTCATGGGCTACGGCTTCCAGCTTGCGTACCTTGGCGATTCGCGCTTGGCCTTCATCGCTTTTCAACGAGCTCAGGAGCCACTCATAGCCAGGCAGGTTCATGCGGGATCCATCCGGGATGCCTTCGTTGTACTTTCCAGTCAGCACTCCCGACGCGAGCGGTGAATAGGTTGTCGTACCTAGACCCAGACTGTCATACAAGTCCAAGTACTCCACTTCGATGCGCTCGCGTTGAAACATGTTGTATTCGGTCTGTTCCGTTATAGGTGCGATGAGCCGCCATTCCTTGGCTGCAGCATGCGCTTCCTCAAGTTCGACGGCAGACCATTCCGACGTTCCCCAATAGAGGACTTTCCCCATTTGGATCAAATCGCTCATCGCCCACACTGTTTCGACAATGGGAACCTCTGCATCGGGTCGATGGCAGAGGTAGAGATCCAGATACTCGACCCCCAGTCGTACCAGCGCTTGATCACAGGCTTCAATAACATGTTTGCGACTCAACCCGGCCTGCGTGGGTTTGGGATCTTGCACACTCCCCCACCTGACCTTGCTCGAAACCAGGTAACTATCGCGCGACCAAGCAAGCTTCTCGAGGGCACGCCCCATTACTCTCTCGGCTTCCCCATGGGCATAAACTTCCGCGTTATCAAAAAAATTCACGCCACTGTCATAGGCGGAGCCCATAATTTCGACTGCATGGTCAGCATCCAGCTGATTAGAGAACGTTACCCATGACCCAAAAGACAAAGCGCTAACTTTCAAGCCTGAGCTTCCAAGCCGACGATACTCCATCTAGATACTCTCCTCGCGGTTCAAAATCTTATCCTATAGCTGCGCGGATAGAGAGGGAGGCGGCTTCAACCCCATGCGGGCAACGACCACCCAGATCACCAAAAGCAGTCCGGTTTGAAAGCCGCAGAAGCTGATGCCAATCAGCCCGAGAAGGAAACTGATATAAACCGCGGGCACCAGCGCATAGATGCCTATTGTCAGAACTTGCATATAGTCTGACTGCATATTGAAGGCAGACAGCAATCCCCAAACCAATACCGCCAGAAAGATGAGCCACATCAATCGAATTACCAGGTTCCAGAGCCCGATGCCTATGAATGCAGCAACTGAAAAAATCGAAGTAAACGAACGCCAGAAATCAAGCGCGGTATCTCGATTGATTACAATCGGGTTGCCGAAAGCGCTGTTGAGATCGGCCAGTTGAACAACCTGATATTCCCCATCCGAATAGACATGAAGGCTGTTTCGCGTAAGTAGAAAGCCTTGAAAGTAGCGGCTCGTATCGATAGTTTGATACGCCCCGGAGGTGTCGATAATGACAATCGATCCTTCCCCTTCCAATAGGATCAGCGGCTGCCTGACTCGAACGGTCGCGAGCCCATTCGTGATCGTAATCTCTGGAAATTCTCCGCTGGCAAAGGCCTGCTCGATATCATCCGCGGCGGAGCTCAAGTTGCGGCTCAGATTGATGGCGCTGAAGATGGTTAGGAGCGTGCCAAAGACCGCGAAGAACAAAATCGCGTCAATCAGCGATTTTTGCACAGCGGCCCGGTAGAACTGTAGGCTGTACAGGGGCTGGAAAAACCCCCGCCCTACCCAGGCTAATTCAGATGTAATGCTGCCTTCGTTCGGGTCGGCAGCCGTCTCGCCGCCGGTTGTTTCGATTTCCCCAGCACCTGCGTCGAGCGGCTCGTCGCCGGCATTATTTTCGGCTGGATCGCGCATCCCGTCTTCCTCAGGGTCGAGATTGCTTCCATCATTTAGTTCACGAGTCACTCGCACCCTCCTCTAGCGCGTCAATCTTAGCAACCGTTCACCCGCGTCGGAAAGAGTACTTTCGCTCTTGGCAAAGTGAAACCGGATGAGATTGTTCACCGGTTCACGAAAGAAACTAGAGCCAGGGACGGCGGCGACGCCGATTTCTTTCGCCAGCCAGGCGCAGAAAGCGGTATCACTTTCGTGATCAAATTCATCGATGTCTACCAGCACGTAGTAGGCACCCTCGGGTCTAGTGAACTTCAATTTAGCTCTCTCTAGATAACCCAAGAATAATTCGCGACGGCGTGTGTATGCCGCTTGAAGTTCCTCATAGTAGTCGTCGGAGAACTCGAGGGCAGTTACCGCCGCTTCCTGAAGCGGGGCGGGCGCGCCTACTGTCAGGAAGTCGTGGACCTTGCGGGCGCCGGCAGTGACTTCCGCCGAAGCGATCACATAGCCAATCCGCCAGCCTGTGATCGCGTACGTTTTGGACAGCGAGCTGCACGAGAGCGTGCGCTCAAACATTCCGGGGAGGGAGGCAATGTAGGTGTGATGATGTGGAGAGTACACAATATGCTCATACACTTCGTCGGTGATGACGAAGGCATCGTGCTCTTGAGCCAAGTCTGCAATGAACTGCAGCTCCTCCCGGCTGAAGACTCTTCCGGTCGGATTTGAAGGGTTGCACAGCACCAGAGCTTTTACTCCCTGTTCGAAGGCAGTCTGCAGTTCGTCTTGGTCGAAGCGGAAATCTGGAGGTCGCAATGGAACAAATATTGGCTCGGCGCCCGAGAGGATAGTATCCGGGCCGTAATTTTCGTAGAAAGGCGTGAATACGATCACCTTATCACCGGGATCACATACGGTCATCATGGCCGTCATCATCGCCTCGGTGCTGCCGCAAGTAACCGTAATGTGGGCATCCGGATCAATTTCTAGGTCCATAAACCGTGACTGTTTGCGAGCCAGCGCCTGCCGAAAGCGCGGCGCGCCCCAAGTTACAGCGTATTGATGATGATCGCCTTGAATGGCATGCTCTGCAGCGGCCACGAGTGCCGCCGGGGGAGGGAAATCTGGAAATCCTTGCGAGAGGTTGATCGCACCGTGCTCGTTGGCAATGCGGGTCATCTCTCGGATAACAGATTCTGTGAAAAGGTTCAGGTGTTTTGCGGTTTGGGGCATTGATCCTCGCTTTCGATAAAGCCGAAGCGCCCGCAATTACAGAGCTCGGGCGACTTTCGCTTTACAGGGATTATATAAAATCTTTCTGCGCGCCTTGACAGGCCAGCATGGGAGCCTTATTGTTAACCATATGGTTGAATATCCTATCTCGGAGCTTGATGCCACATTTGGCGCACTCTCCGACCCAACCCGCCGCGCGGTTCTCGCAGCGTTGTCTCTTGGAGAGGCCACCGTCAGCGAGCTCGCCCGACCGCATCAGATCTCTCTTGCTGCAGTCTCGAAGCATATTCAGATCCTTGAACGCGCCGGGTTGGTACATCGACGCAAAGTGGGCCGAACGCACTACATTACACTCGAGGCATCTCCGATGCTGGATGCATTTGGTTGGCTGGCCGCCTACCAGGATTTCTGGGACGAGAGTCTGGATTCGCTGGTAGGGCTATTGGAGACGCGATCGTGAGTGCTGAAAGCCCATCAACGATCCCTGCGCTTGAGGTCAGACGCCGGGTGCCGGCGCCGCCTCAAGTGGTATTTGATACCTGGACGGACCCGGAACAAGTTCGGCACTGGCTAGGCGGGTCGGCGATGAATGTCCCGCACGCATCTATCGATCTTCGTGTAGGTGGAGATTATGAGTACAAGCTCTTGAGCCCGGAAGGCGTCAACTCCCGGATCCTTGGCACCTTTCTGGCAGTCCAAAAACCCGAGCAGCTAATCTATACCTGGATTGTCGAGAATGACGCTGGGCGTTCTCCAGAAACCACCGTCTCAATTGAATTTCTGGATTTGGGCGATGAAACAGAAATTGTCATCGTCCATGAAGGTTTCCTCGATGTTGGTGTACGTGCGGCTCACGAAGAAGGTTGGATAGGCTGCTTCGACGCCTTTATTCCGCTCCTGAACTAGCTCCAGCTTCGACCAATCTTTCCTTGACAACTTATGGATCCTAGAATATCATTCAACCATTCGGTTGAATATTATTTGGAGGACAGCAAATGCCTGACATGGTGCATGAAGTGGTGATTGAAGCCGATCCAGAAGCAGTTTATGCCGCTCTGACGGAGCAGCAGAGGCTGGCAAAGTGGTGGACGGACACAAATACGGCCTCGCCAGAAGTGGGATCCGAGGCAGACTTCGTTTTTGAGGGCGGCAAGATCGTCTTCAAGATGAAGATCGATGAGTTGAGCCCAGGCGAGCGCGTGGTGTGGTCTGCGATTGATTCACCGGTACCGGGATGGCCCGGGACGACCGTGACTTACGATCTCACCAAAGAGGAAACTGGGACCAAGCTGCTGTTTGGCCATCGAGGCTGGCCATCGATCGAGGGACCGTTCCCCAGCATCAACTTCTCCTGGGCAATTTACTTACAGAGTTTGAAGGATTATCTGGAGACCGGAACCGGGGCTCCGCACATAGAACCTAGTTAAAACAGAGCGATCAGGTAATGAGTGCTGCGCTTACCAGAGCGCAGAGCACAATTCCAGCCAGCACCGTCAGCCCGATGAGAATAAGATCTGTTCGGCTGACTGAAGATCGCTTCGCAGGCTCTTGCGCAATCGCCTCTGGAGCAGCAGGCGCGAATTGCGCTTCATTGGCCTGAGCTCCATCAAGCTCCACTGCGTTCCCGACGGTAGTTTCGGCAGGGATCTCGGGAGTCGAAGGCACAGCTTCAAGTGGCGCCTCACTGCCCTGAGACTGCTCCAGCTCCGCCGCATCTCCGCTAGAAGCCTCTGCGAGAACCTCTGAAGCAGGTACTTCTTCAGGCTGCTCCGGCGGCTCAGCAGGGGCCTGGCGATTAATAGAATCGGGCTCTGGCTGCTCCATTTGGTCGCTATCTGAAACGTGGGAAGTCTGAGCAGGAGCTGGATCGCGCTCAACTTGATTGAGGCCTGCCACCGCACCAACCGACAGACTGCCGCCTTTGGATTTCGCTAGCTTTTCAAGCGCAGTCGCATTGCCCGGATCGAGAGTTAGCACTTTCTGCAGGCAATATTCTGTGCGTTCCGGATCGTCTACAACATCCGATAGCGCCAACCAGGCTCCAACATTGCTAGGTTCGCGTTGGATAAGCTGGCTAAGCAAAGCTACCGCTGCCTCGGATTTTCCCTGATCAGCCAGTACTTTGGCTTGTTCTAATTCCTGCTGCGCTATCGCCATCGCCAAAGCCTCCCTACGGTGTGTTTTATGATTAGTTCACCACATTCAGCGCACATACAACATACATATAGCGAGGATTGGGCGCCAGCACAATAGAACTGTGCGGTGGGAGGCCCTGTCAGACAATTAGTCGCTGCGCCGTAATTGGGACCTAAAAGCCACAATCGGGGGGTTGAGGAGGGGCATTTTCCAGCTCCAGCGCAAAACCCACACTCGAATTCCACACTTTGAAGCCGCTCCCAACACTTCCCCTCATCGCACGACCGCCGTAGCCTCCTGGGTGCATATGAGCTCGCACAATTACTATCGCATCAGGATCAATGCTTACCGGTCCCCCAGACCTGGTGAACGGCTGCTCGCTGACATGGCTGTGAAGCAATGTGCGGCGGTAAATTAGCTCCCCCTCTTCGGAGACGACCTCCCACCAGTCGGTGTATTGGTCACATCCGGTATCCGGGCTCGATATCTCAACTGAGAAGTCATACCCATTCGCTTCAGCGGCTGCTTGCACTTTGAGTACGTCGGATGAATCTGGCACCTGAACTCCCTCCTGATCGGATACTTCCTCGTAGGCTATCCGATAGATGAAGCCGCCGGTATCGTCGCTCATATAAAGCGCCCCATCCGGGCCAACCGCGAGCCCCACCGGACGGCCGGTCACAGTCGTCAAATCATCTTCAAGCCATCCGGTTGCAAAATCTACTACTTCCGTGCCTGGCTCGGTTCCATCGAATGGTAGCCTCACGATCTTATAACCTGTCGGGACGCTGCGATTCCAAGACCCATGGAAAGCGATGAACAGGTCGTCTCGATACGGCTCCGGGAATGCATCGCCTTCGTAGAAAACCAGTCCGAGTGGGGCTGAATGGGCCTGCATTTCTACAATTGGGGCTTCTACTTCATCGCAGACCCCCTCATATCCGTAATCGGGATCAGCGATGCTGGCGTGGCAGCGTGGCCAGCCATAATCGGCACCCTCCCGGACGAGATACACCGTCTCCGGAGGGACGTCGTCCCCCATAAGATCTCTGCCGTTGTTTGTCACCCAGAGCTCTCCAGTCGATGGGTGCACGGTCAGCCCAACCGCATTCCGTAGGCCGCTTGCAAAGAGTTGCTCATTTTCAGCGTTCGAGTCTTCGTAAGCCAATACGGCCGCGCGCCGCGGGTCTTGCTCCGTGCAAACATTGCAGCTTGAGCCGACAGAAACCACCATTCGTCCATCCGGTAAAAATTCAACGGTCCGCGTACTGTGACCTGACGTCGGATAATTGTCGATCAATGTAACTCGCTCGTCCGCGCGGCCATCCCCATCCCGATCCGTTAGCCGGATCACGCCGCTTGGCACTCCGATGTACCAAGCCCCGTTGTGGAGGACGACGCTGTGGGGGTTGTCTATCTCATCAGCAAAGACTGTCTGAGTATCGGAGCGCCCATCTCCGTCCTTATCTTCCAGGACTACAATCCGATTCGCACCGCGCTCTGCCACATAGAGCCTCCCATCGGGTGCGAAGTTCATGAACCGAGGGCGGGCAAGCCCTTCGGCGAAGATTCTGACCTCAAAGCCCTCTGGTACGTTGATTTGGCCTGCCTCGCCCCTGGCGAGAATACCAACCAGGCTCACCTGGCTGGAAATCGTGCGGTACGCCAAAACACCACCAATCACAACCGCAGCTATCAGGCCGACCGCGATCAGGTTAAGGATGCGTTTTCGCCGTGTCTTCATTTCACAACCTCAGGCAATTGATTTGCATCCCAAGGACGTATGCGCGACTTACGAAGGCAGAAAAACCAATCGGTGTGACCACTGGACGATTATGAATTGAACAATAGCTCGCGGGAAGGCTTGGGGGGGTCGGATAGAGTTCTGCTCTAGTTCATCAATTCTGCACGAAAGTTCCATTTCGAAGGTCGGTCATTGCCTGCATAATCTCGGCCTCCGTGTTCATCACAAATGGTCCGTAAGGCACAATCGGTTCACCGAATGGCGCACCGGCCATAAGCATAAATCGGACGTGCGAATTGGGGGCTGCCCGAGCCAGGACCAGGTCGCCTTCCCCAAACGTGACCATCCGGACCGCTTCGACGATCTGATCTACTCCATCACCGAATAGGCCGCGACCCTCGAAGACATAGGCCACAACCGTATGGCCCATTGGCACCGGCAAGGAAAAATCTTCTCCGGCCTTAAGCGTTACGTCCATATAGAGCGGGTGAGCGGCGATTTCGGTGACTGGTCCGGAAACACCATCGTATTGTCCCGCCACAACCCGCACCTTCGATCCATTCTCGCCTGCACTCGCTGCGCTCGGAATCGTATCTGAGGTCACTTCCTGGTAGCGTGGCGCTCCCATCTTCTCTGCCGCGGGGAGATTGACCCAGAGTTGAAATCCATAGACGGTACCTTCGGGGCCGCGTTTGGGCATCTCTTCATGCATGATGCCGCGTCCGCTCGTCATCCATTGAACATCACCGGGTCCGATGACACCCATATTGCCGAGGCTGTCTCGATGACGTGTGTTGCCTTCCAGCATGTATGTGACCGTTTCGATCCCTCGATGCGGATGCATGGGAAAGCCGACCAGCGGCCCTTCTATTGGGTCGTTGAATGCAAAGTGATCAAAAAGAAGAAAGGGGTCGAACAAATTCTCTCGACTGGGCCCGAAAGAGCGGCGCAGCAATACACCCGCCCCTTCAATTACCATCTGTGGCTCGATTACCTGCTCAACAGCTCGTGGTTTCTGAGTCATCTCAGTTTCTCCAATTGGCATGTCACTACTTATGATTGTATTCGCGAGTTAAGTCTAATGGTCCAGGTTCCTATCTATCAGGGAGCAAGATTACGCTCAAAATGGCTACGATATTCTGCAAATGCCGATTGGTGAAGTCATTCGCCCCCGGTAGGCTATGCCCAAAAGAAAAGGGCCGGCGAAGATGCGGCCGGCCCCGTTTGACTGTGTCGATCTTCGAAGTTAGGGGCGATCAACCTTGAGGTCGTCGAAGTGGATTTCGGTGCTTGTCTCTTCGTACGAAGTAGCCGTGAGCGCGATATCACCTGAGCTGTAGCGCGAATCCTTGACGGAGGCGAGTAGCTCACCGTTCACGTGAAGCGAAAGATTATCCCCATCACATGTGGCCAGGATATCGTTAGCACTATTCCCTTGATTGATCACGGTCGATGAGGTCCAGTCGATCAGGTTTTCGAACTGCTCGTTGGCATCCCCGCGCAAGATTGCGAAATATCCGTCTCCGGATATCAGAAAGAAATAACCCTCTCCATCCGGATTCGCTCGACAAATAACGCCGTAATCATTGTTGTCATTTCCTGGGGCACTGACTTGCTGCGATCGAACCTTGATCGCCACATCGCCGAAGCCACGGTTCGCCATCCCCCACATAGTCTGCCCATCGCCAAGCGAGGTCACGTAGTAGGCCCCATTCCAGTAGCCTACTCGACCGCCGGAATAATCTCCGATCTCCCAGCCGGAGCTCTCATCCGCAAAGTTGTCCGAGAATAAGGTATCTCCCGATCTTTCATTTGAGGAAGCATCTGAGAACCCAGACTCTCCGTTCGAACCCTCAGAGGGGTCTCCCGCGAGATCGGTCAATCCACTGCAGGCCAGTCCTGCCGCCAGCAGAAACCCTGATATTGCAAATAGTCTTCGATGCATCACAACAACCCTTCTATGCAGCCGGTCACTGCATCTTATGTCGAAAGGGGGTCTCTTGGGGAATAGGGAATTCGGGGCAGGACGCTCAGCTTACAACCCAGGCATCGTGAAATTCAGTGCTTGGACCCAGCAATCCCCGCCCAGGTAGTCCTCCCTACCACGTAATCGGAGCTCCCTCAGTTGTGAAAGCTTTCCAGGCTCATATTGAAGGCCGGGCTCGGCGTCGGGCTGGGGGGAGGCGTGAATACCGGGAGTACCTGCTCATCTCCGGCCACACTCGCGTACTTGCCCCACAGCCAGCAGTATTCATCGGAACGGTCCGGATTCACGATGTACCAAAAATCGGCAGTTGAGCTTTTTGCAATGACTTGAGCGGTGGCCTCGATCAGCAACGTGCCGGCTCTTTCGTACCGATTCCCGGGTCCAATTCGGTAGTTGGTAGGTGGTCAAGGTCCTATGCTGGTGAATTTTTTTCGGCAGCTAATTGCGCGGGGATTCGCCTGACATGGATTTGAAGGATTGCTTGACCAATTCCCTCAAGACCGTCTGGTCAACGTCTTCCAACTTGTTGATGTAAAGACACGACTTGCCCGTTTTGTGTTTCCCGAGCTTTTCCAGAAGCGAGCCATAGCTGCTAAATCCGTCCATGAGGTACAGGGTCATGTTTTGCTTCCTCGGGGAGAAACCAACTTTCATCCAATCCCCTTCGCGGCCGCTAGCACCCTTGTAATGGTAGCTTCCAAAGCCCACGATGCTGGTTCCCCACATCGTGGGTTTCTCACCGGTCACCTCTTTCATGAGATCTAGCACCACGGAGCTGTCCTCGCGGCGTTTCTCGTTTTCCACGCTCTTGAGGAAACCGTCTACGCTCGCCTCATTTTTCTTCGTTTTTACATCTGACATCGAACGATCACCTCCCTCACATTTGTGACGACTGCTTGTGTTCACAACCAGTCAATATTTCGAAATGTTATCATCACCTTAACGGTGACTTGCTGTCGATATCGTGCTTCCCTGTTCGTGGTATTGGCAGACCCAGAAACTATCGCTGGGTCATTCCTATCCAAAGGAGGATAACGATGCAGTATCTGTTGGCAATTTATGGTGATGAAAAGGCTGTGGAGGCCATTCCTGAAGATCAGATGGAAGGATTTATGTCGGGATGGTTCAAGTACGACGAGGATGTTCGCGCTGCTGTCAACGTCATTCATGGCAGTGCACTTCAACCAACCGGCACAGCAACCACTGTCCGTGTTACGGACGGCGGGGTCGTGAGCTCAGACGGTCCGTTTGCCGAAACCAAGGAGCAACTAGGCGGCTACTATTTGATCGATGTCGATAATCTGGATACCGCTATTGAATGGGCGGGGAAGATGCCCATTTCGCCCGACGGTGGATCGGTCGAAGTTCGACCCCTTCAGGTTTTCGAGCAATAGCGCTTCCGCTCCCGCGGCTCAAATACTTTGAGCCGCGGGAGATCCCCATCTCACTTTGACTAACCCGTCTCAAGCCGCGGAAAAAGTTTTCCGGGAAGAGTATGGACGCGTCTTCGCCACTCTGGTTCGAGTATTCGGCGACTTTGACGTGGCAGAAGAGGCCATTCAGGACGCTTTCCTGGTGGCTATCGACCGGTGGCCGGATTCCGGAATCCCACCGAACCCCGCTGCATGGATTACGACTACTGCGAAACGCAAGGCGATTGATGGCTATCGTAGAGATAAAGTCAGAGCGGAGAAGTATGCAGTCCTGGGAGACACAAGTTCAGATGGCTACGAGGAGTTCGATATTCTTGAACAATCCGCTCTCCAAGACGACCGCCTGCAGTTGATCTTTACTTGCTGCCATCCGGCATTGGCCATCGAGGCTCAACTGGCGCTGACCCTGCGCACGCTTGGCGGGCTCAATACGCGTGAGATCGCCCGAGCATTTTTGGTTGCCGAGCCTACCATGGCACAGCGGCTTGTTCGAGCCAAGCGAAAAATCCGCGACGCTGGCATTCCGTACCGCATACCCCCGGATGTCCTGCTCCCTGAACGACTTGCAGCTGTCTTAGCGGTTATTTACCTGGTCTTCAATGAAGGCTACGCGGCGAGTGAAGGCGATGATCTGATCCGGCACGACCTGTGTTCTGAAGCAATCCGACTTGGGCGAGTGCTGGTAGATCTAATGCCAGACGAGCCGGAAGCCGCCGGCCTGCTGGCACTGATGCTGCTGCATGATTCGAGGAAGGATGCTCGGATTTCATCAGCCGGCGAACCGCTCTTGCTGGATGATCAGAATCGGTTGCTCTGGGATCAATCTCAAATCAACGATGGACTGCGACACCTCGAGCTTGCAGAGCGTTACCGCCGCCCCGGGCAGTACCAAATCCAAGCTGCGATTGCCGCAGAGCATGCTCAGGCCGGGACACCTGACCAGACCGATTGGCCAAGAATAGCAATGCTTTACGGGCTGTTAGGCAAACTAAACCCTTCACCGGTAATTGAGCTCAATCGCGCAGTAGCGGTGGCTATGGCAATGGGCCCCGAGTTCGGGTTGGAGATCATCGATCTGATCAGGCATGATTTGGAGGAGTATCGCTGGATGCATTCCACCCGTGCGGAACTGCTGCTTAAGCTAGGTCGGAACGAGGAAGCTGGAGATGCCTACCGCCGCGCCCTCGCACTCACAGAAAACTCTGCGGAGCGCTCGCTGCTCCGCAAGCGACTTTCGAAAACCGAAGACACACCGGGACGCAACAGCTAACGATAACGTCTCGCCCCACACTCCTGAAGGCAAGCATCGTTTCATTCGCTCTCCACAATCTTCAAATACGAGACATCAACTTCGAGATCGGCGGAGATTCGTCACATAGTTTGCGTTCGACACAATATAGAATGAGTGCGGAGGCTATTCAACGCGTATGGAAATCCAAGAGAAACGCAGCATGGCTGAGATGCTTAAGATGCCCCGCGATTGTGCTCGCTCGCTTCAGCGATCCCATAATGTTCGGTACAAGGGAGATCTTCTAAAGGAATCTTTCCTTTTGTGGCTTACCGACTATTTCACGACGATTCTCAGAGGCAAACATCCGTTCCCGGAATACGATCTGTCTGATCCCCGCGCTGGAATTCATGTGATGCCTAATTCGGTCACGATCGGCCTGGCTGGAGATTGGGCCAGCGGGACTGTTAGCGCGTATCGCGTCAGATACGAGATGGAGGAGCTGGATCCGGATATCACGATCCACCTGGGAGACGTGTACTTTGCAGGGAAGCAGGAGGAATTCGACGAGTATTTTGTCGGAGAAGACGACTGGCCGAGAGGTTCGCTGCGGACCACCGACGAAATCAACGCTTTGCCAAGCTATGCTCTCAATGGTAACCACGAGATGTATTCAGGCGGCCACGCCTACTTCCAGTCGATCAAGAAGCATTTTGGACAGGAGACTAGCTTCTTTTGCCTTCAGAACGAGCACTGGCGGGTGGTGGCCTTGGACAGCGGCTATTCTTCGCGACTGATCCCCGTACTCGAGCTGATTCCTTGGTGGATTCATTTGCACGATCACAACATGAAATGGCTCAAAGAGAATATTCTAGGCACAGACGACCCCAGGCCCATCATTCTGCTCTCGCACCACCAATGGTTTAGCAGTTTCGATCTCGAGTACAACCGATTCGGGCGGGAGCTCGGAAACGACCCACGGTACTTACTCTGGTTTTGGGGACACGAGCATCGTCTAGCAGCCTACGGAAAGCATCAAACCCATCCAAATGGGCCACCGACCCGTGCGCGGTGCATCGGGCACGGTGGGATGCCGATTGAAGATATTCAAACCCCAGTGAAGCGAGAAAGAAATCTCGTGGCCCACGATCGACGTTCTTCTGGAAACGTTGACGGAACTGAAGTGGGCTACTGTGGATTCGCCTTTCTTGAATTCGAGGATGAAGCGCTGGTGATCAGTTATCGTGATGAGACCGGCATGAATTTGCTAACGGAAAGGTGGCTTCGCACGGAGGATGGTGCGCGAGGCGAGGTACTACACCACGAACCAGATTTGCTGACCCTGGAGCGGCCGATTGAGGAACTTGTAGCTTAAAGAGCTGATGAAGGTGTTCAAATCGATCGACTCCACCGTCAGCTTCTCCCAATCAGTCTTCGGCCAGATGGCTGGTCTATGGCAGCCACAGCCTCAAGACGCCCTCTTCAAGCCCTGCACCTAAAGCTATAGTCCCACCCGATAAGGTCACAGCAGCAAGATTCGTACTGAGTCTTCCGTCCAATGGAATCGACCAGGCCGTTACAGCGCCGTCGTTTGTCCGCCGGATCGCTCCCAGAGATTCCTGCGCCTGGTCCGGTACCAGCAGTTCGATCTGACCATCGCCGTCCAGATCACCCGCAAGCGCCCGGTCAAGATTGCGAGAGCCGATCTCATGTGAGCTGTACCCGGGCACCCGTGCCACAATCACAAGCTCGTCCCCCTGCATTCGATAGAACTCCACAACTCCGCCTAGGTGCGGAGTGAGCACGCTGGCCAACTCCAATTCGCCACCAATGCCGAAGGGCGCTACCGCCAATTGATGTCGCCAGCGAAACCCAGTCCCGATGGCGGGGCCGGTGGCCATCCGTATCCCTTGTTCGTCGTAGGCGACAATCTGTGCACCCTGTTCCGCGTTGCTCTCCGTAACAATGAACTCTCGAGCGCCATCCCCATCCAAATCAGCCCAGATAGGTGCGATCCCTTCTATCACCTTCCCGAATTCAATCTCCAGACGGGTGGCTACGGGCGGCGAGGAAGCGGTATCAATCAGAGTGATGCTGGCTGCTTCGATACTATCCCCAAGCACCCCATGCCCGTACCTGGTAGTTGGATCTGTAAGCAACACCATTTGCCCTTTCCCGTCCAACAGCAAGCGTGCATCTGGTAAGGCATTTATGGATAGCTCAACCATCTCCCCGCTGATCTCAAATGCCAGGTCGCCCGCGCTGGTAATGGTTGCTGTTGACTCGTCCGGAAAACGTAGTTTTACGGCGTGGGTCAAGACCGATGCTTCAAGCTCGCCGCTTGTAAGCAGTTTCGGAACACCATCTTCTACTGCGAGCATTGGAGGCATTCCCACAGGCAGCTGAGAGGGTTCGATAGGCATGGGCTCCACTGTCTCGCCCGAGACATAAAACGCCTCGGCTTGACCGTTATCCAGGACCGCTACCCATACGCTTCCCTCACGCATCGGTGCCGCGACAAGCCAGACCGGAGTTCCACTAAGCGGGATATCCACCGGTTCGACCTCTGGCAACTGCCCCTTCCCAGCAACAAAGCGATTGCCGTCCTGCTGTTGGTAGGTAAAGCCGTAGGCTGGATCTACAATCGAATTCGAAGTGGATGCAGAGCCAGGCTGTGCTGCGTCTTGCGGTTCCATCGTCACCGGCTCTAAGATTTCTGGCTCAAACGGAACAATAATCGGCGCACTAGCCATGGCAGTCGAAGCGATAACAGCGGCAGCGCCGAACAAGGCAATGATCGTCCCCGACCCCAGGTTGACCCACCTCATCACTCTCGGCGTGACCCGGTCGCGCAGCA
>CBDTZL010000039.1:0-14882 GCA_965364895.1 uncultured bacterium
GAGCTGGTTGCGGGTATCGAGCAGAAGAACACGCAGATGCTCCTGCTTCAAGGCGCCCATTTCGTACATCACGAGCTCAGCTGCCTGTTCTGGCGATTGAATAGCCGGCCGATCGTCAGGAACCGACACCGCAAGGCGCCGGCCTAGTTCGATTGCCGCACCCAGCTGGGCAGCTTTTGCCGGGCCGATGCCCCGCGTCTTTACCAGGTCCTGGTAATCCGCTCTATGAATCCCCGCCAAGCCACCGTATTCTCCTAACAATTCCTGGGCGAGCTGGATAGCACTTTGGCCTTGTACTCCGGTTCCGAGCAGAATCGCCAAGAGCTCTGGATTAGAGAGCGCCTGTGAACCTTGCTGCTCCAAGCGTTCTCTAGGCCGATCATTGGATCGCATATCTTTGATTCGGTGAACTGTGTACATGGCTATCCTCCAACCTGAATTAAGCGGTCTCCCCCCCTCGGTCGAGCCTACGCCGAAATGCTCAACGCACTGTATAATCGCCCGTCTCGGAACCTGTAATCATGAGTAGCCTGACGACTTTCTTTCAGTACTTCACAGCATTGCTGGGTGCATTCCTTGCTGCTTTATGGCTGGCGCTCATATTTTGGACCTATCGCGACATTCGCTCGCGCACGCAGGACAAGCTGGTTCAAATCCTGGCTGCCTTGCTGGCCGCCGTTATGGGGCCGTTTGGGGTTTTGATCTACCTGATCCTTCGCCCTCGGCTAACAATCGACCAGGAATATCAACACACCCTCGAAGAGGAAGCGCTGCTTACTGAAATCGAAGATGAATCCATTTGCCCGGGATGCGGCGGGCATACGCACGCCGACTGGCAGCTGTGCCCTACCTGCCATACGCATCTACGTAAGGATTGCGATCACTGTGGTCGTTTGATGGAACTAGCGTGGCAAGTCTGTCCATATTGCGGCACTCCTGCCGAGGGAGTTACCGCAGAGACCCTAGGCACGGAGACCTAATTTATTCTGACTTGAGAGCGGTCCAGCCTCCGTACTCCGATGCATCCCCCAAATCCCGTTCGATCCTCAGCAATTGATTGTACTTAGCCACTCGGTCAGACCGTGCTGGAGCACCAGTCTTGATCTGGCTCATCTTCAAGCCCACTGCCAGGTCTGCGATTGTGAAGTCCTCGGTTTCGCCGGACCGATGTGACGCAACGCAGTTCCAGCCCGCCTCCTTGCACAACTGAACCGCTTCAATGGTCTCGCTCAAGCTCCCGATTTGATTTAGCTTGACCAACAGTGCGTTGCAAGCCCGTTCATCGATCGCCCGCTTCACGCGATCAGGATTCGTGACCAATAGGTCGTCCCCTACGATTTGGATCCTGTCACCAAGCTCCATGGTCATCGCCTGCCAGTTTGACCAATCGTCCTGAGCCAGGCCATCCTCGATGGATACGATTGGATAGCGGTCTACCCAATCCTTCCAAAATGCCACCATCTGTTCGCCATCGAGCGTTCGCCCCTCCGTTCTAAGGTGGTACTTCCCATCTTCGTAAAACTCGGAGGCCGCGGGATCTAAGGCCAGGCCAATTTGCTCACCCGCCTGATATCCAGCGCGCTGGATGGCTTCCAGGATGACCTCAACCGCCTCAGAATTCGATTTGAGTGCTGGCGCATAACCCCCTTCATCCCCAACCAGCACGGTGTACCCCTTATCCTTCAGGACCTGCTTCAAGGTGTGATAGATCTCCGCTCCCCACCGAAGTCCCTCCGCGAAGCTCTCTGCGCCAAGCGGCATCACCATGAACTCCTGCGCGTCGGTGGACTGCCAGCCGGTGTGGGCGCCGCCGTTTAGTATGTTCAACATCGGCACTGGCAAGCGTGTGGCCGACTCGCCTCCCAGTGCACGATAGAAGGGTAGATCGCTAGCCACGGCGGAAGCTTTTGCGGCTGCCAAACTGACGCCGAGAATCGCGTTGGCGCCAAGACGCGCTTTGTTGGACGTACCATCTAAGTCGATGAGCGCATTATCGAGTGTAGACGCGTCGGCAGCATCCATTCCTATGAGGTGATCGGCAATCTCCCCGTTGACATTTGCCACCGCCTTTAGCACGCCCTTCCCGTTGTATCGCTGCTGATCGCCATCTCGCAGCTCGAGCGCTTCGTGAATTCCAGTGGATGCCCCGGAAGGCACAATAGCTTGTCCGTGGCTTCCATCCTGAAGCCAGACCTCGACCTCAATCGTGGGATTACCCCGAGAATCAAGCACCTGCAGTGCCCTCAGTGATTTGATTTTCGTATCCATGTGAAGCGGATTATAACCACGCTCGTCCTTCGCCAAGAAAGCCACAAAGAGGGCACATGTTAGAATCCGCCGGATGCCTGCATATTTAGATTACGCGGCGACCACTCCACTTAACGACAAGGTGCTTGATGAGATGCTCCCGTATCTAAGGGAGGATTTCGGCAATCCATCCTCTGTACATGGCTGGGGCCAGCGAGCTGAGTGGGCCTTGGAGCAAGCCAGAGAACGGATCGCAAGCGGGCTCGACTGCCTGCCTGAAGAGGTGATCTTTACTAGCGGCGGCTCAGAAAGCGATAACCTTGCGCTTCGAGGTGCAGCGATTAGCGCGCAATCGGAAAGAGGCGCTACACATCTTCTCATCTCTCCAGTGGAACATGACGCAATCAGAATCACTGCGTATGAGCTTGCCACACTCCATGGTTTCGAATTGGAGTTACTACCCGTCGACTCTCGGGGACGCGTAGATCCGGATGATCTTCGCAGCAAGATTCGATCAAATACGGCTGTGATATCGATTATTTACGGGAACAACGAGATCGGCACCGTGAACCCCATCCCGGAACTCGCAGATGTCGCACGTGAGCGCGGGATTCCCTTTCACTCGGATGCTCTTCAGGCTACATGTCAGCTCCCAACCCGAGTTAATCATCTAGGGATTGATCTGCTCTCGATCGGTGCGCACAAGTTTTACGGACCCAAGGGGGTCGGCGCTCTCTACGTTAAGGCCGGTACCCCGCTGCAAGCGGTCCAAACCGGCGGCTCGCAGGAACAAGGTCTTCGAGCGGGCACACACAATGTGCCGCTTATCGTCGGGATGGCGCACGCCCATGAGATCGCCATCGCCCAGCACGATTCCGACGCGGTCCGATTCCGCTCGCTCAGAGACAAAATTATCGCGGGTGTCGAAAGCAGCATTCCTGGCGCCCAACTAACCGGCCATCCGGAGAAACGCCTTCCCAACAACGCCTCGTTTGCGATCGAGGGCATAGACGGAAATTCTTTGCTCGCGGCGCTCGACCTGGAGGGCTTCGCCTGCTCTTCCGGATCGGCTTGCAAAACTGGAGATCCCGAACCGTCAGAAGTGCTGCTTGCGCTGGGAATGGAATCTGAACTGGCGCTCGGCTCATTGAGGGTGACGGTTGGAAGGCAGACAACCGATGGCGAGGTAAGCTCATTTCTGGATGTGGTGCAGGACACGGTGGCCAGGCTTCGATCGCAGGTGACGGTGGTCCAATGAGTGCTAGGCGAGCATTTACGGTCGCGGAAGAGACCAACCAATAACACTGTGAGTACAAAGCGAACGATCGCGGTCGCCATGAGCGGCGGTGTGGACAGCTCTGTTGCGGCAGCCCTGCTCGTCGAATCTGGCGAGCGCGTGTTTGGCTTGATGCTCAGGCTGTGGAGCGCGGGCCCGGAGCGGCCCAATCGATGCTGCTCACCAAAGGATGTCAGCAACGCGCGCAAGGTTGCCGGCCGGCTGGGAATTCCATTCTACGTCATCGATGCCAAAGACGAGTTCAAGCATCGGGTTGTAGATGGTTTCATCAGCGGCTATGAGGCCGGCCTGACCCCTAATCCATGCCTGAGTTGCAACCGTGATATGCGATGGGGACTGCTGCTAGAGCGAGCCGCAGCGCTCGGCGCCACGCATCTTGCAACCGGGCATTATGCACGCGTGCGGAAGACAAACAGCCACTACGGGCTGTTCCGGGCTCGTGATCGCCGGAAAGATCAATCCTATGTGCTCAGCGTGCTCGGGCAAACTCAGCTCGCACATACCTTATTCCCATTGGGAGAACTTGAGAAAGAGAGCGTACGTGAAATTGCCCACCACCAGGGCTTTGTGACCGCCGATCGGCCTGAGAGCCAGGATCTCTGTTTTCTAGGCGGCGACGACTATCGCAGTTTTCTGGCCGAGCATGTAGTGGCCGCACCGGGCGCAATCGAGGACAATCAGGGCAATCTGTTGGCCAATCACAGCGGTCTTTCGAACTTTACTATCGGGCAGCGCAAAGGCATCGGAATATCTGGTCCGGAACCGCTCTATGTGATTGATAAGGACGTGGAACGCAACGCCCTGGTTGTGGGCCCGAAATCCGCTCTGGGGCGCACCCAGTTTACCGTTCGTGAGCTGAACTGGGTACTTGGGGAGTTCCCGATGGAAAGTACGGAGCTATCGGTGCAGGTACGCTATCGTTCCCCGGACGTACCTGCGCGCCTGGAACACCTGGAGCATAAAACTATTGTGGCAACCGATGAGCCCTTGAATAATGTCGCTCCCGGCCAGGCTGCAGTTTTCTATAGTGGAGAAGAGTGTTTGGGAGGCGGAATAATTTCACGATGACCGCACCAGGATTCTATTTCTCGCTACTGATTGCATCCGGCCTTGGATTGGTCTTTCATTTGATCCGCGGCGGCAGCCTCGGTCGATTGGTGCTCTATCTTGCAGCAGCCTGGATCGCATTTATGGCTGGTCATCTCGTTGCAGAATGGTTGGAATGGCACCTGCTGCGAGTTGGCCCCATCAACCTCTTTGCCTCACTTTTGGCCGCAATCATAGGGTTGTCGGCCGCTTCATTGCTGGCAGGCCCCGAGCGGTCTCGGCACCGGACCAGCAAACGCAGGCGCAAAAGCTAATATGCTATAATTCGCGCTCTGAGCGAAATAGTGGCCAACCACGCCCCGGAAAACGGCGAAGAAGAAGCTGCCTCCAGCAGCCCCAAGCAGATTGCACTAATCGCTGGAGGCGTTATTTTTGTAGTTGTCGTACTGATCGCGCTGGTCTTGGCCACGGTGATAATGCTCAAGGATCCGGCGCAAACGGAGACGATTCGCGACATCGTCATCATATTCTTGGCGGCCGAATCCGTAGTGTTTGGCCTGGTTCTTGTAATCTTAATTGTCCAGGTGGCCAGGCTCACCGCACTCATTGAGAACGAGCTGCGTCCGATTCTCGAATCAACTAACGAGACCCTCGGCACGCTCAGAGGGACCACCCAATTTCTTAGTCGGAATATGGTGAGCCCTGTGATAAAAGTAAACAGTACGGCTGCGGCAATAAGGCGAGCACTTGGCGCCTTCCGTGTTCGCCGCACTCGCTAATAGGAGGAATAGAATGGCTGACAACGACGATTTTGGCTCTTTTGTCTCTGGTTTCATGATCGGCGGATTGATTGGGGCCGCCGTGGCACTATTGCTGGCCCCGCAATCTGGCGAAGAGACCCGTTTATTGATCCGCGATAAGAGCATTGAACTGAAGGATCAAGTGGAAACAACAGCAACCGATGCACGCGTCCGCGCAGAGGAACTTGCACAGGACGCCAAGACACGTGCTACCGATGCCCAGAAGAGCGGGCAGGTCGTGCTGGAACAGCAAAAATCTCGCATCGAAGATGCTCTCGAGGCGGGAAAGCAGGCTGCGAAGGACACCAAGGCCAAGCAAGACGGCGCGAATAGCGAAACGGAGTCGAAGGCCAAGTCCTGATTTCGCACGTTAGGGTAAGAAAAAATGAAGCCCCAGGCGACATGCCCGGGGCTTTTTGTTTTGATGTCGATACTCTTACCAGCTCACCTGGCCTGCTCTAGCTCTGCTATCGCGCCCGGGATGGCGGCCGCCACATCACCCGCCAAAACCGAGGCCGCCGTTCCAACCGCCTTAGCGGCAAGAACCCCTGCTCGGGCGTGTACGTAGCTGGCTAATTCGGCCGCTTCGTACGCTTCAATGCCCTGCGCGCGATACCCCACCAATAGTCCGGCCAGGACGTCTCCTGTACCCGCGGTCGCCAGTGCGGCAGTTGCGATCGGGATAAGCACAGAGCGCCCACCGGGATGGGCGATCAATGTGAACGCGCCTTTTAGAATCAACACGCTCCCCCACTCCGATGCCTTATCGATCGCCACCGAGTGGCGATTAGATTGAATTTCTTGAGTTTTGTTGCCGGTAAGGTCGCTCATCTCGCCCGGGTGAGGGGTTAGGACGGAACCCTCTGGCAGCAACGCATGCCATCCCTCGATATCGGCCATGAGCTTCAGCGCGTCAGCGTCAACGACTACTGGAGGCAGGTTCGATTTTGCATCTGGCAACGTAAACAGCCCCTCGACAAACTCGGCGGTCGAAGGCTCGAGGCCGAGGCCAGGCCCCAGTAGCAATCCTTCCACGTTATCCCACTCGCCGGCAAGCCGATCAACGTCCGAGGCTTCCAGGGCATCGCCAAGAGGAATCCAAGTGCACTCGGGGATTTCTCCTGCGATCATGGCCTGGACCGGCGTAGGCGCCGCAATGGTCACCAACCCTGCGCCGGCCAAATATGCCGCTCGGCCAGCAAGTGCGGCTGCGCCCGGATAGTTGATGGAACCGGCCACGATGAGTGCCCGGCCAAAGGTTCCTTTGTGAGCATCCGGTGGTCTCGATGGAAGAAGTGCGCGCATCGTTTCAGGAGTAGCGACTTCTCGATCGATCGATGTCAATTCCGTCTGGCTCGGCGATAAGCCAATATCTCCAAATACCAGCTCCCCCACTCTCCCCGCTCCCGGGAATTGAAATAGCCCCGGCTTGGCAGCCGCGAGGGTCACGGTAAGATCGGCCTGCAGGGTCTCCTCGGCGACTTGCCCCGTATCACAGTCGAGACCGGACGGACAATCGACGGCCACCACAAATGGCCTTGCAGTCGACCTCCTGACCGCCCTCAGCGCTTCTTTGGCGGTCCCCTTCAGAGGCAGCTTGAATCCCGTGCCGAGGACTGCGTCAATGACAATGTCGGCCCGCCCCAGTTGCAGATCGAGTACCCGGTTCCGCTGGTCCTCTTCGGCGTTGGCGATTAGAAGCCCGATTTCCTTCAGCGCGGTCAAATGCGGATCTTCCGCTGGGCGCTTTTTTGTGAGGTAAACCACGACCGCTGCTCCCGCTTCCGCCAGCCAGCGCGCCGCAACCAGTCCATCTCCGCCATTGTTGCCGGTGCCCGCAAGTACCAGAATGTGCTTGCCAGATAGTTCCGGTATCTTGGAAAGCAGTGCATCCGCTACAGATTTTCCTGCCTGCTCTATCATCTGGGCATAGGTGTGCCCTGCGGCGTTAGCCGCCTTTTCGATTTGAACCATCTCTTTAACTGTGACGATTTTTGCCAATTTCGTATCCTTAGAACGAGCTGATTTTCTGCCGGTATGCTTCTCGAACCACACTAGCACCGATGGCTATGCGCATCCTGCCTTGCGGTCCGAACGCCCAACCTGGATTATCTGCTATGCCCAAATGCATGTCAACGAGCGACAAGCGCATCCCCCGGTTGTTGACATCGATCGCCGCAATCATTAGACTCTGCCGCCCATGATCATGCGCGAACGAATAGAAGAGCTCGAAGCCGAGGCCCTCGCTCCTTATGGGCATCGGAGCCGTGATTCGCGGGGCCGGGAGTATTCGGAGGACGAGCCTCACTATCGCACCGCGTTTCAACGAGATCGGGATCGGATCCTTCACACTACCGCCTTCAGACGCTTGGAATACAAGACCCAGGTCTTCGTCGTAACCGAAGGCGATTACTACCGGACCCGCCTTACGCACACGCTGGAAGTAGCGCAGATCGGCCGTACGCTTGCGCGAGCGCTGGGCGGCAACGAGGATTTGGTCGAGGCCATCTCGTTGGCTCACGATCTCGGGCACCCACCGTTCGGTCACTCGGGCGAAGCTACGTTGGGGCGGCTGATGGCCAAGCACGGCGGCTTCGATCACAACAAGCAATCGCTGCGAATTGTTACCGAACTCGAACGCCGTTATCCAGAATTTGCGGGGCTCAATCTTACCTGGGAACTGCGGGAGGGAATCGTCAAGCATGAGACCGAGTACGACATCTCAGATGCTGAAGACTATGAGCCTGAAAAACGAGGGCACCTTGAAGCTCAAATCGCTAACGTAGCCGACGAACTGGCTTATACCGCGCACGATCTTGACGACGGGCTGCGATCGAATCTCATCTCTATCGGCCAGCTTCAGGGACTCACGCTGTGGGAGATGCTCCGAAAAAGCATCGATTGGACTACAGATGAGCTAGATGAGCTCACGCGCCATCGATTGATCCGGCGGCTCATCGGCTTGGAAGTTTCGGCCCTGTTGGAATCTTCTCAGCAGAAAATCGCGGCCGCTGATCTCAACTCGGTGGAAGCTCTGCAGATGCTAGATCACAACGTTGTCGGCTTCTCGGACGAGTACGTCACTATGAACCAGCAGTTGAAGACCTTCCTTTTTGCCAACATGTATCAACACTACCGCGTTGTCCGCATGCAGACCAAAGCCGAGCGCTTCATCGAGGAGCTTTTCAACGCCTACGTCGAGAAGCCCGAAATCCTTCCGAAAGAGGTTCAAGCTCGGGCACAAACCCGCCAGTTCTATCGCACGATATGCGATTACCTTGCTGGAATGACAGACCGCTTCGCGCTGAAGGAATACAGTAAGCTATTCGATCCTGCTACACTGCCTTAATCCTATGGAAGATGAACTGTATCTCACCCCTGAAGGGGCAGACAAACTCCGTAAGGAACTTGAGGAACTGAAGGGGCCGCGCCGGACCGAACTGGCGGCCCGGCTCAAGCATGCGGTAAGCCAGGGGGACTTGTCTGAGAATGCAGACTACATTTCTGCCAAGGAGGATCAAGCATTTCTCGAAGGACGAATCCAGGAGCTTGATTTTATTCTCAAGGATGCGACGGTCGTTGATCCAGGCGCTCACTCGGACAACGTGATCGTGGGAAGTACGGTCGTAATTCAGAACGAGGGCAATGCAGAAGAGACCTTTTACATCGTTGGGGAAAAAGAAGCCGACCCCCGAAATGGGAAGATTTCGCACAAATCACCGATTGGTAAGTCGTTAATGGGAAAAAGCGTCGGGGATATCGCCTTAGCGGAGACGCCCGGTGGCAAGCTGGAGTTCAAAATACTGAGCCTGAGCTAGCTGGCAATTTATCGCAAACAAAAAGAGCTCGCCGACGGCGAGCTCTTTGATTTCCGCTGAAAGTTTCAGCCGATTAGGATTAGGCTGGTGCCTCTCGGGACCAGGCTCGGAGCTCAATGGTCAGCCGCTCAAAGAAGCTTTGAGAAGGAAGCGCGCTCTCCCCATATGTCATGTCCACGATGCGAGCTTCTACTTCAAGCGATGCCGTTTGCAGCGAGATCACGGAACCAGGTTCCGCTACGATTGGATCTCCCTTGGCCGATAGCCGGTTTCGGGTCTCAGCATCATTGTGCGCGTAGTTACTCATCACGACCTTGGTAACAGTCTGAATATCGTTCTTATCGAACAACCACACTTCGAAAGCCGATACCTTGTTGGGCTCGCCGGCTCCAATGAGATCCCCAATTCCTACGCCACACTCACCAAGGAAGTCCCCGGTCGGGCTCTCGATGCTGAATGAATCGTCGTAGTCGTCGTCTCCCAATGCGTAAATAGTTCGAAATGTGGCCAGGCTATCATCGCCAGCCGCTTCGGCCTCGAATGGCTGCAGCGCCTGCTCGACTGGCTGCTCAAATGATGCGTCTGCATCCTGCATCCCCGGCTCCGATCCCGGCTCCATCACGTCCGGAGCCACAATACCCGCCTCATCATCACGACCACGCGCTCTCAGGACCAAGACCACTGCAAGCACAAGTCCGATAAGCACCGTTGCTCCGCATATCGGGATAATCAAACCGGAGATCTGACTCAGGGCCGATCCGTCGGTCTCCTCACCTTCGCTACTTTGCTCATCGATTTCAATGACTGCGTGAAAACTTTGAATGGCGTCAGGGCTCAATTCCTGGGGGTCCTCGGACACAACGACCAGCGTGACGCTTCCGTTCTCGCCGAGAGCCTGAAACCGTATCAAGGCCAGTTCAGCATCCCGGTTTACGGAATGTGAGTCGATGGCCATTCGCAGGTAGTCTTCCTGCAGATCTGCTCTCAACTGTTGGGGCTCTCCGTCAACCCATTGAACGGGGTTGATCACCCAGGCGTAGACCATGCCGATGGCCACGCCAATAATTACCGCGACAAGCGGCAGCACCCATTTTCGATTAGTAAATTCTGAGATCGATTCCATAGTTACCCTCTTCCCCGGACCCTTCTGGAACCCTGCGGAAAGCCGGCGAATTCTAGTCTGATCGCAAGGCGAAGGCAAACTATGGGTTGCACAAACTATGCCAGATCTGCTTGCATCTCGTGAATTTCGTCGTGTTCGTAGACGTTTTCGCACTTGGTGCATTGCAAATGCTTGCGGTTCTGGTGCACCAGTAGGCCGCCACAATTGGGGCACGGAGTAGGTTCGGGCCGCTTCCAGGAAGTAAATTCGCACTCTGGGTAGTTGGAGCACCCATAGAATGTGCGCCCCTTACGGGTGCGCCGTTCGACGAGATCTCCACCGTCAAGAGGACATAGCACGCCAATTTTCTCAAGCCACGGCTCGGTATGGCGGCATTCTGGAAAATTGGAGCAGCCGATGAATTTACCGTATCGACCGTGACGAATCACCAGCGGATGGCCGCTCTCCGGGCACATTCGGCCAATTGGCTCTGGCTCGAGTTTCATCTCAGGCATGAGCTCACGCGCACGCTCAAGTTGGATCGCGAATGGCTCGTAAAATTCGCGCACTACTTCCACCCACGCACGGTCGCCCTCTGCCACTTCATCCAGCTCCTCCTCCATCCGAGCGGTAAATCCTAGATCCACAATGTTGGGGAAGTGCTCGACCAGCAAATCGTTCACGGTCATTCCGATATCGGTCGGGGTCATGCGTCTCTGTTCCCGCTCCACATATCCGCGTCGCTGAAGCGTGCTTAAAATCGGGGCGTACGTCGATGGCCTTCCAATTCCATTCTCTTCGAGCGCCTTAATCAAGCTGGCATCGCTGTAGCGTGGCGGCGGCTGCGTGAAGTGCTGCTCTGGGTAGAGCTCTAATAGCTGCAACGGGTCGTCCTTCACGAGCGCGGGAAGCCGATCCAGGCTGATTGACTTCTCAGGTTCTTTAGCCTTCCGATCGGCCATGGCTGCCAGGAAACCTGAGAATTTCAAAGTAGAAGCATTGACCCGGAAGCGATAATCGTGAGCGTCGGAGATTCCAACCGCTTCGATCGACAATGTATCGTATTCGGCGGGCTTCATTTGAGAAGCAATGAACCGGCGCCAAATCAATTGATAAAGCTTGAATTGATCGTTAGATAAGAAATCCTTTATCGAATCGGGGGTTTTACTGACTGACGTCGGGCGAACGGCTTCATGTGCTTCTTGTGCTCGCCGCGAACGAGTCTTGTAAGTTGGGGACTCCTCAGGCAGATGTTCCTCGCCGAATAGATCGCGAATCACCTTCCTGGCCTCACTTTGCGCCGACTTTGCTACCTGCGTCGAATCGGTTCGCATGTATGTAATCAGGCCGGTAGGTTCGTGACTGTTGAGATCAATCCCCTCATAGAGCTGCTGTGCGATTGCCATCGTCTTGCGTGCCGAATATCGCAATCGACGGGATGCGGATTGCTGCAAGCTGCTGGTTGTGAAGGGCGCCTGCGGCCGCCGCACGCGAGAGCTGGGTTTGACCCTGCCCACGTTGAATTTAGAGTTCCTCAGGTCTGACAGCAGTCCGTCCGCTGCGGCCTCTGAGGAGATTACTGGATCCTCACCGTCGAGCTTTCGCAGGCCGGCTCGAAATTCCGGTGGTTTTTCTTGGCTCAGGAAATCGCCATCGAGGCTCCAGTACTCAACCGGTTCGAATTCCTCGATTTCCCGCTCGCGGTCAACAACCAATCGCAAGGCTACGGATTGCACCCGGCCGGCAGACAAACGGCTGCGAACTTTGGTCCACAACAGCGGGCTAATGTTGTATCCGACGAGGCGATCTAAGATGCGACGAGCCTGTTGTGCATCTACCAGATCGGAATCAATGCTGCGCGGATGTTCAAAGGCTTCTTCAATGGCATCCTTTGTTATCTCGTGAAAGACGACTCGCCGAGCCTGCTCATTGTCAATTTCCGCTGCTTCGAGCAGATGCCAGGCAATCGCTTCGCCCTCTCGATCAGGGTCGGTCGCAAGGTAGACCTCTTCTGCTTTGGCGACCGCTTTCTTTAGATCTTTGACGATCTCCCGTTTTTCATTAGGTACCCGATACTTCGGCGTGAATCCATTGTCGACATCGACCGAGATCTGAGACCGAAGCAGGTCTCGCACATGGCCGACGGAAGCCTTTACCGTGTATCCCTTGCCCAGGAAGCGGCCGACGGTGCGTGCCTTCGCAGGCGATTCGACGATAACCATCTTGCCCTTGCGGGGCTTCTTTGCCTTGGCGCGTGGTTTGATTTCAGGAGGCTCAAGGCCTTCGTGCGCTTCGGTACGACCCATGCGATACAACTTCGAACCACAAACCGGGCATGTCCCGCGAGTCGCCGGAGAGCCGGTCTTAGTAAAAGTCGCCTCCGGTTTCTCGATCGGGCGCTTTACCTTGCATTTCAGGCAATAAGTTTCTATGTCAGGCATAATCCTCCAGACCGTTTTCTGATAGCCCGGCGACTAGACTCCTTACCTCTTCTGCGCGATTGCGAGCACAAACCAACAAGACGTCTTCCGTGTCCACGATGACGATGTCCTCGAGACCCAGCGTCGCCACCAATCGGCGAAGACCCGGTTCTTGATAAATCACTGCTCGGTTCGTATCCGAGAGCAAAGAGTCAGTAGCCCGAACGGTATTCTCGTTCTGGTCTGATTCCATCAGGTCTTCGAGCCGGTCCCAACCACCCACGTCCCACCAACCGAGGTCGTCCGCGGGGATGACCACTACATTTTCGGCACCTTCCATCACTCCGTAATCGATTGTCTCGCTCTCCAGACCCTCCCAAACCTTCGCAATTACCGAGCTCTCCTCAGGCGTGCCAAGTGAGCGCTCGATATCTTGCAGCGCAGTATAGAGCTTGGGCATCAACCGCTCAATCTCTTGCAGAATCCGCTCGGGGGTCCAGACGAACATGCCGGAATTCCAGGCATATTCTCCACTCTCAACATACTCCGCCGCCGCGATGTAATCGGGCTTCTCCTTGAACTGCAGAACTTTGCGAACGTCAAATCCCTGCTCTGAAGCCAAGGTTTCACCCAGATGAATGTATCCGTACCCGGTGGACGGAGCGGAAGGAGCAATTCCGAGCGTCACGAGCTCCCCTTGTAAAGCGCGCGCTTCGGCAGCCGCCAGCAATTCCAGAAAGCGTTCTTCATTCTGGATGATGTGATCTGCCGTAAGGCACGCCATAACCGTGCCCGGTGCGCGATGGTTCAGCACGGTTGCCGCGTAGCCAAGTACCGAAGCCGTACCGCGCGGGAATGGTTCATTTAGGAAATTTTCCGAAATGAGTGACGGAATCTGAGGCTGGAGAATTCCAGCCATCGATTCCACCGAGACAACCAGGATCCGATCGGTCGGTATTGCAGGGGTCAACCGATCGACCGCCATCTGAAACAGGGAGCGATCACCCAGGATTGCAAGACTCTGCTTTGGGCGGTTCGCTCGGGAAAGCGGCCACAGCCGTGTACCGCCTCCTCCCGCCATGATTACTGCTGTAGTGTGTTCGAGTGTCATCCTAGCCTGTATTCTGCGCGTGATTCACGCGCCCGAATGTAGTGCATTCCGCCCACTTGGCGTGCTTGCCCACGAATTTCGAGCATAGACAGACATGCGGTCAATTCCGCGATCGGCAGCTCACAGCGAGCTCGCAGTTCATCGATGTGGATCGGTTCGGATCCCAGGCTGCTCAATACCAATCGCTCTGTATCATCCTCAGGAAGTGCAACCGGCGCTGCTTTGGCAATCACATCCAGGTTCAGAACCTCCAGAACATCGTCTACTGAGGTCGCCGGGAAAGCTCCCTCGCCGATCAGCCGATTGGCCCCCTTGCTACCATGATCATAGATTCGACCCGGCACCGCAAACACGTCTCGCCCCTGCTCCGCCGCAAAATTTGAAGTGATGAGTGCTCCACTCCGTTCCCCAGCCTGCACCACAATCACCGCGAGCGACAGGCCCGATATGATGCGGTTCCGAGGTGGGAAGTTGCTTCCCTCAGGCCGCGTTCCGAGCGGATAGTCGCTCACCACCGCACCCGATTCGGCAATTTGACTCGCCAGCTTTCGGTGCTCTGGTGGGTAAAGGTGATTAAGCCCTGATCCCAACACTGCGATCGTCCGTCCACCAGCTTCCAGAGCCGCCTGATGGGCCACCCCGTCAATTCCCCGCGCCATTCCCGAGACGACCGTAACCCCACTGGCTGCTAATCCTGAAGCCAGGTCTCGAGCCACGGCCTTGCCATATGGAGTCGCCCGGCGCGTCCCAACGATGGCTGCTGCCACCTTGTCCTGTGGCAGCAATTCGCCCCAAATGTAGAGCACTATCGGCGGGGAATGGATTTCGGCCAGGTGCTCTGGATACCCGGCATCGTCCAGGGGCAGTAATTGGTAGCCCAAACCGTGCAATCGCGCCAGTTCCGCGTCGAGGTCCATTTCGTCGCGCGCATGCACAAATTTTTCTACGGTCTTTCGACTCAGGCCCGCGGCGCGCAGCTTAGCCGGCGACGCAGTCCAAGCAGATTCGATGTCGCCAAAGACTTCCAGCAGTACGCCGAG
>CBDTZL010000040.1:0-14837 GCA_965364895.1 uncultured bacterium
CGTGATCGGCGGGCTCTTTACGTCGACCTTTCTAACCCTGCTATTGGTTCCGGTGATGTACAGCCTGCTTAATCGATTGGGTCGAGAGCAAGTCGCTACTGGTGAATAGTGGATCTGGGCTCGAATTACTGGCCCAGTTCAGCTAGCCAGGCACGAATATCAGGGATGTGCTCCTGGTAGTGCTCGTAGGTGTTGCTGGCGATGACCTGCCAGGGCTCCCAATCCTCGGGCATCTGATCGAAGTGTGAGGCCTGCATCAGGTCTTCGTCTGCGAGCTGGCTGACCAGCTCCCACAATCGATCGAAAACTCGATTGGATTCGGCAAGGACCTCCTCCAACGGGAGTTCCTTGTTGCTTTCATGGATAGGGACATTGCGCTCATCTGCCGGCAGCTCCCAGAGTTCTGAACCGGCGAGTTCGCGCGTTTCCAGCAGCACCACCATCTCCTGTTCATACCAATTGACATGGGCAATCACGTCTTTTAGCGACCAGCCTCCCGGCAGGCCGGGCTCTAGCATCCGCTCGCTATCGACCTCCGCCAGCACGCGATCCCACTCGGCCCGGTCCTTGCGCCAGGTATGTTGAAATTGACGGACATTCATCTCAGTTCGCCCCTGCGGGGTTTTCTCTGACTTCCAGAACCATAACCGGAATTACTCTCTCGGTCCGCTTCTGATACTGAGTGTATGTGGGATCGGCCTCCGTCACGGCTGCCCAAAGTGTCTCCCGTTCTTCACCCTCTGCTTCTCTCGCGACCGCCTCAAATCGCGTTCCTTCAATTTCAACCGTCACGGCCGGATTGGTTTTTATATTCAAATACCAGAGTGGATAGGCATCGTCGCCCAAATTTGATGCGACAACCGCATAAGAATCTCCAGCGGGGAATGCGTACAGCAATACGCTGCGCGGTTGGCCGCTTTTGCGTCCGATGATTGTTAGTCGAACAATCCGTTTTCCCAATGTACTTGATCCGATCCGACCTCCTAATCGATCGTAGATCCAACGATGGACCTTCCAGACTACTGTCATCAATACCGAGCGCCTGGGAGCGATCATGCGCTTAGCTTTTCAACTCTGAGAAGTAAACCACGAGATCCAGATCTCCCGGCGAGTGGCCGAAGTTGGTCAGCATGACGGCTGCCTCGCTGCGGTGTTGGGTCTGATGATTCACTTGCTGCACGATCAGCTGCCACAGCGGGTAAGAACCTGGTTTACCTCCGGTCGTTGTGTAGGAGAGCACAGTTTCCAGTTGATCCGCCTCCAAACCCTTTAGATACTTGCGAGTGTCATTTTCGATCTCTTCCCACCGCGTAAGGATGGAGGTCAGATCAGGAAATTCCTCCCGATCCATCATCGCCGGCGGGGAGGTTCCTTGCCAGCGCTCCAGCCAAATCCATTGAGCGCTCATAGTGTGCACGAAAGTGTTCCGGAGAGAACCGTAACTTGGACCTACCTCTTCGAGGAATTGATCTTGGCTAAGCTCAGCGGTGGCGTTAAAGATGCGCTGGTTGGCCCAGGCGCTGTGGTCGTATAGGGACCGGATGACCTCAGTTATCATAGTATCTCCTTAACATGTGAGGGTTCAATCGTGAATAAGAATGCAAAGGTAGATGAATGGATGGCCGACGCCGACAATCCTTTCAAGGATCTCTGGGAGATCATTCGGAGCGCCGTCTTGAGTACCGACCCCAAGATGGAAGAGGATATCAAATGGGGAGCTCCAACGTTCATGTATAAGGGGAATCTAGCGACCTTCAACCCACGCGCCAAGAAGTTCGTTAATCTAACTTTCCACACAGGCGCCACTATCGCGGATCCAGAAAGCATATTGGAGGGAGATGCGGCTGAAGCGCGTGTCTTTCGAGTGGAAAGTGAAGAGGAATTCAACGCCAAGAAATCGGGTCTCGAGAGCGTGGTCCGTAATTGGATCGCGATGCAAGATTCAAAGGATTGATCTTAGCAAACGGGGGCCGATCAAGCGGCAGCTCCCATGGCTCCATCGGAAAGTTCCACTCCTCAGCTAGCAATGTTCCCGCGTCGCGCAGTCATAGAATTCTCCAGCACGCTCCATTCTCCCACATCTACAAAGCCAAGATTTTCCAAAGCGCTTGACCCTTGACGAGCCTTGCAGGGTCCGGAATAATCTTGAATCCTTGCTGAGATCAGGGAGGTTCGTAATGGACGAGGTAAAGGCTTTTGAGGGCTTTCCGGAAGAGGGCTTTCGCTTCTTTCGAGAGCTAGCGGTAAATAACAATCGTGAATGGTTCGCGGAGCACAAACAAGAATATATCGATTTCCTGCAGACTCCTGCGCTATCGCTGGTTGTCGAGCTTGGTGAACGGCTCAAATCCGATTTCCCGCGGATTGCCTACGACCTGCGAACGAATGGCGCAGGCTCGATCATGCGCATCTATCGAGATATCCGGTTTTCCAAAGACAAGACCCCATACAAGACCCATATCGGAATCAACTTCTGGGAAGGTCCTCAAAAGAAAGGAAGCCCTGGCTTTCACTTCTTCATGGACACAGAAGGTGCCGCTTTC
This sequence comes from uncultured bacterium, assembly GCA_965364895.1. Lineage (GTDB taxonomy): Bacteria > Chloroflexota > Anaerolineae > Anaerolineales > E44-bin32 > JADFRG01. Next base: position 2,544 of record CBDTZL010000040.1, read on the forward strand.
TACGGTGGATACCATGTCTTCCCCAAGGAGTACCTAACCGCGTATCGAGAATCTGTGGCAAGCGAGCGCTCGGGGGAAAATCTCCGCAAAGCCCTGGACAAAATGGTCAAGAACAAGGGTTTCGAGTTTGGCGGCGAGCAGCTCAAACGTGTGCCCCCCGGATATGACAAGGAGAGCCTGAGGGGGGACCTGCTGCGCTACAAGGGCTTGTGGATCAAATCATCGAGGCTGGATCTGAATACTCTTAGCTCTCCCTCGCTGGTCGACACATGCGCTGCGAACGCCCACATGATGGGGCCAGTGCATCGCTGGTTTGTTGAAGTGAACCAATCGATTTCTTAGCAATCACCGAACTTGACAACCCGACCTGTAATGTGTGAATATATAGACGAGCATCTATGAATAAGAAAACTGACCCCACTGACTTCGCGAAGGCGCTTTCGGATCCGACCCGGCAGGAGATTATGAAACTCTGCTGCTGCGAGTGGCGATCGGTAGGTGAGCTGGCCGATGACCTGAATGTGACCCAGCCAACTGTTTCACATCACCTGGCTTTCTTGCGCGATGCGAATCTGGTTCACGTGCGCCCGGAAGGGCGCCAGACGTTCTATGTTTTGAACCAGGACTCGGTGGCCTCATGCTGTGGAGTATTGATGCTGAATTTTGCGCCCGATATTCAGGAACTTGCCTGAAGCGGGTTTTTTTATATTGATTCATAGATGGCCATCTATGATACGAAAGGAGGTGAGAAACCTATGCAGATGCCGCGATTTACTCTACGGCGAGTTGCCCACTGTTGTGAGGGCGCACAATTAGCGCCCTGAGCACGGCGTAAAAAGGCTTTTCCTCGGGGAGTCCGCGGCATTTTTTTGGTGAGTTCGCGGCTCCCCGAACTCATGACCACGCCGATAATAACGGCGCTGGCAGATCTGCCAAATCAAGAAGCATTAAATTTGATGTAGGAAAAGGAAATTCACAGGCTTCCGGTAGTCAACAGCAAAGGCCAGTTGAGGGGGATCGTGTCGGATCGAGATTTACTTCACGCTCCCCCTCCGATGCAACCAGCCTTAGCGGCTGGGAGCTATTCCCCAATTTCGATCGTTTCGCTCGCGACCACCACAGGCACGTTCGGAACTGAGTCGTAGAACTTCAGGAAATTCTCCACTTCGTCTGATCCAAGGCTCCGCATGGCCTCAACCCAGGGGTGAGCAATTGATTGATAGAGCACCTCTACAGTGACGGTAAAAGGGCCCGTCTCCTCCCGCAGGTCGATGGCGTACTGGATTTCATCCACACCCCCCTGAAAATCCTCGTCCCCGACCGCGTTTCCACGTGGCTGTATGGCCTCCACCGCGCCGAACTTATCCTGACCAGCCGGCATGATCCGATTGTCCTTTAAGTATTCGGTGGCTCCCATTACCTTGGTGGTGATCTCGCCGCCTGCGTCGGCCAGGATCGATTCGTAGATCTGCACTTGCTCGGGTTGCACGATGGCAAGGTAGTGGGGTTCGAAGACCGTCAGGTCGTCATCGCCATTGTTGTGGATGATTTTCCCCAGTGCGTCGGTCCCGCCTGACTCAAATATTATCTGACCATTGCCATCCTCAATAACGAAGCGGATCCACGCCCGGCGCGAGGGAAATCCGCTCGGAAACTTGTGGCCTGTCAGGTTTTTGATACGCAAGTCGGCCGTGAGTCGTCCACCCGAGAGATGCATTTGCTCGAATTCCAGCTCTACCGTTTGGTTCCGCAGTTGTTCCACCGTCCGCTGCCGCGTGACTTCAAACTGCTCTGCGGAGGCGGTCAGGCCCAGGTCATCAACAAAGGTCTTAAATAAATCCAACATATAGGCGTTCCCGCCGACGAGCACGTGTTCGGAAAAAGGGCTGCGAGGAAAATCGCTCTCCGTAGCGATTCTCACTCCACCCACTGCTTCCGGCATGTGGCAGTCCTGGCAAGTTTGAACTCCCCTGTGATCGCTGTAGAACCATTCGAAGTAGGTGGTCTGAAGTGGAAATGAAGATCCGACAAAAAACGTGTGGCATGTTCCGCAGAGCTCCGAGTCACCAAGATGCAGTCCTTGAGTAGGAATATATCCGGAGGTCGACTGCATCGAGACGAGATGAGGCGCTTCTACAGAATAGGGGCCATATGCCACCCGGTCTCCTGGCTCGGTCTCAATGTCGACCTCGAAGCCGCCATTGTAGCTGGACTGAAAACCCAACCCTTCCTCGATAACCTGGTGGCAGAGCGTACATGAGACCCCGTCCATAGCGAGATCGTGGAGCGGGTGCTCTGGGTCTAACAGACCTGGAGAAGTCAATCCGGATCCAAATATCTCGGACTGCACCCCTTCAACTCCTTCGGTATAGCTCGCCATAGGCATGTGGCACGCGGCGCAGGTGCTCTCGATCGAGAGCGCTTGCTCGGGGCGCGCGATGGTTTCGTTACGAACGGAGGCTTGCCAGAACGGATCGCGCGCGGAGTTGGCCATCATCGATGATCGCCAGAACTCGTCGATGGAAACATTGGCGTTTGAGTCATCCTTCATATTCTGGTGGCAAGGAGTGCACTCACCAGAGGCAGAAAAATAGCGGCCGCGATGCTCCGAAAGCGGCTCCCCAACCTGGAGGATGATTGGGCTGATAGTAGGAATGGCGGTGGCGGGCGGCGGCGGTGTCCGAGTCGGCCGAGCCTGCGTGGGTACGCTGGTTGGGGTCGCCGGCTGGCTCGCGGCGCAGGCCGCGAGCAGCGGGATTCCTATCAGCAAGCCCGCTATGCTCCACACAATCCAATGGTTTCTCATAGCAGACTGGCGATCCGAGGGGCCAGTCTGGTGCAAATTCTTAGGCGCTTTATCCTGGCGGATTCCACGGATTTCAATCGCCCTGGTTGATCCGGGCCGCGGCCTGGCGACCGATCTCGACCGCAAAGTTTGTGCCCCGATCCCAGGGGTACACCTGGCTCATGCTGGCAAACCAAAGACCGGGCACCGGTGTTTGAAGGTCTGGGATCGATTGCGAGTGGTTGATGGGTGGAACTGGCTGGGCATACGGAGTGCGAAACAGCCAACTGGCATTTATCCATTCCGGCACAAAGTTCGGATTAATCCTGGCGAGAGTCGGAGTAAACCGTTCCAGAAGCTCAGATTGGGAGAGCTTGAAATATTCATGGTCGGGATCCAAATAGTCCCCACAATAAACTATATGCTCACCGCCAAAATGCTCGCTGGACACGAAATTCGTGTGTTCGACCAGCGAGAGAAACGGAAAGCCGGCAGTTTTAGGAAGATTGTGCCAGTAGTGTCCTTGTTCTGAGAGGCGATGTTTTAGCGACAAGGTCATGACAACTGCCCCCATGGAATTCATGTGTTTCAGACCTCGCAAATAAGGTTCCGGCAATCCCGGTGCCAGCTTGGCGAGAAGGCCGGGCGAAGTCGTAACCAGGCAAGCGTCGAATGTTTGCGGCGCACCGTCCACACGAAGCTCCAGTTGCTGATCTTCCACAGCCCTGATTTCCGCAACGGGAGTTTTCAGCCGTATTTCTCCTCCGTGCGACCGGACCTGATCTGCCAGGTCATCCATGAAGGTTTGAAATCCACCTATGTAGGTACCCAGTCGCGGCGTGCGCGCTTTGATGCGCGCCCAAAACCAGGCCATGTTGACATCTTTGTAATGCGGGCCGAACTTTCCGATCAGCAAAGGCTCCCATAGGGAGGCGTAGGCGCGTTCTCCAACTCGACTTGAGAGCCACTCGTGGGCGGTAATCTGCTCAAGAGGCTCCCATCTGGCGATATAGCGGAGATAGGCCACAACTACACCGACCCTCAGCCGATCCAGAAACGGAATACCTGGGAAGCGGAGCACGGCCAGGGGTGAATCAAGCGGATAGAACTGCTCATCGTGAAAGACCACTGTCACCGGGCGCGGGAATATCACCCGATCGCTCCAATCCAGCTCGTCAATCAATCCCAATATGTGCTTGTCCGAGGCAAACCAGTGGTGATAGTAGCGCTCGACCGACCAATCCCAATTCGGCTGGCTGAAGCCGGCGGCGAGGCCGCCCACGTGATCATCGGCCTCGAAAATGGTGACCCGGTGGCCAGCGCGCACCAAATCATAGGCGGCCGCCAGGCCACCCGCTCCGGCTCCAACAATCGCCACTCGTTTCATAGGAAGATCTGCGAGTTTCTCACCTGCTGCATCAAGGAGCAGTTGCCTCCGCCCGCACGGTCTTCCAGCTGATCCCCTCCCGGAGCATGTAATAGAGGCCTAGCAGCGTGATCGGAAGCCACAGTGCGGCATGCAGCACGAGCGTATATGCCGTTGCGACAGCGGGGTCGACCCCGTATGCAGTCAATACCGCGATACCCGGCGCATCAAAGGTGCCGATATAGCCAGGAGCGGAGGGGAGCGTGGTTGCCAGATTTACGACCCCGTTCATCAACATCAAGGCGAAGAAGCTTACTTCGAAGGGAAAAGCCTGCATGAGATACCAATACTTGACGGTTTCGAGCAGCCAGATCAAGACCGAAGTGACCAGTACCATGAATAGATCTCGCGGCGAGCGGAGCGCTCCCAGGCCCTCGAGAAAGCGAAGGCTGAATTGGGTAACCTGCTGTCTGAACCTTGTCGGGACCAAACGTTGATTTACCCACTCAAACGCAGCCTCGGTCCGCTTTGGATAGACGGCCATAAAGATGAGCAAGACCACCGCCATGAGAAACGCGATGACACCCAGAACCGCCAGGTTGTAGAGACTCCCGACCAGGCCCGAATCGCCGCTCACCCGTGCAAGCTCGGGCAGGTTGATCACTACAAATGAAAGCATGATCACGCCGTCGAAAGCGCGCTCGAGCACGATCGTCGCCAGCGATCCACTGATCGGGACTTTTTCGCTGCGGCGCAGTACATATGCGCGAAGCAGCTCACCGGCCCGAGCCGGAAGGATGTTGTTTCCCATGTAGCCAATGACAACGATTGGGAATGCTGTGCGAGTGGAAATTCGCTTGAGAGGCCGCAGTAAGTAGGTCCAGCGCCACGAGCGAACCCAGACTCCAATCCAGTAAGCCGCCAGACCAGGTATTAACCACAGATACTGCGCTCCGCGCATCGCCTGCCAGACATCAGCAAGGCGCAGGCCCCGGAGCGCAAGCCAGAGGAACAGCGCACTGATTGCGATTCCCAGCCAGAACTGCCATCGTCTAAGAAAGCCAGTCATGTGAAGCGCTCAAGGATACAACAAGCAAGAACTTCGCACTGCTTGATATGGTTTTGTGCTCGCCTACTTCTCGTTCCAGACGCAAGAAGAAAAAAGCTGGCCTCCTGGCCAGCTCATGTATTTTTAGTCGGGAATAGCCACTGTTAGCCGCCGATGTATGACATCTCGACCTTCTGCAGTCCTTCCGTCGCTGCCGAGCGAAGCTCCGAGTAGCGATCGGTGCGGACAGTCCAGATTGAAGAGATCGTATCGATTAACTGCTCGTGGGAGGCGCCGGAGCGCACTGCCTGGCGCAGGTCGTGTCCCTCCACCGCAAAGAGACATGTGTACAACTTGCCATCCGCAGACAATCGAACCCGCGTGCAGTCCTGGCAGAAGGGCTGAGTTACCGAAGCAATGAGGCCGATCTCGCCTTCTCCGTCGGTATAACGATATCGATTAGCTACTTCGCCACGATAGTTAGCTTCGGCCGGTTCGAGAGCTAATTCTGTGCCGATGATCTCGACAATTTCTGCTGCCGGCACAACATCATCCATGCGCCAACCGTTTGTATGGCCGACATCCATATATTCAATAAAGCGCAGGATGTGGCCTCGCTCCTTAAAGTAGCGTGCCATCGGCAGCACGCTAGCTTCATTTACACCGCGCTTGACGACCATGTTGACTTTAATGGGATGGAGCCCGGCGCGTTCCGCAGCGTCTACTCCAAGCAGCACATCCTCCACGCTGGCGCCTACATCGTTCATGGCTTGAAATACGTCGTTGTCGAGCGAATCCAGGCTGATCGTGACCCGCTTCAGACCGGCCGCCTTGAGCTTTTCTGCAGCAGATGGAAGCAGGATGCCGTTGGTGGTCATGGTCAGATCCGTGTCGGGAAGAGTCGCCAGCATGCCAACCAACTTCTCAATGTGCTTTCTGACCAATGGTTCACCGCCCGTGAGCCTTATCTTGCGAACCCCGGTCTCGTGGAAGGCGCGAGCAAGCGCGTGGATTTCTTCGAACGTCAGGAGTTGCTCACGGCTCAGAAACTGAAAATTCCTGCCGAAGATCTCCTTTGGCATGCAGTAGACGCATCGAAAGTTGCAGCGATCCGTAACTGAGATGCGCATATCGTGAAGCGGTCGCGAGAGAGTATCCGTGATCATTGGTTGCTCGTGAATATCGATATGAGCTTTTCGTCCAGGCAGAGCACTATCAAAATACGGTGCACAAAAAGTGCTTTTCCCCATTTGCCGGAGTGGAGCGATTTTATCACGCAGGCCTCTCCACCCGGCGGTATAATCGAAGCCACAATGTCTGAAGGCCCAATTATCCCCAGTGAAGGCAGCTTTTTCGAGAAAGTCTCCTTTCGAGTCAAGCTGATATTCCGGCTCGTGCTGGATCGTCGCATCAACCCCCTGCTCAAGTTGATCCCGATCGGCGCAGTGGTATATCTCATCTCGCCATTTGACATTCCTGGGCCAGTCGACGACGTCGCCATCCTATGGGCTTCGGCCTACTTTTTCATCGAGATGTGTCCGCCCGAGATCGTCCAGGAACACATTGACCGGTTGGAGTCTGTCGTGGATGGGGAGTTTCGCGAAGTGACAGATGACGACGGCAGCAGCTAACAACCGACTTTCCCTGAATCTGAAAGGGCGGTGCACAAATTGCACCGCCCTTTTTTCTTTTACTGGTGTCCTTCTGTCTAGCCGCTCGGGTTGGGCGTGGCGCTGGGAGTAGGGGTGATCGCCCCCTCTCGCACCCAGAGACGGGTGACGATTTCATTTAGCTCACCCAGCAATCCCTGGTCATCTCCTCTGAAGAAGACCCGAACTCCTCCTCCATTGGCGGTGGTCACCTCAATCAGCTGCTCGCCCTGAAACTCGAGCAGCTCTCCCGGTGCTGCGCGCCGGCTCTCCTTAACTTCGCCGTCAACCTCCACATTGATCCACGATCTTCGCTCGATTAGCAATCGAAGGTCGAGCGCATTGGTCAGGCCCGGCGGTATCTCAATGGAGGGAGGGGTTGGAGTCTGTGCCACGGCCAGCAGCGCTTGCTCGGAGTCAGGTGTCTCACCCTCTACTGTCGGGGTGAAAGTGGGGATCAGGAAGGCAGATTCTGCTTGTGGTTGGCCGCGCAGCGAACTGGCCACCAGGCCAATTCCCCAGACCAGGACTGCCAGTACGGCAATGGTGATGACACCTGCGATCACAAGGTCGGCCGAAATTCTGCGCCTTCTCACCGCTACCGAGGGACGGGTGGCCTGATCGTCTTGACGAACTCTTCGCAAGGGAAGGGTTCGCTGAGAGTGAACGACTTCTGAATAGCGTTGGAGGATGGGTCCGGAATCTAGCCCGAGGTATTCGGAGTAGTTCTTGAGGAAACCCCGAGCTTGAACCTGCGAAGGGATGGATTGAAGCTCGCCCTTCTCAAGTGCCTCAAGGTAGTGGGCACGTATGCGTGTAGAACGTTCGGCTTCTTCGAAGGTCAGGCCGAGGCGGTGCCTGGCTTCCTTGAGAGTCTTTGCGATTTCTTCCATGCTTCCTGTCTGACCCTCAGGAGCTAGGACTTCTCTGTTTCCTCCTCTGGTGCGGTCTTATCGTCACCGCTTTCTTCCTCAATCTTGCCGCTCTTTGCAATTTCATCGAAGAGCCTATCCATATTAGATTGCTGGCTCTGCTCCGCTGCTTGCTCTACCTTCTCAGGCTGCTCGTCTCTCGCATCCGCCTGCTCTTTCGTCTCAGGCTGTTCGGTCCCCTCTTCGGCCTGCTCCGACTCTTCGGCTTCCGCCGCGGCTTCTGCCTCGGCTTCTTCTGCTTCAAGTTCGGCCTGGAGATCGGCAAACTCCTCAGTGTCTTCGGCCTCTTCAACCACCTGTTCGAAGGCCGACTCGGGAGGCAACTCCTCCCTATGCACGACAATCGCGAGCTCGGCAATCAGATCCACGGTCAGCCTAGCCTTTACCGGGTGAACACCGAGAGATCGGATGGGTTCGCTGACGATCTGCATTCGGTCGACTTCAATACCTTTGAGCTCCATGATGGCTTCGCTGATCATTTGAGTAGTCACCGAGCCGTAGAGCTTTCCAGTTTCGCCCGCTTTTACCGGGAAATTAAGCTGGAGATCATTGAGCTGCTCGTACACCGCGGTCAGCTCGTGGTTGAGGCGTGCCCGCTCTTCTTCTGCCGAGGCCATGATTCGGCCAGATTGCGTCAAGGCACCCGGAGTTGCCATCGTCGCCATGCCCTGGGGGATAAGAAAATTGCGGCCATAGCCGTTCGCGACTCGCTTCACTTCACCGGCCCGGCCCAATTTGTATACGTCTTTAAGCAGCATTACTTCCATGTTTCTCTATGTTCCCTTTCTGCAAAGCTAGGGCGCCGAGTTGCTCGACGCCCTGAAGGCCGCATTTTACCAGAGTAGCTTCCGCCTTAGGTCGTGACGATTCTCTCCATTACAAGTGCATCTTCGCCATCCCGATAGTACTTCGACCAGAGATCAACATGCGAATACCCAGCCTGGAGGTATAGCTCTAACGCAGCCTCATTGGATTTACGGAGCGAGAGGCGCACTCTGTGCGTCTCAAGCCCATGCTCACATGCAGCAAGCAACTGTCGACCAAATCCTTTACGCCGGTACTCAGGATGCACTCCGATGGAGGCCACCCAGCCCAGATCGCTCCGGCCCCTGCGGTCTCCAATTGCAAACCCCACCATCTGGCCCTCAAGCTCGGATTTCAGCCGGATTGTGCCGGGATAGGTCAGCGCTACCAGAAGTTCTGGCCAGGGCCATGAGTCGCGGCCAAAACAAGCCTTTTCGAGAGCAACAATCGGCCTCAGGTCCCGCCAGGTGGCAGATTGAATGGGGAGGGTGTGCACTAAAGGGATTTCTGATAAACCCGATAGGTCTTGTAGACTTCGCCCCCGAGCAATTGAGTGCTTTTTCGGACTTTGTCGTTGTTTTCGAGGATCCAGCTCATCTCGCTCAGCTCGAAACCCTTACGATAGGTGGCCTCTGACAGCTTAAGAAAGATGATGGATTCCAGTCCCTGCCCCTGGAATTCCGGCAGCACGCCCACGCCCCATGCTCGCACCCACTTGATATTCCCGCGTACTTTCCAGTGCCACAGTAGCTTAAGCAGGGTAAGCGGCTCCGGAAAGCCGGGCTTTGGGTAAGCCTTAAGCAATGGCTGGTTGAGATCTGGCAAGGCGAGCCCGAAGGCAACCGCCTGGCCGTCCTTCTCGATAATCAAAGCTAGATCAGGATCAACCAACGGTTTTATGTCTTCGGCTAATTTTTCGGCCTCATGCTCTGTCATGGGCACCGCGGCCCAGTTGGGCTCCCAAGCCTGGTTATAAACGCTGAGCAGAAGCTCGACTTCGTTATCGAAATCCTTCATGTTGATGGGGCGGATCTTCAATTTCCATCGCTTCAAGATCTTCTCGCCCACTCGGCTGATCTTCTCCGGCATGTTCTCATAAAGTTCGCGAATGCCGATACGGTAAGCCAACAGATCCATGGCCTTCTCATATCCGGAGCTTTCGATGTAGCCCTGGTAGCGAGCTGGGTTATAGGTCATCAAGATCCTCGGCGCGTCATCAAACGCGTCCACCAGCAAGCCGAGTTCATCATTGGTCGAAAATTGCATCGGGCCGAGAATCTGGTCGTGACCCGCCTCTTTTGCCCAGCGTTCGGCGGTCGCTAGCAGTGCGGCCGCCGTGTCCGGATCTTTCAACACTTCGAAAAACCCGAAAAAGCCAGTGTTGTCGTTGTGAATTTCGTTGTACAGGTAGTTGGAATGGGCGCCGATGGTGCCAACAACGTCGCCGTTCCGGCGCGCGACGAAGAATTGGGCTTTCGCGTGTTCGAAAAAGGGGTTTTTCTCGGGGTCGAAAAACTGCCTGCGCTCTGAGAGCAAAGGAGGCACCCAGTACGGATTGCCCTTGTAGACCTTCCAGGGAAAGGTAATGAACTCTTCGAGCTCAGATTTGTTGGTTACGGGAGTGATCTCGATATCGGCCACCTTCGCTCCGGATTATACAGCGGTCGGAAATGGTAGACTTTTCAGGGCCGCTGGAATTGCGTGTGAACAACGCCTACCCATGGGTCTTGGCCATCGGCGCGTTGATTTCCCTGCTGTGGCTCGGGCTTCAGCCGACTCAGCGGGAAAGCGAACCAACCACTCGCCTTGATGCGGGTCTCATCGCCTTAATGGCGGGGCTGCTTGGAGGCCGGATCGGGTACGTAGCGACCCACTGGACCTACTTTAGCCAGCGGCCGGAAGAAGCCCTCTACTTCTGGCAAGGGGGTTTGAGTTGGGCAGCGGCGGCCTTTGGGGCCTTGATTGGTTTGGCGGTGTACATCGTGCTCATAAAGCGTCCATTTTGGAGCCTGGTGGATGCGCTGGCCATCCCAGCCGCAATTATTGCTTCGGCCGCCTGGCTGGGATGTCTCATCGATCGCTGTGCATACGGTTTCAAGACCGCTCCCGGACTGCTCACCCCACCTGCCCCCGATATGATTGGAAACATTGCGCCCCGCTGGCCCACGCAAGCCCTGGGGGGACTGCTCTCACTCATTGTGGTCGGGATACTGTATTGGCTTTCCCAGCTTGATCTGCGTCCCGGCCTGCTTGCCGCCTTGTCGCTCTCCCTTGTGGCTTTGATCGCGTTGGGCTTATCGTTTACACGCGGCGACCCCATGCCGGCATTGGCAGGAATACGTTGGGACGGGCTGGGATCGGCTGCAGTTCTCTCACTAGGGTTGATCGCACTCGTGGTCAATCTCGGAAAATGATTAGGCTCGCTGTCGCTCAGATCGATACGGTGCTGGGGGATCTGGACGCTAATCTCGAGAAGCATCTGGCTAAAATCGATGAGGCGGTTCAAGCCAAAGCGGATCTGGTGGTGTTTCCCGAACTTTCGCTTACCGGCTACGCCTTGCAGGATCTCACTTCAGCTGTAGCGCGGCCTGCCAGCGCCGAAGATCCGATGTTCGAATCATTGCTCGAGGCCAGTCGGAATGTAGACGTGTTAGCAGGCTTCGTCCAATTGGACAGCCGAAATCGATTCTTCAACTCAGCCGCCTATCTTTCTAAAGGCGAGATCCTGCATGTCCATCAGAAGGTCTACCTTCCGACCTATGGGTTATTCGATGAAGGCCGCTTCTTTGCCTTGGGCGACTCCATCCGGGCATTTGACACCCCACTTGGACGGGTAGGGGTGCTCATTTGCGAGGATTTTTGGCATGCGTCGCCGCCCTATTTACTGTGGCTGGACGGCGCCGACATCTTGCTGTTCATGTCCGCCTCGCCGGGTCGCGGGCTCGATTCCGAAGAAGCCCTCGAGTCGGCCCGTTGGGTGGAGCATGTAGCGCAAGCCTACGCCAGCCTATTTACGAATTTCGTCGCCAATGTCGGCAGAGTTGGTTTTGAAGACGGGTTGGGCTTTTGGGGTGGTTCGGTGGTCTTCGATCCTCACGGAGAACTTGTGGCACGTGGACCGTTTCATGAGGAACACTTGTTTGTTGCCGAGCTCGACCTAAACCAATTGCATCGGGCACGCACTCGGTTACCACTACTCCGCGATGAACGACCTGAGCTGACCCATAATGAGTTGAAGCGCATCATAAACTCAAATTTTCCTGACCCAGGAGCGACTGGAAAAGCTTCGAAATGACTCATGACGAGATCCGTTTGGAAATTAATTCGGTGCTCGCCAGCTACATTCTCACCGGGTTTATCCATAGTGAGACGAGCCGGGCGGGATTTGACCGCGCGGTTGTCGGACTGTCTGGTGGAGTCGATTCGGCTTTGACTTGTTTGCTTGCCGCTGAGGCATTGGGCCCGGAAAATGTGCTGGCAGTCCGCATGCCGTACGCGACTTCTTCCCCCGAGTCACTCGAGCACGCGGAACTAATGATCAAAATGACCGGTGTCAAGGATGTGACGCTGCCCATAACAGATGCGGCGAATGTGCTGCTGGACGGCATACCGGAAGATCAGCAGGTGCGCCGTGGGAACGTCATGGCCCGCATGCGGATGATCGTATTATTCGACCAATCGGCCGATTTTGGCGGATTGGTGATCGGTAC
>CBDTZL010000041.1:0-14830 GCA_965364895.1 uncultured bacterium
TCGGCGATAAATTGATCCAGAAGTTCGCGCAGTTCAACTTCGTTCCGGTAGCTCCTTATCGCTAAACCCGACGAATCGTTCCCCAGGATCATTTTGGAAACCGTGACGCCTTCCCGGTAACAACACAGCACCGGTTTGCTGAGCCCCAGGGCGTAGGCGATCTCATACCCTACGCCGTGTGAAGGCGTGCTGACTTCTGAGACCAATGCGTTGCAGTCCTTTATCCAGCGAATGTCGCGCGCGTAGATTTCATCCGCCTCGGTCACTTTTTCGAGCTCCATGACCCCAGGATCCGCCAGATGAGCGGTAGGAAGTTGATGCCCCGCACCCTCGAGATGGGAGACAATTACCCCGTACGCCTTTTCATCTTGCCGGCCTCCGGTTAATGAGCACGCAAAATACAGATTCAATGCATGACCTCCTTCCGATTTGTCCGTAAAAAAACTCATGCTATTATGCTCTCAATATGGAAAGAAGTGATCCGGTTCGCTTCCTGCAAGTGGAAGTCGCCCGCCTTACCGACGAAAATCGCGATCTCCAGGACGAACTCCAGGTTTTGCGCTCATCGGTACGTGCCTTAAGCACACTGCAAGAGATCATTCAGCACATCACTCCCACAACCGACATTCTGATGCTTCTAGACGATCTGCTGGCTTCCGCGGTTGAGGTCGTTGGCGCAAGCGACGGCTCGCTCTTGCTGCTCGATGAAGACACTGATGAACTGGTGTTTGCTGTGGTGCACGGCGAAGCGCGCGATCGGCTCTCAGGCTACCGACTGCCGCCCGGCAAGGGAATCGCCGGATGGGTTACAGAGAACAAACGGCCTCTGTTTCTCACAAACGTTCGAGATGATACTCGTTGGTATCCTAAGATTGATGAGTCGTTCGGATTTCAAACTCGGTCTCTTGCCGCCGTGCCGCTGTTGGATGGCGACCAGGTGCTGGGTGTGCTAGAGGCCATCACCAAGAATTACGACCGCGAGTTCACCGACGTGGACCACGACCTGCTGATGATTGTGGGGCATCTTGCCAGCGTCGCACTTAGCCGGGCGGAAGCATACGCCGAAGAAGCAGAAGAAACCGCCGAAGCTTAATAGTCCCTCAGCTTCGCCCCAAGTTCTTTCTCCAATCGCTTGACGATCGCCTCTCGTATAGTGGCTACTTCTTTGTCGGTCAGCGTCCGATCATCGGCCTGATACACAATCGAGAAGGCAACACTTTTCAACCCTCGGCCGACCTGCTCACCCTCATATAAATCGAAGACGGAAACTCCAACCACCAGAGGCTTTCCGGTCTCCTGGATTAACGCTTCAAGACGTCCTGCTGGTGTTTCGTGGTCTACAACAAATGCTAGGTCTTCGAGTACCGGCGGGAAGGCCGGCACCGGCGGGATAGGATAGCGCTCCGGAATCCGCTCAAATAAGGCTTCGAGATCCAGGTTGGCCGCTACGATCGCGGTATCCGAACTCTCGAAACGTTCGGCAACCATCGGGTGCACTACTCCCATAACCCCCAGCTCTAACTCATCAACCAGGATGCTGGCACACTTGCCGGGGTGGAAAGCAGCATGCTCGGTCGGTTCATAGCGGACATCGCCCACATGCAGCCCGGCGAGCAGCCCATCGAGTACACCGGCCATGTCGTAGAACCCCATATCGCCCTGCTCCATGACCTGCCAGCTAAGCGGGCTTCTTGGGCCGCGCATCGCGATCGCAAGTCGATCAGATTCGTTGGGAAGCTGCTCCCCCGGAATCGGGAGGAAGACCGGCCCAATCTCGAAGATAGCGATGCGCTCCTGAAAACGGACGTTTTTAGCGACCACCTCGAGTACGCTGGCCAGCAAATCCTGTCTGAGCGCGCTGCGCTCCTCTCCGATCGGATTAGCCAATCGGATGTAATCCCGCTCTTCCGTTCCTTGCGAAGCAAGCGCCTTCGCTTCGCGAGCGCGTGAGGTCAGCCGATAGGTAACTGCCTCTTGAAGGCCCATAGAGGCAAGCAGGTCTCTTACTTGTGACTCCGCATCCATGCGAGGGTTGGCGTGCTGAGGCGGGATTCGGTCCGCGATCTGTGTCTCGGGAATTCGGTCATATCCGTAGACGCGTGCCACTTCTTCCATCACGTCTGCCTTTCCGACCACCCCTTCGCCGATATCCAAACGGTGGTCCGGTGGAGATACGCTTAAGCTGTTCTCATTCATCTCAGTTGAGAATTCCAGCCGCTCGAGCAGAGATGCGGCTTCGCTCAGTTCGAGTTCGATTCCCAGCCAGCGTTGGATGTCGGTTTGTGTGATCTCGATCGACGGGACATCGGGCTGGCCCGGATACTCATCGATCAATCCTTCGGCTACCGTTCCGCCTGTAAGCTCGCGCATCAGCTCGAGGCTCCTTCGGACCCCTCGCTCCGCCATGGCAGGATGCACGCCACGCTCAAAACGGTAGGCGGCCTCAGAGGGCAAAGATTGCGCAGCCACCGTTTTCCGAATATTGATAAAGTCCCAGGCTGCCCCTTCGAGCAAGACCCGCTTGGTGCTCTCGCTGACTTCAGATTCGCCTCCGCCCATCACGCCGCCGATGGAGAGCGCCCCCGCAGTATCGGCGACCAGTATCGTAAAGTCGTCGAGCTGACGCTGCTCACCATCCAGTGTGGTCAGGGTTTCTTCTGGCTCGGGTAAGCGTGTAATGATGGTCGGCGTGCCGCCTCCCGCCCGCTCGATGAGCACGTCGTAGTCGAATGCATGCAGCGGCTGGCCGATCTCGAGCATCGCATAGTTGGTTGCGTCGACCACATTGTTGATCGGGCGCATTCCAGCCAGATGCAATCGGCGCTGAATCCAAAATGGGCTCGATTCGATGCTCACATCTTCGATCAATCCAAGAACAAATCGCGGGTTGAGTTCGGACTCTCGGATATCCAGGTCCACTCGACCTTTAATAGCGGAGCCTTTCCAGTCCACTTCATACGAAGGCGTCTTGAGAGAAATACCGAGTTGTGCTGCGGTTTCCCTTGCCACGCCAAGGATGTTTGCGTTTCTAGCGATGTTTGGAAGGATATCAATATCGAGAACGACGTCTCCCATGTAGTCGACCAGCGGCATGCCGGGTTGAGCGTCGTCATCCAGCACGATGATTCCACCGTGCTCATCTGATATCCCGAGTTCTTTCTCGGAGCAAGCCATGGAATCTGATTCGACGCCGCGGATTTTGACCGGCTTCAGCGTCATGAGCACCTGGCCGGCTTGCTTGCCGTCGTAGACCTGGGATCCTTCCTTTGCATACGCCACTTTCATGGGAGTCTCCAGTGGGCCGGAGTCTTTCAGACCAAGCAGGTTCGGCGCGCCGGTAAGCACAGTGTGCTCTTGCTTGCCATCGTTGAGTCGAGTGAGTACCAGCCGATCGGCATTTGGATGGGGCATGACTTCAAGAATCTCCCCCACCACGATCTTTTCCGGATCCCAGGCCAGACCGGTTACCCTCGTTTCTGCCTGTGCGCCTTCCGGCATCGGCAGCCCGACGTACCGGATCTGCACTACTTCCAGCCCGGCCAACGTAAGTTTCCGTACGAGTTCTTCGACTGAGACCTCAATATCGACGAAATCTCGCAGCCACGACAAAGGAACCTTCATCTATGCACCCTTCCGTTCCCCGGGTAAGGCTTTCATCTGTCTGTCCTAGTGCCCATCGACTCGCCCATTAGAACTGCTCCAGGAATCGCAGATCATTACCCCAGAAGTAGCGGATGTCTTCAATTCCATGCTTCAACATCGTGATGCGTTCCGGCCCCATGCCAAAGGCGAACCCGCTGTAGATCGAAGGATCGTAGCCACCATTCTCAAGCACCGTTGGATGCACCATCCCGCTGCCAAGGATTTCCAGCCAACCAGTGCGCTTACACACCGGGCAGCCGACCCCACCGCAGACAAAGCACTCGATATCCAGCTCTGCCGAAGGCTCGGTGAATGGAAAGTAGGATCCGCGAAATCGCGTGCGTACGTCCTGCCCAAAGAATCGGCGCGCAAATGCACTGAGCGTGCCCTTGAGATCGGCCATCGTGATGTTGGATCCCACAGCCAGGCCCTCGATCTGATTGAATTGAATTTCAGATCGGGCCGTTATTTGTTCATGTCGGAAGCACATGCCAGGCAAGACCACTCGAATCGGCTCGGGAGCTCGCTCGCGCATCACATGAATCTGTCCCGGAGAAGTGTGAGTCCGCAGGATGACTTCCGGGTCGGTGGTGTAGAAAGAGTCCTGCATATCGCGCGCAGGATGGTGCGGCGGGAAGTTGAGCAGGCCGAAGTTGAACTCATCGGTCTCTACCTCCCGCGAGCGATAGACTTGGAATCCCATTTCGGCCCATATGCTGATAATTTCGCGCATCGTTTTGGTGGAAGGGTGGATTCTTCCGCGCTTGGGTGAGAGTCCCGGGAGCGTGACGTCAAGTTTCTCTTCTCCCAGCGAACGCTCGAGCGCCTGCAACCGCAGAGCTTGCACTTTTTCATCAAAAGCCTTTTCCAGGCTGGATTTGACTTCGTTCACCCGCCGACCAACCGCCGGTCGCTCCTCCTTCGGAAGCTTTCGCAGCCCTTCCAGCACCTTGCCTACCTCCGCCGAGCGCCCCAGGTGCTTGATCCGCCAGTTCTGCAGCTCTTGCTCGTCGAACACCTTACTCAACCCAGCGAGCGCCTGCTGCACCAGCTTGTCTAATTGTTCCTGCATAAGCCTCCTTCACGCAATTAAAAAACTCCCGCCCATTCAAGGGACGGGAGCACCCGCGGTACCACCCTTGTTAGCCGTTCCGGCTCTCTCATTCCCGATCACGGCGGATCGGCCTCCAGATGATAACGGCTGGATTCCGGCCCGAACTACTTGCCCTCAGGTGGATCTGACTCTGAAGCGTTCCCACGGGCGGCTCAGGAGGGAACTTCGGCGGGTATTTCTCGGGTGAAGGTTTCAGTCAGGCCCCCACCTCCCTGGCGAGTTTCGCTCGCCTACTTTCCTCCATCGTTGCCGATGTTCGTGATTATCCCCGAATCAAGCGGCTTGTCAACGCCGGAGGAAGCCGGTGTTGAAATAGCAATGGAGCTTCGGAAACCGTCAGCGATGGCCATAGCGGCGGCGGCATAAACCACTCTTGCGGCCTTTCCATGATGAATTGCTCCAACACTTGTAGAACTAAGGCCGCCCAATCTTCTTCGTCACCACCGCTGGACGGCACCTCGATTCCAAATCCACGATATTTGCCAGGGCTGACTCGTTGCGAAATTCCCACAACAATGGCCGAATCTGTGGCTTCCGCCAGGCGTGTGTGACCGATCGGCAGCTGGCAAGGCTTACCGAAAAGGTTGAGCTGCGCACCGTACTGGGTCGGCACGTCGGCCGCGATGCCAACAATGCCACCTCTCCGCAGATGCCTTACGGCACTCCGCAGGCTGGCCGAAGAAATGGGATTCAGCTGGAAGCCGTACTTACCCCTTAACCGGTTCATGATGCGCGTATTCAAGGGTGGCTGTGGAAGCGTGAGGGCTTGCATCTCCGGAAAACGCCTGCTCATCGCCAGCATAAAGATGTCGAGGCTGGTCGAATGTGCCGCCACCAAGACAATCCCTCGCCCCTGAGCCTGATGCTTCTTAATAAGCTGCAAGGTGGCTGGATCGATCTCGCAAGCCGCGTCAACCGCTCCTGGGCCCCTGCAGGCAATGATGAAAAATTCCGCGTAGCTGACGAAGGCGTTGCGCAGATTCTCGATAACTCTTTCGTCGAGAGCCGCTGAATCTTGCGGGAGGCGGTGGACCACGGCCAAGTTTGACCGAAGCCCCTGGAAGTGCTGCCTCCACACCAGAAAACGGGCCAATCCACTCGCCAGTGCACTTGCAAGCGTAATACTGCCGCGCCGTATCCTCTGTTCAATCCGTTCGGTAGGGCTGAGTGCCAATACTTGGTTGTGTGCCATCTGAACGCTCCTGTTCCTTGGATTTAAGCTCAAGGTAGCAGGGCCGCGTTAGGGATGCGTACAGGCTCCCGTTAATAGGTTGTCTCTTGCGGGAAGTTCCCCTTGAATGAGGAAAAAGTCATTGAGCGCGTGGTAGGTCAGGCAATCAGGATTCTCTTCGGCGTTTGGGGCCGATTACAAACGCCCAGAGGCTTGGCCAACGTTCCTTCAAAATTGTGTGATCGTCGGTGACGGTCTCATGGGTGGTCAAGTAGACGCCGCTCAGTGCCAGTCCGAAGACCAGGAAGACGATCGAACCTGTCAGCAGGCCGAACACAAAAGGCCAGGAGAGCAGGCTGATCCGAGTTGCCCAGAACGAGCTTTTGCTTATCAAACGCACTAGAACCCAAATCGCCAGGCCGATTACCAGCGTCTGCCAGGACAAAGCCACCATCGCTCCCAAACCGACCGTATTACCCCGGCCGCCGGCAAATCGCAACCAGACCATCCAACGCGTACCGATAACGGTGGCCAACACGGTGACTCCGATTGCAAGCTGGCACTCGATAGAGCCCAAAAGCGGCCCCCCGCACGTTACAAGTTGGATTGCCAGGTAGACCGCCAGAACCCCCTTGAACAGCTCCCCGAGGAATACCAGCAGACCCGCCCAACGGGTAACGCTCAACGCCACGTTCATGACGCCCACGTTGCCGCTGCCCAACGTGCGCAGGTCCTTTCCGGTTACCAGCCTGGCAACGATCCAGGCGATGGGAATCGATCCTAATAAATACCCGGCAATCGCAAGCCCAAGCAACTGAGGGATCATGTTTCGACCCCTTCAACCACTACCACCCCTCGATTTCCATCGACTGTAATCATCTGACCGTCCCTCAAGGAGACTGTCGCGCCGGGTACCGACATAACTGCGGGGATGCCATATTCTCTTGCGACGATGGCGCCGTGCGAGAGGATTCCTCCCACTTCGGTAATCACCGCGCTCGCGACGGCAAAGAGAGGGGTCCAGGTGGGGTTGGTGAGAGGCGCGACTAAAATTTCGCCACGCTGCAAAGTGCCGAACTCGTCCGGCCCTCGAATGACGCGCGCAGGGCCCGACACAACACCTGGGCTGCCCGCAACCCCTTGCAAGTCGCCTTCCGTAATTTCAGCTTCCTGATAAATCTCCTCTTCGCCGCGGATGATGTTGGGCCACGGCCGGCGCAAATTGGCATCAAACTCCTGGCGCGCTTCTAGAACCTTGTCTTTCGCAGATTCCTGACGTTCTGCCACTTCATCCATTTCAGCCAGAGTGAGAAAATAGATGTCATCCAGTTGATCGATCAGCCCGCGCTGCGCCCAGCGCTGACCAAGTTCGTGCAGTACGCGGCGGGCCAGCGGGAAGAGGCGCGTGAGTTCGAAATGCATCGTGTCCCGCTCTCGGGTATGGAGCTGAGTCTGATGAAGTACCCAGCGGAAGATCGGTGAGAGCAAATATCGGCCGACCATTCCCTGCTCGACGCTGGCTAATGCTTCTTTCGTTAGCTCATTCCGCTCCTCAACTAATCGCGCCTGCTGAACATGCGGGCTTTGCGACTCATCCGCATCCAGATAGCCTCGGACAAAACTGTAGACGGGCGCAGGGTCCTCTCCCCAGGTTGGATAGTAAATATCCATGCGGATCTCACGATGTCCGTATTCGCTGAGGAAGGTATCCAGATGCTCCCGGAAGGGTGCTGCTTCTGGCATGTCACGCAGCGCTGCGCCGACCTCTTGCTCATCCGTTTCGCGAAGGACACGGGTTACTTCCGGCGAAGCTTTCGCCGTCTGAGCAAGGTCCCACAAGCGCTTATTTGTTTCCATGGTCACATTGCCAGTAACACCCGAGATGAGCTTGGCCCGGAGCTCTTCAGTCCGCTCGCCAAAGCTAGGTTCTAAAAAGGTACCAAGCAGCTCGTAGTTTCGTCTGATAACCGCAATCATGAGGAAGTCATAGTTGACCAGCGGGCTGGCATCATCGAACACAAGCTCTCTCACGGTATCGATGAGCTCCTGATCCGAGGTCTCCTCAAGCGACTTATCCTCCAGGGTTGCCACCTGATCCTGATAGTTAGCGATGAGGCCTGGCATCTGCTTCGGAAATCGGATCATGAACCGCAGAGTGTTGAGCACTAACCTTAGATAAGGCAACGAAAGTTCACGCTTGGTTTCTGCTCCGTGGCGGCCAAAGGGGTTCGTGATCGCGGATACCAGGGGTTCGCTTACATCAGGCGTGAGCGTGGAGAAGGCAGCCTCGATGTAGTTCTTGTTCAGGTAAGGCTGGTTGTAGTAGAGACCGACCGCAGCTCTGTCCTTCGGCAGTCTAAAGCCCCAGTAGTCGAATGTGAAATCCAGCATGGATCCAAACAGCGGCACCATGATGGAGGCGAACACCGGCGATAGAGGATCGGGAAAGATTTCGATAAACATGGATCGGTTGTACTCGTCCGCCTGATCCCGCAGCGTGGTGATCGGCCGAGACTGAAGCAAGTACCATTTTTCTCCAAACAACGCCCATTCGATGTCTTGAGGGGATCCGTAGTGCTGCTCAATGGTCCCGCCTATTTCAGCGAGTTCAAGCACCTGCTGATCGGAAAGAGCCTGTCGGCTTCTTTGCTCTTCGGTGGTATCTACTTCCAGAATCCCACCGCTGTCCGCATAGTGAATAGCCATCTCCTTAGAACCGATCGCATAATCGAGGATCTTTGCCTCAGATCGCCGCACGGTGATCGTATCTGGAGTAACCATCCCCGAGACTACCGCTTCCCCCAACCCCCAGCTGGCATTTACCAGCACCTCGTCACGATCGCCATTTACCGGATTAGCGGTGAACAAGATTCCTGCTACATCCGCATCGATCATGGCCTGCACCGCGATACAAAGGAACACCTTGTCGTGCTCGAACCCCTGCTCATGACGATAGGTGACCGCCGGATGTGACCAAAGCGAGGCCCAACAGAGACGGGAATGTTCAAGCACGGATGGCACGCCGCGAATGTTCAGGTAGGTATCCTGCTGTCCGGCGAAGGATGCACCAGGGAGATCTTCAGCGGTTGCCGATGAGCGAACCGCTACGGCGAGCTCTGGCTGCTCAAGTTCTCTGCTGAGCTCCAGATAAGCCTCCGTAATCTGATGTTCGATCGCGTCAGGTATCGCTGATTGTGTGATGAGGTCCCGGATCATTTTGCTGCGGGTTTTCACGTCTTCCATGTCGTCTGGCTGCATGTCGGCAAGAATCTCGTCGATCGGCTCCTGCAGACCAGCTTCCGTGAGGAAGTCTTGGTACGCCTGGGCAGTGATGCAGAATCCTGGCGGAACAGGCAGCCCCGCACCGACCATTTCGCCCAGGTTTGCCCCCTTTCCACCCACCTGAGGAATATTGTCTTTCCCCACTTCATCGAAACGCAAAACGTAGGTCATCTCCCACCTCCCACACTTATCTCACAACGGTTTCAAGCACTTGCAGCTCTCGCATCGGCCAAGCCCACACGCAGGAAGAGCCAGGGCGCTCCTAGGCTGATCCACAGCCCAACGAAGCCATAGCGGACAAATCGAAATATTGCGTACAGCGATTCACCTTCTCCGGGGAAGATGATGCGCAAGCCGAAGAAGATTGCAGCAACCACGGCCACTCCCAGGAGAAAGCGCACGGCCCTTTTCCAAATCTGGCCGCCTGCATCGAAATCTAAATACCGAACTCCCAGCGCTACCCCCACGGCGATTCCGGCGAATGCGCCGGTGATCTGAGCCGTTACGTCGCTTGGCTGGATCGCAAGGAATAGCACCGGTAGCGCGAGTGCCAGCAAAATCTGAACCGCCAGCGAGCGCCCCTCAAGCCACTTTTCAACTCGCTCGCCCAGGACAATGTAGAGCCCCAAGATCACGATCCCGATTGCCCATCCCACGAACACATCGGTGGGGAAGTGCACCCCCAGGTAGATGCGAGATATTCCGATGAGCAACATCAGCAGAATTGCAGCGATCCAGGCCCACGCCGTCCCAATCCATTGGGCAATCACGCCCCAAAACACGATGGCGTTCTGGGCGTGTCCGCTTGGAAGGCCATAGCTATCCGCCTGGTCAATGCAGACATCGGGCCTGGGCTCGCAAGGGCGCGGCTGCATAAATAGTTCTTTAAGCGCTTGGTTGATATACGCTGAGAGGAGCAGCAAAATGCCGAGTCGAGCGCCAAGCCTGTAGTTCACGCTCCAGATAAAGACGGGAGCAAGCAATAAGTAGAACTCGGCGTTGCCGAGGAATGTAACGCCCTGGAAGAATGCATCCAGGGCAGGCGATCGAATGGTTTGGATCGCAACGATGACCTCAATGCCCCACTCAAGAATTGGATCCACACTTTGTTCCTTTCAATACTGACTGCGTTTCATCGATACGATTTGCCTGGGTGCCATTTAAACTCATGCACGGGGAGGAGTGTCTGGCTGAGCGAGTGAATGAGGATCGTTTTGAGCTGACCGTTCTTACTATAAACAACCATCGACGAGAGCAGAGGTTGCGCATCACATTCCCATCACATTCCGGTCTAACTATGTCTTGAAGTTGGCCCAAGTTCACTCTAGTTCAATCTCTTTCGCTACTAACACCACGATTCCGGGTTCCTAAGGATGGAGCTCTTGTGCATGAGATTAACCTGGGTGTGTCAACCAATCATCTACGACAGCGTTATTCGTTCATTGCCTCATAGCGCTGTAAATAGATTCGCTTTTTTCTCAACCCTCAACAATCCCCTTTCACCGCGGCCAATCCCTCAAACTCGCGGATGTTAGAAGTAAGGCTCCTCGGTCAATTCAGCCTCCAGCGCGACGGCCAACCGCTGGAAATCCCCTCGCGCCCCGCACAGTCCCTTTTTTCGTATTTGATCCTCAATCGCGGCGTTAGCCACAGGCGCGAGCGGCTGGCTGGGATGTTCTGGCCGGATTCGTTGGAATCCAGCGCCCGAAATAACCTGCGCCAGGCACTGTGGCGGATCCGAAAGTCGATCGAAGACGAAAATCACCGGTACATCACTTCCGATCGCTTCCATGTAGCATTTGACCCAAATGCGGAGACCTGGCTGGACGTCGACGTTCTGATGCAGGAGCTGGAAGAGAGCGCACCGGTCGATGAGTGGGTCGCGGTTTACAAGGGCGAATTGCTGCCGGGTTTCTATGATGAATGGGTGGTTCCTGAACGCGAGCGAATGCGGATTGCATTTGAGCAACGCGGAGAGCAGCTGCTGGCTCATCTGGAGCAGCGCAGTCGCTGGAATGAGCTGTTGGAGTGGGGCGAGAACCTTATCGCACGGGCAGGAGCTCTCGAGCCTGCCTTCCGCGCCATCATGCTTGCCTATTTTGAGTTGGGTGACAGCGCAAAGTCCGTGGCGACTTACCAGCGCTGCGTTGAAGCGCTCGAAGATTACGGGGTTGAACCTTCGGTCGAAACCAAGCAATTGCTCGAACGAATTTCGCTCGGCGAGCGTGAACAGGTTCCGGTCGTCCCTGACACGGCGCCCGAGCCCCCGGGTTTCCTCGATGTGCTCACAGATCGAGAACCTGCACCATTTTATTCTCGACGGGAAGAGCTTGCGAAACTCAATGAGCGGCTGGAGGTCGCGCTCGGTGGCACGGGACAAGTTACCTTCATCTCCGGTGAGGCCGGCAGCGGAAAAACTGCTCTTATGCGCGAATTCACCAGGCGTGCCCATACAGAGCATGAACGTTTGTTGGTTGCCAAAGGTGAGTGCAACGCCGTAACCGGCCCTGGAGATCCCTACCTTCCATTTCGAGATATCTTTGGTTGTTTGATCGGCGACCTTGAATCACGCTGGTCAAGGGGTGTCTTATCTTCCCCCGAAGCTCGGCGTGCGTGGGAAACCATACCCCTATCCGCGCGGGCGCTGCTGGACCAAGGGCCGGATCTCGTGGGAGGTTTGGTGTCATTAGCCTGGTTCAATTCGGTCGCATCGCTGCATGAAGCTGTCGATGATCGTTTTAGACAAGAGATCAGGCGACGCGCGGAGACAGAAACTTTCGGAGAACCCAGCGCAGATCTTCTCCAGTCGGGTCTGTTCGATGAGAGCACCGCAGTACTTAGCAGTATCGCGGCCGAGCATCCGCTCGTTCTTGTCTTAGACGACCTTCAGTGGGCAGATCTGGGCTCGCTCGACTTGCTTTTTCACCTTTGCCGCCAGATCGAGACCCTTTCGATATTCGTGATATGCGCCTTCCGTCCTGATGAAATCGCGCTGGGCCGCGATGGGGCTCCGCATCCGCTGGCCAAAATTATCGGGGAGCTAAAGGGAGCATTAGGCGAGGTCGAAATCGATCTCACTTCAACGGATGAAGAGGGTCGAGCCTTCGTCAATGCATTGATCGACAGCGAGCCAAACGAACTAGATCAGGCATTTCGCAGTGCCTTGTTTGACCAGACGAGTGGCCACCCGCTGTTTACTATCGAGCTGCTGCGTGAGCTGGAGGGAGCAGGCGATCTGGTTCAGGATTCGGGGGGTCGCTGGATCCAGGCCGCTCCGCTTGATTGGAGAAAATTGCCAGTAAAGATTGAAGGTGTAATCGAGGAGCGTGTGGGTCGGCTGGAGCCGCGGCTTCTGGACTTGCTAAACGTCGCTAGCGTTGAAGGAGAGACCTTTACCGCCGAAGTCGTGGCGCCCGTCGTGGGAGTGGACGAACGAGTCCTGATCCGCGCTTTGAGCCAGGAGTTAGATCATCGCCACCGTCTCACGGTGGCAAAGGGCACCAGCCGACTCAATGAACGGCGCCTCTCTCTCTACAGTTTTCGGCACCGATTGTTCCAACGTCATATATACGGTCGGCTCGACGCAGCTGAGAAAACCTACTTGCATGAGGCGATCGGGAATGCTCTGGAACGTCTGTATGGGGAGCAGGCAAGTGAAGTAGCGATTCAGTTGGCCAGGCACTTCTCGGAATCCGGGGACTCGGTCAAGGCCATCCGCTACCTGCAGGAGGCTGGGGAGCAGTCCAGGCGCGTGTCGGCCAATGAGGAAGCCGTGGCTCAACTCAATAGAGCATTGCTGCTTCTTGGCGACCTTCCGAAGGGCCGAATCCGGGATGAATACGAGCTTTCCATAGCGATCTCGCTTGGCGCGGCGTTGATTGCAACGAAGGGCTATGCGGCGCCGGAGGTTGAAGCCGCCTTCGATCGCGCTAGAGCTCTCAGTGAAAGGATCGGGGACACGCCGCAGCTCTTCCCCGCCTTGTGGGGGCTCTGGAGCTTCCATATCGTACGCGCTTCGCATCTAGCGTCACTCGAACTCGGAGCCCAATTAAAAAAGATTGCCGGGCGCGACCCCGGGCTGCTTCTTGAGGCTCATCGAGCGCTGGGTTCGACACTGCTGTACATGGGAGATATCCGGCGGGCACGCCGGCATTTGGAGAAGGGTGTGGAGCTATATGATCCCAGGTATCACTCCAGCCACGCTTACTACTATGGACAAAATCCGCTCGTGGCATGTATGAGCAGCCTGGCATTTACATTCTGGGCTCTTGGAAATACGGAGGCTTCGCTGGACGCAAAGACGCGTGCAATTTCATACGCGGAGGCCATCGATCATCCGCACAGTCTGGCCTATGCGCTGGTTTTATCCTCAGTGCTTCACTATTCACGACGTGAGTGGTCGGAAGCGCTATCGCTGTCAGAGAAAGCCATCCGGATTTCCGAACGTCATGGTTTTCCTTTATGGATTGCGGTGGGCCGGATCGCGCGCGGCGCCTCACTCTCCAAGCTCGGAGATCAATCGGGGAATGACATTTTGAGCAATGGCCTGGATGCCTGGCAAGCCAACGGAGCAGGCCTGGGGCTGCCTACCTATCTGGGAATGCTGGCTGAGGCACAGTTTGACTGGGGTAATCCAGCAGCAGCGCTGAAGACTGTGGGCCAGGCGCTGCATTTAGCCGATGACACTCAAGAATTGATAGGAAAACCGGAGTTGCTAAGGCTGAAGGGTGAATTCCTTGCGACAGACTCTCCCGAAGAAGCGGATGAGTTCCTCAAGCGGTCGCTGCGATCGGCCCGAGCCCAGCGATCTAATTCCTTGGAACTTCGGACACTGACCAGTCTTTACCGGCACCGCTTAGCACAGGGTCGTCGCCCTACGTACCGGGATGCGCTGCATGGGGTTTATGGCCGCTTCACTGAGGGAGCTCAAACACCTGATTTGGAAGACGCGCGCAATCTCTTACAAGCGCAGAACTAGGCGATCGTTGCGCCTTCCAATCTCAGAAGGTGTGCTTTAGTTTCTATTCCACCGGCGCCCGAATATCCAGTCATTGATCCATCTGCGGCCACTACCCGATGGCATGGGACGACGATTGGAATTGGGTTCCGAGCCAGAGCCTGACCAACCGCTCGCGAAGATTTAGGCTTTCCGATGCGGACTGCGATCTCACCGTAGGTTGCTACATAGCCGGGTGGCACAGCGACAGCCGCCTCCAGAACTTTGCGCTGGAAATCGGTCGAATCGCGCAAATCGACTTCGAGCTCAAACGACCGTCGATCGCCGGACAGGTACTGAAGGATCTGACTCATGGCTTCGCTCACCCGTCCCATGGAGCGGATTGTCGTTACCCCGTGTCGTGCCTCAAGCTCCCGCACAAATCCGGCCTCATCGGTACCGAACTCGATAGCAACCACTCCTTGGTTGCCGACCGCAACAAACAGCGGCCCGACCGGACTGTCCCGCAGCGCGTCATACCAGATGGCATCCTGCCACTCCTGAACACTGTCTCGCAGCTTATCTAACGCTTCCGTTCCTACCGGAGGCGTGCCGTAGATCGTGTCCAGTGATTCTTCTATTGTGTCCATCATTGGCCAACCTCGCTGCTTTCTTCCGCTAAATT